>JAABRY010000182.1 GCA_011390645.1 Gemmatimonadota bacterium
TTGGGCGACGAGGGCGGGGGCCACCACGCAGCAGAGCGCGACCATGACGGGGAAACGCATGATCCGGGGCGGTGAGGGTGGGTCGGGGGACGGTCCGGTGACGTTCCCATTGATGATGCGCCCCGTCGTTGAGCTGCGCCATGTGCGGACACCGCGAGAGCTCAGCCCTGGCTCCTCGCGTGTGCGAGCCAGCGCTGCTCGGCGTGTTTGAACAGGAGCCAACAGCGTTCTTGTAGTTGCCGCTTGAACGGTGTCGTCTCAAGCATCACCGCCGCAGCAAGCGGCACTCCTCCAAGCGGAGCCGATCCCAGAAGCAGCAGCAGGTCCAGCGTCAAGTTGAAGACGGGGCGCTGCGTTTCGTACATGCGGCGTGCATTGGACCCGAGCCTCGCGCGAACGACTCGAGCTTGGGGGCTTCGCGGGTCGATTCGGCCGTTGTGTCGTACGTACTCACAATAGGATCGAACGGCAGGCAGGTAGCGCGAGTGCGCGTGGAAAGCGAGCGCACCGCCGTGACTGAGCGATTTCGCCACGCGCCAGATTTCGGAGTGCGCTGTGATCGCTGCCAGAAGATCAGCAAGTCGCTCGTAGTACTCGCGATTGTGTCGCAGCGTGAAGAAATGTTGCTCAACGGCGATTGACATGGTGTACCTCCGAGGATGACCGACAGCCGCGACGCGGCGGTCGATGGCGCCTGCTGGCTCCTGCTGGCGCCTCGTGAGATCACGACCACGCGCAGGTGCTTCGGACGAACGCATCACGGTGGCCCGAATCAGCGCCGTCGTTGCAGCCAGATGCCGATGCCGAGTGTCAGCGCCGACGTCTCTTCCTCGAAATCGACGACGCGAAGTCGTTCCATGCGGTAGCCGAGTTGCGCACTCAGTGGCAAGCGATCCCAGGTGTACGTGAGCGTGGTTTCGCCCTCCCACCCCTCCGTGTCCTGACTGTCGCCCTGCAGGCGATCCACGGGAACGAAGTAGCCCGCGCGCAGCCGCAACGCGACTCCACTCGTGCCGAGCACCGAGGTGGCGGCGAAGCCACCGCGGATGAACGGGATGACGGAATCCTGCGGGAGATGCCGACGCGCGGAGTAGGCGGCTTCGAGCCGGAAGCCGCCGTCCCCGATGAGAATTCCCGCCTCCTGCAGGAGAGGTGCATTCGTGTCCCCCAGACTGCTCGTATGGTGTCGCCCGAAGATGCCGAGTCCGCCACCACTGGGGAGCAGGAAGGCTTCGATGCCGCGAATGGTGCTACTGCTGGAGACGGGGGCGTCCTCTCCGGGCGCGATGGCCTGCCGACGTGCACTCTGCGTGACCGGGTACACCTGCAGATCGACTGGATAGCTGCGTTGGGCGTGCACGGGGCGAGCGGTGGACACCCCAGCCGCGAGCGTGAGGACCGCGGCAAGTACTCGTACGTTCACGGGGCCTCCGCAAGAATGCGAATCGAGAGTCGGTAGGATGATGTGGCGAGACGGTTGGTATCCTCCACGTCACGAACGGCGGCGGCGTGCTGTGCGCGGAGGATGGTGTTCGCCGCACTGTTGCCAGGGAGCGGCACTCCCTTGTCGGCCAGGCCGCCGACAACGCCACCCGCCGCAAGGAGCAATGCGATCACTCGCGCGCGTCCATCGGCGGGGAACGCGGAAGGGATCGGTTCTCGGGCTCGTGCAAACTGGGCTAATGCCACGGTCGCACCACCGAAGAAGATGGCGCCGACGATGCCGGCGCCAAGCTTTCGCGGTTGGCGTTCCGGGAGCATGGCGCTGGAATCGAGCACTGGCAGTTGGGCGAGAATCGGCGCGACGTCCCCCTCCACCTCGACGCGGAAGCGCAGTGTATCGCGCGAGGACGACTTCGCGTCGGTGACTTCGATGAGCATGGTGTGCTCGCCGATGGTCAGCAGCGCCTGCCGGCCATCATGCGCGCGCAGGCCCATGCGCGCGCGCTCGGCCGGTCCGGTCGAGTCATGGAGCAGGAACTGACTGCTGCCGCGCGGCGCGGTGAGCACGCGTACGATCGCGGGGCGCGTACTGATGACTTCGAGATAGCTGCGCCCCTCGGTGCCCACGAGCGAAGACTCATCAGGGGGAATCGCAATCGCTGCGAAGGTGCGATCCCGCGCCACGCGGAACAGCGAGTCGAGTCCTGGCCATCGAATGTCGGTCGCCAACGGCAGGTCGGGCCGGATGCGTGCGGCGAGATGGAGATAGTGCAGGGCACTGTCGGGCAGGATCACGCCCTCCCCATCATCCGGATTGGGGAAGTACGCGGCCGCGACGACCTGCATGGCGGCCACGCGCTGTTCACTCCGGAGGCGAGGTTGTGTGAGGACGGCTTTGCCGAGTTCACTCGCCATCGCGTAGTTGAGATTGTTGAGCGCCTCCTTGGCGCGTGTGATCAGGTCTTGCGCCGGTGAGTCGCCCGTTGCGGCCGGCTGTTGCGCGTGCAATGTCGTGCCAGACAGGAGGACGAGTGCGGCGAGCGCCAGGGGGCGGACGTTGAACCACCCGATCTGTACGGGTGCGGTCATGGTCGAGGATCGCATTGCGGTGTGATGTAGTTGAAGGTCAGCACTTCCCCGGGGCGCACGTCGACCACCTGCTCCCACGGGCTCACGCATCCGTTCGTGGTGATGCGCAACCGGTGTCGGCCGGGAGACAGGGGAAAGCGTTGGAGCTTGGCCGTTGGCAGCGCGATGATTTCGTCATTGATGTAGAGAAAGCCCCCGGTGAGGCGTGTTCCGATACGCAGCGCTCCTGGCGTGTTCGCGTCCGCTGGCGTGGGGACGGTTGCCTCGGCCTGCTCGACGGGTGGCGCGATCAGCGGCTCGGCCGTGGTGGTGTCACCCCTGGTGTCCCGTTCCGTTGTGCGTGTGGGTCGCGGCGCATCGTTCGGCACTCGCGCGACGGGATCGCGTCCCGCAGGCGCAGACGGTGTCCGCTCGACCGGGGCGGGTGGCCTCGCGGCGGGTGGCGCGCTCTGCCTCGCTCGCCCGGTGTCCTGTGATAGCGAGTCACCGACTGGTTGCACGACGGATTGTGGCGCGTCTGAGCGGTTCTCCGTCGCGGCCTCGTTGGCGCGCGGCAGCCGAACGGCCATGACGGTGAGCAGGACGACGGCGGCCGAGGCGAGCAGCAGCTGCGCTGTGGAGAATCGCACGCCGCCAGGCGGTGGGGTCTTGTCGGAAGTCGTCGCGGGTCGCGAGCCGGCGGTGGAGCGTCCCGGTGACGGACTGACGGGCTGACTGATCGCCGGTCTGAGCTCGGAGCCGGTACTGGCAAGTCGACTGATGGTGGTGGTCACGCGCGCCTGCGCATCCTTGCTGGGCGGGTGCAGCGTGGCGAGCGCCTCGTGAATGGATGCGAAGCGCTGCTCAGGCCGCTTCGCGAGCATGCGCTGGATGCAGGCATCGAGCTCCGGCGGGCAACTCGGCACGAGGTCGACGAGTCGGGGCGGTGGGTCGAGCAGGTGACACCGCATGAGCTCGGCGACGGTGCCACCGACCATCGGGCGTCGTCCCGCCAACAGCTCGAAGGCCACGCACCCGAGCGCGTACTGGTCGGCGGCCGGACCGACATTTTCGCCGGAGAACTGCTCGGGGGCCATATACGACGGCGTGCCCACGATCATCCCGGAGCTGGTGAGTCCGGGCGAGTCCGTGGCCTTGGCGATGCCAAAATCCGTCAACAGTGCCCATCCGCCGTCATCCAGCATGATGTTTGCGGCC
>JAABRY010000183.1 GCA_011390645.1 Gemmatimonadota bacterium
GATGCACCACACCGCTCTGGTGCGCATAGTCGAGGGCCAGTCCGATCTGCTGAAGAATCGTGTGCACGAACTCCGGGGACTGCGCGCCCTCATCCCGAATCACGGTATCCAAGCCACGGCCGGCGACGTACTTCATGACGAAGTACGCGAGGCTGGATTCATCGCCAACCGCGTAAATCGGGATGATGTGCGGGTGGCTGAGCGACGCGGAGGTCCGAACCTCGCGACGAAAGCGCTCGATCGCACCACTGTGTGACGCGACCTCCGGCAGAATCGCCTTGATGGCAAC
>JAABRY010000184.1 GCA_011390645.1 Gemmatimonadota bacterium
GACCGTCGAATCGATCGTGCCGGAACTCATCGAGTGCGGCCGAGTGCAGCGTCCCAGGCTCGGCGTCGCGATCGACGTGGTCGAGCATCAGGAGCACGGGGAGGCACACGAGCGGCTGCGCGTGGCCGCGGCGTCGGACGACAACCCGCTGCGCACCGGAGACATCCTGCTCGCGATCGAGCATCGGCCACTGACGACACGTGGCGACCTGTTTCGCGTGCTGCGCCGGCCGCTGATCGGGCGCAGCACGAGCGTGCTGGTGGAGCGTGGCGGGAAGGAGGTTATCGTCGAACTTCGGTTGACGGAGTGATTGGAGAATGGCGTCGATCTATCCCGGCAGAATTCATTCGGTGCAAGGATTGCGAGTCGTATTCACGGGCAAGGCGTGGGCTCCTCGCAAGGAGCTCCACCGAACAGTCGTGGCGATGGGTGGGCTTCCACGCAATCACGTCTCCCTCGAGAGCGAAGAACTGGAAATCCTGGTTCGCGGAGATTCCGCGCGCTGGCTGATGAGCGATTTCGGCATCAAGGAGAGCGACATCGCCACACGCCTGGCCAGCGGACTGCCTTCCGCAATCGTGAGCTCCGATGAGTTCGAGAGGCTGGTCAGCGAGCAACAAGCCGCTCGCACTCGACAGGTGGTCGCAGGCCTGCCGATCGACTGGATGGTCCCGACGACACGCGGCCGCTTCCGTCGCGCGGCGGCAATCGCCGGCCCTCTCGATCGGTATCACTCCCGAGCAGGCCGCATCGAGCAGTCGTTCCTGCGGCAACTCCACGTCAAACCAGGCCAGAAGGGACTCGTTCGGTGTGCCCTCTGCAACCGGCGTTTTCCTGCTGAACTGGTCGTGGCGGCCCACATCAAGCCACGCTCGCGATGCAGCCTGATTGAGCGGCGCGACGCCGAGCATGTCGCGTTCCCGCTGTGCCTGATGGGTTGCGATCCACTCTACGAACGAGGATGGGTGAGCGTCGATGCGCAGGGCGTTGTCAGCATCTCCTCCTGGATGCATTCCATTCAGGCACTTGAGACATTGGCGAGGCGGCTGGAGGACCGTTCGTGCCCGTCGCATTCTCCCCAAACGTCGAAGTACTTCGCGTGGCATCACCGGCACCGATTCGTACAGTGAGCGTCCAACATGCCAAGACAACCACTCCCCGCGACGCTGCCAGCACTCAGCGTCCGGCAGCCTTTCGCCGACCTGATCGTTCTTGACTGGAAGCCGATCGAAAATCGAAGGACTCGAACCCATCTGCGTGGAACCATCCTCATTCACGCATCTCGGCATCCCATGTCAGATGCAGAGATCAAGGCGACCCAGCAGTTTCTCAACAGAGGCCGACAACGCGCGCAGCACGTCGCGTATTCACCCGCATACGGGTGCATCGTCGGAATGGTGGACATCGTCGATTGTGTGACACAGCACTCCTCGGACTGGTTCGAGGGCCCCTTCGGGTGGGTGTTGGAAAAGCCGGTCTTCTTCGACAACCCCATCCCTTATAGGGGAGCAGTCGGCATCTTCCACGTACCAAGGCCGTTGCTGGCCGGCACCCCGGCTGCGCGACGACGCGGAGCAGTCGCACCGTGAGTGAACTGCTGGTGAAAGGGCTCATCGCTCTCCAGCAGCTCGACGATTCGGCCATCAGCACGCAGGAATGAGCTACAGGTCGCCTGCGTCGTGCCTACCACGCTTCAGGCATACGCCGAGCGATCGGCATGTGGGGAAACACGAACTCCCCGAGATCCCGGTGGAACGCCTGGTACTCCAGGAGTTTCGGGCTCTCGACGCCGTACACCTCGTGCAGCGTCCGGATCATGACGTCCGCGACGGCGTCGAGGTCGTCGCCCACGTCCACCTGACGGTAGAAGTTGGGGCTGCCGTCCGAGTCGCGCTGCACGGTGGCGAGCTCGGGCGGGTCTTCGGTGGCCCGATGCCAGCCGAGCGTGTCCATTTCCGCGTACTGTACCGTCGTGAGCGCGGCGGAGGGCGGTTCGATGTAGGTGTTGCTCGCCGCTTCCACGCGGAAGCCGTGCTCGCCCTGCCCAGCGACCTGCACGTAATGGTTGATGTGACGGTGCGCGATGATCAGGAAGTCGCCTTCGTCGAGCTCGGCGAGGCACTGCGCGATGGCGCGAGTCAGCGTGCGCCAGGCCTTGTTGCCATCGACAGGGGGCATGCAGGATCTCCGGTGTTGGGGATACCGGAAATTGGGGTGGGGGTGTGACAGTCGAGTGGTCGGGATCCGACGCCAAACGAGCGCCATTCCGTGTCGATCAGCGCTGATGTCCGATGACTCCCGATGCAGGTCACACGGGGGTCGGCAGCTCCGCGATGAACGCATCCCACGCCGCCAGGAATGCCGATCGCGAGGCGACATCCTCGAGCGCGGCAAGCGGAAACGACGGTCGCCCGGCAAGGCGATCTGGCGGTACCTGGATCCCGCTGATCTCGTTCAGCCGAATCCGGAGCGCCCCGAGCAGCGTCCCATCCTTGAGCGCAAGCTTGGGGATGAGCCACTGGAACTGCAGCTCCACCGTGCGGTTGGTGCGCACCGAGAAGAGCTGATACGACTCGCTGCCGCGGTCGAGCACGGGAATGAAGGAGCCTATCGTCGTTCCCGATCCCCACCAGACGCGCAGCTTCTGCGTCTCTGCCCACTCGCGCAGCGCGGTCGCGGCAGCACACTCCCCATCGCTCGCGCCTGCTTCGCGCAGTGCCATCTCGAGGGTGGTCGCAGTCCACGTGGGCCCCGACACGGCGCTCCCCACAGCCTTGCGCCGAGACGACTCGGCGGTTCGCCCGAGCAGCGTCGGCACCAGCGTGCGGCCACCGGGGCCGACGTACTGCCGCACCTCGATCGCGAGTACGTCGGCGGGGTCCATCTGCTCGTTGAGAAACTCCACGATGCGGCGAAGCGACGGGGGAATCACGTCAGCCACGAACACGAGCCGCACACGGCCGGCCTGCAGGTTGGTCTTCACCAGCTGCCACCACTCCTCCTCCGTCTGGCCGGAGGCGGCGAGCACGTGCCGCAGCACCTCGCTCACATCCACGCCCTCGGCCTGGCAGCGGTTGCGGAGCGCCTCCTGGATGCGTTCGACGGGCACGTACGCCACGGCGTTCGCCGCATAGTCCAGCATCTGTCCCACCACCTCTCGGCGGATACGCAGGTCCGTGCTGCGCTTCACCTCAACGAGGGTCGGGATCGCACGATGATCCAGGAACAGGTGATCGAGCGACCAGCGTCCGCCGCCCTCTGCGTCGTCCGGCACCCGCATCTCTCGCGTCACGAGCAGCCACGCCGGTGCGCCGGCATCAGTCGCCTCACCGCTCAGGACACTTGGGAAGCGAGCGAGCAGCTCCTGCAGCAGCTGCTCGGTGTCGAAGGCGGTCTCGTGCAGTGGGGTCAACTGCCCGAGATCGTCGACGTGAAAGATGGAGGAAGGCATTTGGGAGACGCTAAGGAGGACTGGCCGATTCGTCATCGGAGACTCAGGACACGAAGGTACGACGCGGTACATTCGCACGGATGACACGTTCCGTTGTTCGAGACCGGCCCCGAGCTCACCAGCGATCCATCATGCCCATGACCTTCGACCAGCTGCTCCCCCGCCTCGTCGCGGCATATCACCAGGGCCTGCTGGTGCCGTTCCTCGGCGCCGGCATGAGTCGAAGGTCCTGCCCGGACTGGGCGACGTTCATCGCCGACCTTGAACGAAAGGCGGCGCCGTCGAGCGAACGCACCGCAACTCCGCCAGCGCAGGAAGAAACAGCCGACACCGGCGGCAACCTCGTCTTCCGCGCCAACGCTGCCATCCGCAAGCTGTCGCTGGGGACCCCCGCCGCGCTGCGCGAGGCGATTCACGCCTCTCTGTACCAGTCGGGAGACAACGACCTGGCACTCACCGGCGTCCCGCAGACCACGGCGCTCGCCAGTCTCTGGTGGCCGCTCGTGGTGTCGTCCAACTACGACGACCTGTTCGTCACCGCCTACGCGCGCCAGCGGCAGGACGAACTGGCCAGGGCCCTCGACGCTGGCGGTGCGGCAAGCGGCGAGTACGAGCCGTCAGGCAGCGAACCGTACAACGGACACGTGCAGGTGCTTGGTCGATCGCGCCGCGATTGCGCGCGCGTGCTCGCAGCGCTCTCCGTCACGGTCCCCACCGTGCTCTGGACGATTCACGGCTTCCTGCCACGGCAGGAGCAGCCAGACCTCGCGCACCTCGCGAACGAGATGGTCGTGGGCCACGACGAGTATCGGCGCATCGCGCACGCCGATCCGTACTACCGCCGAGCATTCGGCGAGCTCTGGCGTCGGCGTTCGCTGCTGTTCCTCGGCTCCAGCCTGGGCGACCCCTACCTGCTCGACCTCTTCAGCGAAGTGCAGGAGCTGCACGGCACCAATCCGCAGCCGCACTACGCGCTGGTCGAGGACGCCAAGGTGCTGGACGAGGAGCTGCTTCGGACGCGCTTCAACATCATCGTGGCACGCTACGGCAGACTCGACGAGCTGCCGAAGCGTCTGCATGCGCTCGCGCGGCAAGTGCGTTCGCCGCAGCCGCGACCGACCCGGTTCGCCTGGCACTACCAGTGGGACCACGACAGGGCACTTGGTGGTGGTGCGCCGAACCTCGAACTCTCACATAGCGGACTTCCCACGACACTCGGCGAGGGCGAGGGGATGCTGCTGAGTGCCGGATTCCCGAGCGGTGACACACGAGACGGTCGCCTATTCTTCAGCGTGCTCGAGCGCGTCGCCCCCCGGTTCTTCGCGGCGGTGCGTGCCTTCAAGGCCATTGCCAACGAGAACGGGGTGTTCAGTGTTCCCTCGCCGGACGGCGCGAGTTCGAGAGTCGCTGCGATTCGCCCGTGGAAGGACGAACGCACGCGCGACCTGAACCTGCTGAGGGAGCTGCTGCCGAGGGCACTTCGCTGGGCGTCGGGGAACGGCATTCAGCACCTGCACCTGCCACTCATCGGCGGCGGGGCCTCGCGTCACTTCCCCGCGTCGGTGCCGTTGTCCATCATCGTTCGCGCGCACAGGCAGTGGTGCGAGACGCATG
>JAABRY010000185.1 GCA_011390645.1 Gemmatimonadota bacterium
CTCGTGCGCATCTCGGAGATCGACGCGGCGTTGTTCCGTGCGGGGGACACGGTGACGGTGTCGCTGCGCATCGGTCCGGTGGCCCCGATGGAGGCCGTGGGCGGCTTTCCCATGCTGCTGGAAGACGGCGAGCTCGCGAGTGGCCTCGAGACAGCCGGCGCAGCGAGCTTTCGCGGGCTGAATCCGCGCACGGCGGTGGGGCTGGCTGCCAACGGCCGACGTGTACTACTCGTGGTGATCGACGGTCGTCAACCCGGCGTCAGTGTCGGCATGACCACGGAAGAGACCGCGCGACTCATGCGCGCGCTTGGCGCGGACGACGCGCTGAATCTCGATGGTGGTGGCTCGTCAGCGTTGGTGGTGTGGGATGCCGCTGCGCGCACCACACGTCTCGTCACGCGCCCGTCCGATCCCACCGGAGAGCGCGCCGTGGGGAACGCGTTGGCGGTGGTCCACGCATGTGTCAACGTCGCCGCACCATAGCCGAACGCAGCCGACGTTCCACAACCCGTCCGATGGCATGAGGGACACAACGCGTCGAAGCCAGTGTGTCCCGTGGACAGCGCGACGCTACGCCACGACTGGCGCACGTCTGTCCTGAAGGGGGAGCACGTCGAAATCGCTCCTCTGGGCAATATCCGCGTATATCGGGCTCCGGTAGCCTGCGGAGAGACTCCCGCGCGAGGTATCCCCCACATTTCCAGTCAGGACGGTTGTCCATGAAGATCAGGACGCTTTGTGCGATCCGGCCCATCTTGACCGCGGCGTGCGTTGCGCTGATGGCGATGGCGCCAGCAGCCGCACAGGCCCAGACCACCGGCACGCTGGTGGGCACCGTCACCGTCGTCGGGACCGGGGCACCGCTGGCCAGCGCCACCGTCCTCATTGGTGGCACCACCCTCATCGGCGTGACGAATGACCGCGGTGAGTACAGCATCACCAACGTGCCTCCGGGGCTGCTCGCCATTTCGGTTCAGCGTATCGGATATACGGCGAGAAGCGATACCGCGCGCATCCTCGCGGGTGAACGCATCACGAAGAACTTCGCGCTCTCGTCCACCGTCTCTCGCCTGTCCGAGGTGGTAGTGACGGGTGTGACCGGCAACACGCAGCGCAAGGCGCAGGCCGCGGTGATTGCCACAATTTCTGCCGCGGACATCGTGCGCAACGCGCCGATCTCCAACGTGAACGAGCTGCTGCAATCGCGTCTGCCGGGCGTCTCCGTGAACGCGTCGTCCGGTTCCGTGGGCACGTCGCGTTCCATTCGAATCCGTGGCGCCGCGTCAATCAATCTGTCGAACAACCCGCTCATCTTCATTGACGGCATTCGGGTGTCCGAGGCCCAGAACAGCCTCAACGCGGGCGGGCAGATTTCCGACCGGCTCAACGACCTCAATCCCGATGACATCGAATCGATTGAAGTCGTGAAGGGCCCGGCGGCTGCCACGCTTTACGGCGCCGATGCCTCGGCCGGAGTGATCCAGATCATCACGAAGCAGGGCCGGCTCGGCGCGAACAGCTTTGAGCAGCAGCTGCGCTTCGACCTCGCACAGATTGATCAGAACTGGACGCCGCCCGACAACTTCGCGCGCTGCACCGCAGCGACCGCGGCCACCACCAGCACGAATCCACTCTGCCGTGGTCAGGCGGTGGGCACGCTCGTGCAGGATAACCCGCTGGTGCGCACCGACGCGTTCCGACAGGGCTCGGAGCAGAACATCGGGTGGACGGGTCGAGGCGGCGGCAGTAACTACGGCTATTTCCTCTCCGCCACCGGCGACCGGGCCATCGGGACGCTCGACGTCAATCGCTTCGAACGCTACGGCTTTCGCTCGAACGTGAACCTGGTGCCGAGCTCGCAGTTCAAGGTGGACATCGGGTTGAACTTGCTGCAGTCGAACACGCGCCTGCCGGATAACGACAACAACGGTTTTGGTTGGCTCGGCGGTGGGCTGCTCGGTTCACCGAACACCCGACATGAGAACAACCTCGCGAACGACGGCTGGTTCGGCAACGGACTTGGCCCCGACGGGATCCGCGCGATCGTCAACGGCCTCGAGTCGCGTCGCACCCAGGCGAATGTGACCGGCACGTATCAGCCCACGGAATGGTTCACCAACCGCGCCACGGTTGGCGCCGATCTGTCACGCGACGAATTCACCAATTTCTATCCTCGCAACAACCAGAACATCTACGGTGGTCTGCTCAGCGTGGGAGACAATACCCAGGGACGCCTGGGGCTGGATCGGTTCACCATCGATTACCTCGGTACGCTGCGCGGCATGTATGGTGCCGAGGCGCAGTGGGGCGTGAACTTTTCGGCAGGCCTGCAGTCGATCATCACCCGCTCGGATTTCACGGAAGCCGAAGGCAACGGCTTCATCAGCAACTCTGCCAACAGCGTGACGAATGCGGCGCAGCGCACTGGCACGCAGACCTTCTCCGAGACGAAGGCTATTGGCTGGCTCGGCGAGCTGCAGATCAGCAATCAGGACAAGCGCTTCCTTCAGCTCGGCGCGCGCGTGGACAAGAACTCGGCGTTCGGTGGCGAGTCGCCTTCGTTCTTCCTGCCTCGCATCGGTGTCTCGTGGGTCATCTCCGATGAGCCGTTCTTCAATCCGCTCGCCAACCTGATCACGCAGTTCCGTCTGCGGGCCGCGTACGGTACCACGGGTCGCGCCCCCGGACCCACGGCCGCGCTCACCACGTTCGCGGGTGCGCCCACAGCCATCACGGGTCAGGCAACGCCGGGTGTGATTCTTGGCAACCCGGGCAACGATTCTCTGAAAGCCGAACGCGGTACGGAGTTCGAGGCGGGCTTCGAACTTGCAACATGGAACGATCGGATCAGTGTCGAACTCACCTACTTCGATAAACGCAGCCAGGATCTGCTCATTGCGGTGCCGCAGGCGCCTTCCCTGGGTTTCACGTCGAATCCGTTCCGCAACATTGGCGCGGTGAGCAACAAGGGGCTCGAGCTCACGCTGACCAGTAACGTCATCCGCCGTGACAATTTCGACTGGACGAGCACAATCGCCGGAAACACGCTGCGCAATCGTCTTGACGACCTCGGGACGGTCCCGGCCTTCGGCACGCTCAATCGATTCACCGAGGGGTATCAGCTCGGCTCGTTCGTTACCAAGCCGGTCCGTTCCATCGACGAGGCGACTGGGCGTGTGATCGTGGCCGATACCTTCGAGGTCGTCGGCAACGTGCTCCCCACGCGGGAGTGGAACTGGGCGAACACGTTTATCGTGGCACGGAACTTCCGCATCTCCACGCTGCTCGATGCAAAGAGCGGACATCACATCTTCAACAACACGGCCTTCTTCCGCGAGACGCAGGTCGTCACCAGCGACAACCGTCTCGACACCGACAAGTTGCCGCGTCTCGAACGCCTGCGTCGCTACGGCAACGACACACCGGGCGAGCCGGCGTTCATTCAGGAGACCCTCGTGAACGGGAATCCGGTGTCGAGCAACGTGAACGATGCGCGCGAGGCATTCATCGAGAAGGCAGATTTCGTGCGCCTGCGCGAGGTGGCGATCGGCTACACCGTGCCACGTTCGCTGCTGACCAGACTCGGCAACCGCTTCACGGCGGCCACGTTCACGATCGCGGCGCAGAACCTGGCGCTGTGGACGGACTACTCAGGCCCCGATCCGGAGGTGGTCTCAGCGCCGAATGTGCAGTTCAACCGCACGGATTTCCTGACGCTTCCCAATCCGCGGCGCGTGGTGTTCAAAACCAACTTCACCTTCTGAGCCCACGACTCATGACCACGATCACGCGCAGCATTCGTCTCAGCGCCGCTGTCCTGCTCCTTGGAGTGAGTGCGAGTGGCTGCGAAGACTTCCTGACGGTCCGAAATCCCAACAACATTCTGCTGTCGGCCATTGATCCGGCCACGGACGCACCCACCCTCGCGGCTTCCGCGCAGCAGGATCTGGCGGCCGCGTATGGTTGGCTGGCCATGTACCAGTCATGGTTCGTGGGCGAAACGCGGGTGGCCGAAACGTTCCCCACGCGACATGAGTTCGGACGCCGTGACGTGACGGCGGCGAACCTCTCCCACAATGGCGAACTATGGACCCCGCTTTCACGCGCGCTGGCGGCGTCCACGATCGTTGCGGACCTGGACCTGCCGGACGAGAATGTCAACAAAGTGCGCGGGCACGTCATGAAGGGGTATTCCTTCGTGCTGATGGCCGAGAGCTTCTGTGAAGGCGTGTTGCGCGGCGGTGCCGCGCTCTCCACCGACGCCATGCTCGACTCCGCGGTGGCGGCCTTCGGAGCCGCGATCAGCGGCGGTACCGCAAACGGCACAGCGGCGGCGGCCACGCTCGCGAATGCGGCACGTGTCGGTCTTGGGCGGGCACATCTGCAGGCTGGTCGCAAGGTAGAGGCCGCGTCCGCAGTGGCCGCGGTACCCGATGGGTTCGAGTTCGATTTCACGTACCTCGATGACCCCGCGCAGCGCAACCGCTTGGGCAACCGCCTCTGGCAGTTCACGTTTTCTCGCGGCTCGCTGCAGGTGGCGCCCGCGTTCCGGGTGACCGATCCGCGCGTTCCGCAGTTGGCGCCCAGCGATCACCAACTCACGCCGTTCGATGCCGGCAGCGGCGACTTCTTCATCCAGAACAAGTTCCCGTCATGGCAGTCGTCCATTCGACTGGCGTCCAAGCTCGAGGCACAGTACATCGCGGCCGAAGCCGGCAGCACGGCCGACCAGCTGGCGCTCATTGCCGCACGTCGGGCGGCGAACGACCAGCCGGCCTACTCCGGCGGGACCGACGCCAACGCCGTGCTCACCGAGCTGATGGAGCAGCGCGGCTTCGAGTTCTACCTCGAGGCCAAGCGCATGGGTGACTTTCGTCGCAACCCCGGCAATGTGCTCAATGTGCCGGAGGCTGGCGCAGAGTATTTCCGCGATGGGTTCGCACCCATCGGCACGCAGACCTGCTGGCCGCTGCCGCTCGCAGAGACCGATAACAATCCCAAT
>JAABRY010000186.1 GCA_011390645.1 Gemmatimonadota bacterium
GTGGGCTTCGACTGGCCAGACACGAATGGTCCGCTGCAGAAAGTCCACGAGGAACTCGCCGAAGTCGAAGTGGAGCTTGTGACTGGCGATGCCGATCGCACCAAGCTCGAGGACGAACTCGGCGACCTGCTCTTCGCGGTGGTCAATCTCGCGCGGAAGGCCGGGGTCCAGCCCGGCGCAGCGCTCGATCGCGCGAACGCCAAGTTTCGGCGGCGGTTCGCCGGCATCGAGGAGGGTGCCAGGCAACGGGGGCTGGTCCTCGGCGAGGCGAGCTTGGAGGAGCTGGATGAGGTGTGGGAAGCGGTGAAGCGGCGTGAGGGGTGAGGGGTGAGGGGGACGCGGCTTCGCCGCGCTGGGTGAAAGGTGAAAGGTGAAACGGTGGCGAGGGCCGGTTCCGTTTCACCTTTCACGTTTCACGTTTCACCTCTCGCGACCAACGACTAACAACTAACGACTCCCTACGGATACAGCCTGTGAATCTGCCGCGGAAACGCAATCGTCTCGCGAATGTGCGGGATGCCGCAGATCCAGGCGACGGTGCGCTCGAGGCCGAGGCCGAAGCCTGAGTGCACGAAGCCACCATACTTGCGCAGATCGAGATACCAGCTGTAGGTCGCGGGATCGAGCCCTTGCGCGTGGATCCGCTCGAGCAGCTTCTCGTAGTTGTCTTCGCGCTGTGAGCCGCCGATGATTTCGCCGTACCCCTCGGGGGCGAGACAGTCGTTGTTGAGCACCGTGCGGGGATCGTCAGGGTTCTCCTTCATGTAGAAGGCCTTGACCTGCTTCGGATAGTTCATCACGAAGAGCGGCTGATCGTAGGCCTTCGCCAGTGCGGTCTCGTCATCGGCGCCGAGGTCCGCGCCCCACTCGATGTCGCTACCCTCCGCCTGCAGCCGGGCGATCGCCTCGGTGTAGGTGATGCGCGGGAACGGCGCCGTCACCTTCGCGAGCGGCGCGGTGTCGCGCTCGAGTTCCTTGAGCTCTTCCGTGCAACGCTCCAGCGCGCGCGACACCAGGTAGGAGACGAACTCCTCCTGCAGGCGCATGTTGTCGTTGCTGTCGGCGAACGCCACCTCAGGTTCGCACATCCAGAATTCCGTCAGGTGACGGCGCGTCTTGCTCTTCTCGGCGCGGAAGGTCGGGCCGAAGCAATAGACCTTGCCGTGGGCGGCAGCGGTCGCTTCGATGTAGAGCTGTCCGGTCTGCGCGAGGTAGGCCTGGCCGAGGTCGAAGTACTCGGTGGCGAAGAGTTCGCCCGCCTCTTCGCCGATCGCGCCCGTCAGGATGGGCGAGTCGGTACGGATGAAGCCACGCTCGTAGTAGAAGTCGTGGATCGCCTGCTGGATCTCGCTCCGCACGCGGCCGATTGCCACTTGGCGACGCGAGCGCAGCCAGAGGTGGCGATGCTCGAAGAGGAACGCGGTGCCGTGTTCCTTCGGGGTGATCGGATAGTCCGTGCTCGGTGCCAGCACGGTGACGTCACTCGCGGTCAGCTCGTAGCCGCCGGGGGCGCGGGCTTCCTCCCGCACCATTCCCGTCACGCGTACGCTGGCTTCCTGCGTCAGCGTGGCGAAGCGCTCCCAGGCGCCGTCCACCACCTCGTTCTTCGGAAAGACCGCCTGCAGGTAGCCGGTGCCATCGCGCAACACGAGGAAGGCAATCTTGCCCGAGGAACGGGTCGTCATCACCCAGCCGTCCACCGAGACGGTGGCACCGGCGTGGGCATGGAGATCAGAGACGCGAACAGTGGTCATGGCAGACAATCGTGAAGGTGAATCATCCACAGCCGGTTGCCGCGCAGTCCGAAAGGACACGCGGCAGCCGGAGCTTCATGAAAAGCTAATCAGACTCGCGGCGGTCGCGGCACAAATGCGCTGGTCCGCCGCACATACTCTGCATAGCCAGGGCGGCGACCGGTGATATCAGCCTCAAGCAGCGTGACACCTGACACCCGCAGGAGGAGCACCGTGATGACCACCGGCCCGATCGCGGTCCACCAACCACCCGCCCCAACCGCGATCAACCAGAGGCCCCACCAGAGGACGACCTCGCCGAAATAGTTCGGGTGACGGGTGTAACGCCACAAGCCCGTGTCGAGTACACGGTCTCGGTTGGCGGGATCGCGCGCAAACTGCACCAATTGCCAGTCGCCGATCGACTCGAACGCGAAGCCGATCGCCCAGACGACCAGACCGACCGTGCGGAGCCACCCACTGTGTGGGTTCGGTATCGCAACCGCGAGCGGCAGTGCGATGATCACGCATAGCAGCGCCTGCAGACCGAACACCCAGAACAGCGATGTCCACCACCACCCTGACCCGTTCCGCTCGCGCATCGCGCGGTAGCGACGGTCCTCGCCGTGCCCCCAGTTGCGCACGGTGATGTGCGCGGCAAGGCGGAGCCCCCAGATGCTGACCAGCAGCACGACGAGCCAATCTGCCGCAACGCTCCGGAGGGCGATCACCCAGGCGACCACCACGAAACCAAGGCCCCAGACACGGTCGGCGAGTGAGGCGTCGCGACGTGCGACGGACGCGATCCAGGTGGCGAGGAACAACGCCGTGACCCACGGCGCCGCGTGGCTGAGCTGCACGAACACCGATGCCGGACTCACGGCTCGACCGTCCGACGATCGAACTCCTCGGCGATGTCAGGCGGGATGGCCAAGTCGTCGCTGATCTTCGCGAGTCGATCGGCTTCGCGCCACTCCCATTCGAGGAGCTTGAGTTCACCGGCCAGGGCCTCGCGCTCGCGCTCCTCGTGCAGTGCCATCTCGACGGCGAGGCGCCACGGGGCAGGAAGGGCCGTGAGTTTCCGCATGGTGCTCCCCTCCCCTGTGGGGCTCCCCCCCCCGATCACCAGGTCATGCAGCGTAGGGTGTTGCTCGACCATCGACACGGCGGTCCGAAGCTGCCTCTCGGATCCTTGATAGGCGTTCTGGCGCGCCAGCGCCCCACTCAGCAGCCGCTCGGCCTCGTCACCAGTGAAGATCTCCTCGCGCGGATCAACACGGCGCAGCTTGCGGTACATGTAGCCAGGCTGGAGGACCTTGGTGCGCACCGCCCACCCGGCGTCCGGGTGCTTCACCACGCGGAGCTCCGGGACGAGTTGTGCTGACAGCTCGATCGGCGCGCCCTCGTGTCGGGGGACGCGGACGATGGGACGCTTCGCCTGAATGAGCGCAGTAGCCTGAAACAGCATTTGCGGCGCCATGCCGAGACCCAGCCCCAACACACCGGCGCCGTTGATGATCGCAATGCCCCCGACGATCGTCCCGCCTGCGATCAGCCAGTTTCGCCGACGACGCTTGCCGAACGAATCGCCATAGCGCCAACTCGCGAACTCCGGCCGGAGTGGCTGTCCGATCCGCACCACTTCCAGCCCTTCCTTGACACGGGCAATACCGATGTTGTCGGTGGCGTAGCGGGTCTTCGTGTCGCGATAGAGCCGCTCGCACGCATCGATGCTCTCCAACCGCGTGTCGAACGGCACGAGGTTCCACTTGGCACAGTGCCGACAGACCACCCAGAGCCGCCCCTGCGCAGCATCAAATGCGAGGCGCCGGCCGATGGGCAGGGTCTCGATGACCTCGTTGGTGCCAAGGTCCTTGGTGCAGTGGAGGCAGGTGGAGAACATTTTGGGTCGTAGGTCGTAGGTCGTAGGCTGTTGGATTTTGGATTTTGGATGTTTGATGTTGGACACCAATCACCAATCGCCAGTCGCCAATCGCACTTCACTGTTCTCAGTTCTCGGTTCTCTGTTCTCTGTCCAGCGTCATGTCATCGATGATCTTTGCCAGTCGTTCTGCCTCGCGCCATTCGCGTTCGAGCAGGGCGAGTTCGCCGGCGAGGGCGACGCGTTCGGTTTCCTCGTGCGCCATCATCTCGAGGGCGAGGCGGACCTCGGGGCCGACGTCACGCAGCGGGAACTCGCGACGTGTTTCGAACCTCAGTGGGCGCCCCGCCACATACGCGAAGAGCCCGGCAGGGTCCTCCAGGTTCCGTTCCACGAGGCGGGTCGCTTCCTGCACCACCGCCGGCGCGGGCACCCCGTCCTCCATGGTGGGGAGGACCCTGCCGAGTGCGTGATGCAGTTCGCTGCCGCGAAAGAAGCCCACGGCGGGGTGATCGCGGAAGGAGGCGATGGCGAGCGGGTCCACTCCCATGACGTATTCGAGATGCGACCGGTAGGGGATCTCCAGGCGCCACCCGTCACCCTCACGCGAGAGGACCGACTGGACCAGCGCCACCTCCGGCACTCGCACCAGATAGCCGGTGCTCGGATCACGGATCAGGCGTTCCTGACGGAGTGCATGCCTGGGGCGAACGCCCGCATCGAGGAATGGCAGCGCCAGCAGCCACTGAAAGGCGCGCACGCTTCTGGAGAGCCCGCCCAGGAGGCCTGCACCTTCCCCGTTGCTTGGCGGGATGGACTGGCGGCGCCGGCGTCCGAGGCGCTGACCGTACCGCCAGGCAGCGAATTCCGGCCGCAAGGCCTCACCGATGCGCACGAGCTCGAGGCCTTCGTGCAGACGCGCCATCCCGATCGTTGCGGTCGAGTAGCGTACCCGGGTGTCCCGGAAATGGCGCTCGCAGGCATCAATTGTCTCAAGCCGCGTGTCGAACGGCACCAGGTTCCAGCGCGCGCAGCTCGGGCAGACGACCCAGAGCCGCCCCTTGCCCGCGTCGAACGCCACGCGCCGCCCGATGGGGAGCGTTTCGAGGACGTCATTCGTCCCCAGCGGGTCGGAACAGACGAGGCAGGTGGCGTACATGGGAGTGGAGAGAATATCCGGCCCGGGAATGGCGGGGGGATGGCCGGGAGATGACAGTTGGGTGACAGGGGAGGCGTGAGTCGTGAGTCGTTGGTCGTTAGGGGTCGTAGGTCGTAGGTCGTAGGTCGTAGGTCGTAGGTCGCAAGCCGGCGGCTTCAGCCGCGGACCACTTTGTGTGGACGTTAGGTGAAACGTAAAAGGTGAAACGG
>JAABRY010000187.1 GCA_011390645.1 Gemmatimonadota bacterium
GGCAAAGGCGGGAGCATACGCGACCCGGGGCGCGGCCTTGCTGCACCACGATGGTGCGCGACAGCCAGAATGGCGCACCCAAACGGGGAGTTCGGGTGTGCCGCGGGAGCTGTGGGGCCGTAAAATCAACAGCTTGCGGCTTTCCCGCGCTTGGCACGCGGCTTGCAACCCCAAGGCTACCCTTTCCCCTGCCGGAGCCACCCGCATGTCGCTTGCCCATATCGAAAAGCTGATCAAGGACCACGAGGTCGAGTTCATCGACCTGCGCTTCGCCGACGTGCGCGGCGTGCACCACCACGTCACCTTCCCGGTCAGCATCGTCGAGCCCGGCCTGTTCGAGGACGGCAAGATGTTCGACGGCTCGTCGATCTCCGGCTGGCGCGGCATCAATGAGTCCGACATGATCCTGCTGCCGGATCCGGATACCGCGGTCATCGATCCGTTCACCGCCGACCCGACCCTGATCCTGGTCTGCGACGTGCTCGACCCGGCCACCATGCAGGGCTATTCGCGCTGCCCGCGCGGCGTCGCCAAGCGCGCCGAGGCCTACCTCAAGTCGTCCGGCATCGCCGACCAGGCCTTCTTCGGCCCCGAGCCCGAGTTCTTCATCTTCGACTCGGTGCGCTTCGCCAACGACATGGGCCACACCTTCTTCGAGATCGACTCCGAGGAAGCGGCCTGGAACACCAAGAAGAAGTACGAGGGCGGCAACAGCGGCTACCGCCCGGGCGTGAAGGGCGGCTACTTCCCGGTCGCGCCGACCGACCAGCTGCACGACATCCGCGCCGAGATGTGCAAGCTGCTGATGGCCGCCGGCCAGGAAGTGGAAGTGCACCACCACGAAGTCGCCAACGCCGGCCAGTGCGAGATCGGCACCAAGTTCAACTCGCTGGTGAAGAAGGCCGACGAGCTGATGATGCTCAAGTACATCGTCAAGAACGTCGCCCACCGCAACGGCAAGACCGCCACCTTCATGCCCAAGCCGCTGGTCGGCGACAACGGCAGCGGCATGCACGTGCACCAGTCGCTGGCCAAGGGCGGCGTGAACCTGTTCACCGGCGACGGCTACGGCGGCCTGAGCCAGATCGCGCTGTGGTACATCGGCGGCATCTTCAAGCACGCGCGTGCCATCAACGCCTTCGCCAACTCGACCACCAACAGCTACAAGCGCCTGGTGCCGGGCTTCGAGGCGCCGGTGATGCTGGCCTACTCGGCCTCGAACCGTTCCGCCAGCTGCCGCATTCCGTTCGTGGCCAACCCGAAGGCGCGCCGCATCGAGATGCGCTTCCCGGACCCGATGAACTCGGGCTACCTGACCTTCACCGCGCTGATGATGGCCGGCCTGGACGGCATCAAGAACAAGATCGACCCGGGCGCGCCGAGCAACAAGGATCTCTACGACCTGCCGCCGGAAGAAGAGAAGAACATCCCGACCGTCTGCCACTCGCTCGACCAGGCGCTGGCGGCGCTCGACGCCGACCGCGAGTTCCTCAAGGCCGGCGGCGTGATGAGCGACGACTTCATCGATGGCTACATCGCGCTGAAGATGCAGGAAGTGACCAAGTTCCGCGCGGCCACCCACCCGCTCGAGTACCAGATGTACTACGGCATCTGAGTCACGGCCTCCGGAACGGGGCCAGGTCCACTTCTTTCCACCAACGACGGTTGGGGAAAAGAAGTGGGCCTGGCCCTTTTCTTGTCAGCTCGCCGCGCCCTCGGGATAGCGGGCGGCGCCTGCGGGCCAACGGGCCGCAGGCGCACTGCCCCGGCGACTTGCCCGCCCCCTCGTGTGCCAACCGCAGAAGGGAGTGTCGGGCGCCGACGCCGCGTGGGACCGGGAGACGCCGCTCACGCGCCCAGTCCGGGAGTATCTGAAGGCGCTGGACGACGCTGAGACGCCGCGCACCCCGCCCACGTGATGCCGAAATCGCGCTCGCGCGGGTCCGATCCTTGCCCAAGCCGCCGCTTGCGCGGCCTCCGGCTACCACGCAGACTGTCCGAAGTGGGCGCTTGCAGTTCCTGGACTATCGCGGTGACCATCAACGGGCTCGACCACTGTTCTGATCCACTGCCGCAATGGAGACCGGACGCGATCGTGAAGCTGGCGATTCCCTGATGGCAGGCATGGTTCCGTCGCTGGTCGCCAGCCTCGCTGCTTTCGGCGGGTCGGGTGGCCACTGCGGCCAGGTGGTGCCTTTCGGCGGGGAAGATGGGCGTCCCATGGGATGCTTGTTTCGATGGCCCGCCTGCCCAACCGTCTCGCCGAATCACAGCACTGATACCCCGTCCCCCAAACCAGACACCTCGGTCACTGCCGGGGCAGTCAATACGAAGACTGCGCACCAATGAAATCCGTAGACACCTACTTGATCACCGGAGGCGCCGGGTTCATCGGCTCTCATCTGTGCGACGAGCTGCTGGCGGAGGGTCATCGCGTCCTGGTGATCGACAACCTGTCCACGGGCTCGCGCGAGAACATAGCGGCACACTTCGACAACCCCCGGTTCGAGTTCCATCTGGGCTCCGTGTCCGACATGGCGCTGATGCGCCAGCTGATGGAGCGGGCAAGCTACGTCTTCCATCTCGCCGCGGTGGTCGGTGTGCAACGCGTGGTGCAAAGCACCATCCGCACTATCGAGACGGGCGGCCATGGCATGCAGGTCGTGCTGGCCCTGGCCGACGACCTGAATGTGCCGGTTCTGTTCACCTCTACGTCCGAGGTCTACGGCAAGTCGGAAAAGCTCCCCTTCCACGAGGACGACGACCTGGTCTTCGGTTCTACCCGCGTCGGCCGCTGGTCCTACGCCTGCGCCAAGGCGCTCGACGAGTTCCATGCGCTGGCCTACCACCGCGAGCACCGGCTCAAGATCGTCGTGGTGCGCCTCTTCAACACCGTCGGGCCGCGGCAGTCGGGTCAGTACGGCATGGTGGTTCCGCGCTTCGTCACCGCAGCGCTGGAAGGCGCGCCCCTCACCGTGTACGGCGACGGCAGTCACCGGCGCTGCTTCGGATTTGTGAAGGACGTCACCTGGGCACTGCGCCAGCTGGTGAGGCGCGAAGACTGCTACGGTCGCGTTTTCAACGTGGGCTCCGGCGAGCAGGTATCGGTGTTGCAGCTGGCCAAGCGCATCAGGGAACAGCTGGGCAGCGACTCCGAAATCCAGTACGTCAGCTACGAATCGGTGTTCGGTCCCGACTTCGAGGAAACGGTCGATCGCTCGCCGGACTGCTCCAGGATTCGCGAGGCCATCGGTTTCGAACCGCGGACCAGCTTGGAGGAAATCATCGACTCGGTCGCCAAGTTCCAAGCGTCCCGTGTTGCCTAGAACGACATTCGGACTCGGCGTGGCGGCCTGTCTTTGCGCTTCGGCCGCATCGGCACAGACGCCGTCAGCTACCTGGCAGCTGACGCCTCGCATCGAGCACTCGCAGGTGGAGGTCAACGGCAACGATGGTCAATGGGATTCGTTGAGCCTTGCATTCGAGCGCGCGACAGCGCCGGGCGAGCTGGTCCGTGCCAGCATCGGGCGACAGGATCGCAACGGCGTGACCGACAGCGAGTTGCACCTGGCCGCCTACGGCCGCTCCGGCGAATGGAACGCCAGCGCGTCGGTCCAGTCGTCCCCCGATCCGGTGTTTCTTCCCGAATGGAGCTATCAGCTTCAGGTGGACCGTGCGATTGGCGGCAATCGTCGCGCGGGCGCAGGCTACCGGCGGCTGCAGTTCAACGACAGCAGCCTGTACCTGTGGTCTACCCACATGACGCTCTACCGGGGGGATAACGAACTCGGCGTGGAGTACCGGTTCGGCCGCAACGCCGCACTGGACCACGACATTCGCGTACTCCAGCTGCGGGCGGTGACGTTCCGCGACCGCAACCAGCTCGGCGTCTATCTCGCGCATGGCGACTACCTGTTCGATGCGCTCGGCATTCCGGGTGGCGCGGGACGGGGATGGTCGGCGACCCTGGCGTTCGCGCGCACGCTCACGCAATCGACGACGGTCCGCCTGGAAGTGGGCGCAGGCGCCGAGGAGGATTCGTTCCGCCAGCAGACCATCGCGATTTCGCTGCAATACCGTCCATGAGGCTGGAAGAACTGGCGGTCTTGCTTCCGCTGGCGGCGCTGCTGCTGTGGCTCACGATCTTCCTGTTCACCTTGGTGGACCACTTCATCTATCGCGGGACCTACGGTCACTTTCTGCTTGGGCTGGAAGCGATCGAGCGACAGGCCGGTTCCTCCGACGCGGGCGTGGCCGCGACGGCCGAACACATGAGGCGTGCGAGGACGCACTATCTCGCCCGCTACCTGAGCAACGCAGGCTCGCGACGCGGGTGGGCGCGCCTGGCGGCGGAGGAATACGTCTCGCGGGTGGGCGCGGACCCATTGGTGGCACGTGCGGCGGATCCCGGCACCCGCCGGCGCGCCCGTCATGTCATCGCGCTGTACGCGCTCTCGCGGACATCGCATCCCGGCACGCTGCCACTGCTCGAGAGGGCTTTGGGAAGCGAACAACCCTTGCTGGCCTACGCCGCCCTCGACATGCTCGACGTGCATGGCACCGTGGGCGCGGCGGAGGTGCTGCTGCGCGCACTCGAGAACGATGTCTTGCCTGCGTCGCGGATTGCCACGCACCTGGAGAACTTCCGCATCGACCTGACGGATCTGTACGTTTCGTGGCTGCACGGGAACCACCCGAAGTCGCGCTATTGGATCGCATACCTGCTCGGCAGGTCGGGCTACAGCGAGCGGACGGCGGAGATTCTCGAAGGGCTGCTTTCCGATCCCGCAGCCAACGTGCGCAAGATCGCCCTGTCGTCGCTTGCTGCGCTCGACACGCCGGGGCTGCAGGCGCGAGCGGTGGCAATGCTGGACGATCCGGCTTTTTTCGTCCGCACCCAGGCGGCGCGCATCCTGGCCAGGTTTCCCGTCCCGGACGTCGTGCACGCGCTGGCGCGAAAACTGTCGGACGA
>JAABRY010000188.1 GCA_011390645.1 Gemmatimonadota bacterium
CGAGCCCGAACACGCCGAGCCAGGTGGCGATGCCCTCGGGTGGTCGCTCGGAGCGATTGACCACCACCGCGACCTTGAGGGAGGCCGTGTTGAGGTCGCTGCCCGCCACGCGATACGCGTTGCGCAGCGCATGCCGAAAACTGCCCGCTTCGGGGCCGCGGTTCGGCTCGACGATCAGGCGCAGCGAGTCGGGGCGACCCGGTGTGTCGGCCGCTGGAAAGGTCCCCACCAGCGTACCGTCGGTGGTGATGTAGGAGACCGCGACGAAGTCGTTGGGATCGAGCTTGGTCGTCAGGACGAACCAGAGCCCTGACGGGTCGAGCCAGAAGTCCCGCCCCTGCACCAGCAGTTCCCACGGCAGCGGGCCGACCTGTTGGCGAGAGGTCCCCGCCTCGTTGAGCGCAATCGCGGTGATCCCGCCCAGGTTCGGATTGGTCCCTTCATTGCCCGCCGCCGCGCGGTAGCGGTACACCCGTACCTCGGTCGGCCGAACATTGGCTGGCACCGCGAGGTCCGCGAGGGTGAGGGCGTCCACGGCAGGGTACCCCGGCAGGACGGTCGGGTCCACCACCCAGTAGAAGCGGCCGGTTTCGTAGTCGAGGTCGCGGGCGAGGCGTTCCTGATCCTGCACCGTCTGGTCGCCGATCCGATAGGTCCGTTCGGCGACGACACTCCCCTTCTGCGTGGCCGCCAGCGCGCCCACCGAGAGGGCACCGTACTCGACCGCCGCGCTGATGCCGAAGTTGTTGGTCGGAATCCCCGCGGTCAGGAAGCGCGAGGGGGGGGGAGCGAATCGGACCGTGCCGACGTCCACGCGCTGCAGGACCTCGTCCTCGAGGCCCTGATAGTAGGCGCGGATCGTGTTGTTGTTGGCGAAGTCGCGCTCGGTGTCGAGGTCGACGTCGATATAGAGACGACGCCCGACCACACCCCGCGCCTGCAGGAGGATGACATTGTCGACGCGTGGCGCCCCGAAGCGGGGCTGGCACCCCGACAGCGGGTCCTGCAGCTGGACCGAGGTGCACTTCAGGTTCGCGAAGCGTTCGGTGGACATCTCGAGCCGGATGTTGCCGTCGAGCGTCATGTCCACGAGGTCGGACTCGAGGCCGAAGACATTGCGGCGCGGGCGGTCCACCTGCTCGTCGGCTGGCCAGATCACGTCGGCGAAGGCGGCGCGTCGATAGAGGCGGTCCAGGAGGCGATCGTGACGCCAGCCGGCACGCGAGGTCTGCAGCAGTGCGGTCGTGGCGGTGTCGAATGCCGCCGCGGCTTGCGCGGGTGAGCGCCGCACCCCCGCCCAGGCGGCGTCGAGTGCCGCCGGCCGCGGAATCGGGAGCAGCGTGTCGGGCAATCCGACGCGCAGGGGAAAGCGCACCCCCCCGGTATCGGGAGTGCCTTGCGCCGCAGCCTGTCCGGTACCGAGGACCAAGGCAAGGGCGGCCAGCGCGAAAAGAGGCGGTCGTGACGCCACAAGGCGACGGATCAGGCGATTACCTTGCTAGGGTTGTCAGGACCAGTAACCTACGCGCCCTTGGGCGCGCCCCACAACCGGACGACGATGCGCCTGCTGTCGCGCCATATCCTGCGCACCTTCGCTGCCCCCTTCGCCTGGGGGCTGCTTGCGTTGACGGGGCTCCTGCTGCTCAACCAGTTGGCGCAACTCATCGATCGCTTCGGGGGTCGCGGACTCGGGTGGCAGGTGATGATCGAGGCGGTCATCCTGGCCCTCCCCGCCCTGCTCACGCTCACGATCCCGATGGCCGTGCTGGTCGGCACCCTCTACGCCTACACCAACCTCGCGGCCGACCTCGAGATGATGGCGATGTATGCCAACGGTGTGTCAGTCTGGCGCATGGTCCGGCCGGCCCTCGTGGCGGCGGTCGTCATCTCGGTCGTCAACTTCTTCATCTTCGACCAACTCGTCCCGATCAGCAACACCCGCTTCCGGACGCTGGCTTCGGACGTTGCACGCCTGCAACCTACGCTCGCCTTCCGCCCGATGGAGATGAACCGGCTGCAGCCCACCACCTACGTGCTGCGGGCCGACGACATCGCCGCCGAGGGCGGCCACATGCGCGGGGTGACGATCTGGGACCTCGGCCGCTACGACTCGCGCCGGGTGATTCACGCCGACAGCGGCTTGATGGCGACCTCGCAGCAGGGGACGGATCTCCTCCTCACCCTCTGGGACGGCGAGATCATCGATGTCTCGCTGCTCGAGGCGAACCGGATCGAGCGCACCGCCTTTGCGAAGAACCAGATCACGATCCGCGACGTCGCCAACACGCTCGAGCGCAGCGAGGGGCAGGTCTCCCGCGGCGACCGTGAACAGAGCGGGTGCGAACTGCTCGATGTGATCGATGACGCGCGCTGGAGCACCACCGACCTCGCGCGTCAGCGTCGTGTCCTCACGCGACGGGACCTGCGCCACCTCGCGGGCCTGCCGCCGCTCCCCCCCCCATCGACGCCGACCCGACCGGAACGCGACCCGCACTGCGGCAGTTATCGCCAACTGCAGCGCATGCTGGAACGCGTGCTCCTCCCCGGCGCCCTCGAGGCGCAGGAGCCGCGACCACGGCAGGCCGCCCAGGAGCCGCGGACCCCACCGGACTCCCAAGCCCCGCAGGCGCCACAGGACTCGCAATCCGTCCGCGTGCGGCTCGAGGTGCAGGCCGCCAAGGACTCGGCGCTGGCGGCTGCCGCGACGTCGGGCACCATCATGCCGCAGGACGCCTTCCTCACCGAGAGCCTGCCGATGGCGCTGCCGCAGGTACCGGACGGCTTCCTGGTGGACCCGATGCAGGGGACGCAGGGGGGGGGACCACCGGGCGATGGCCTGCTCTCCTCCTCCAGTGAAGTGAACGGGATGCGGGCGCAGGCGCGCGACGCGCAGGCGGTCGTCTGGCAGTACTCGGTGGAGTACCACAAGAAGATCGCGCTGCCACTCGCGTCGTTCTGTTTCGTGCTGGTCGGCGTGGCGCTCGCCCTCAAGTACCCGCGCAGCGGCATCGGCCTGGTGATCGGCGGCTCGCTGGTGATCTTCCTGGTCTTCTACGTGCTGCTGATCGGTGGCGAGGGGCTCGCCGACAAGGGCGTGATCTCGCCACAGATGGCGATGTACGGTCCGGTGGTGATCTTCACGGTGGTCGGACTCGCGGCCGTGGCGTCGGCCAACCGCGAGATGGGCACCTCGCGCAGCGTCGGGATTGTCGAGGCACTGGTCGGGCTCTTCCGCCGTCGCGATCGTGGGGGGGGGAGCACCTCATGAGGGCCGGCTCGCTCATCGACCGCTACGTCCTGCGGCAGTGGATCGGCACCTTCCTCCTCTCCGTGCTCGGCATCCCCGCGGTCTCGGTGCTGATCCGCCTCTCGGAAAGCCTGGGACGCCCGGCGCTGGCCGATGTCCCGACCCGCGACATCATCCTCGGCACGGCCATGCTGTACCCGTCGCAGATGGCGATGCTCTTCCCCGCCGGTGTCCTCTTCGCCACCGTCTTCACGCTCAACGCGATGGGGCGGCACAGCGAACTGACCGCGGTGAAGGCCGGCGGCATCTCGTTCTACCGCCTGATCGCCCCGATTCTGGTGCTCGCCGCGCTCGCGGTGCCCGCCAACTTCATGCTGCAGGAACTCGCCGCGGTGAGCTTCTCGCGCCACCTCGTGCTGACGCAGGAGAAGGTCTCTCCCGACGCCCAGGTCCGCTACAACTTCGCCTTCCAGAACGAGGCGGGGTGGACGGTCGCCGTGAAGGAGATGGCCCGCGGGCCCGGCATCCTGCGGACCGTGCTGGTCGAAAGCCCGGCGGACAGCGCGGGCGGACGGTGGCTGGTGGCGGCCGACAGCGCCCGATGGGACGACTCCGTCGGCGCATGGACGATGCTGCGCGGGGCGAGTTATCAGTTGGCGCGACGCGACACGCTGCAGAGCTACGCCTTCGCCACGATGGTGCTGCCTGAGCTCGCCGAGCCGCCCGCGGCGCTGATGGATGCGTGGACGCGGGCCGATGAGATGCGCACCCTGGAGCTGCGTGACCACCTGGAGCGCCTGCGCCGCTCGGGCGTCCGCCCCGGGCAGATGGCGGTGGACTACCCGCTGCGCTACGCCCTCCCGGTGGCCTGCCTGATCATCGCCCTCTTCGGTGCACCACTCGCCCTGACCAACCCGCGTGCCGGGGCCGCGTTGGGCCTCGCAATGGCGCTCGGCACGACGCTGATCTACCTCACGGGCACGCAGATCATGAAGGCGATCGGCGGCAAGGAGATCGTCACGCCCATTGCGGCGGCGTGGTCAATGAATGCGGTCTTCTTCGCCCTGGCCGTGGTACTGATGGCTCGCGCGCGGAGCTGACATCACCTCGTCGCCGGTCCACAGCGCGACATCGCTCCACAACATCCCCCGACTCCATCCGGTGCGCCGCGCCGCGAGGTCCAACTCGCGTGCCAGCGCACGCGCCACCTCCTGCGCGCCGCGATGCGGCGGAATCCCCGGACGCAAC
This sequence comes from Gemmatimonadota bacterium, assembly GCA_011390645.1. Lineage (GTDB taxonomy): Bacteria > Gemmatimonadota > Gemmatimonadetes > Gemmatimonadales > GWC2-71-9 > Palsa-1233. Next base: position 4,496 of record JAABRY010000188.1, read on the forward strand.
AGCACCACCACCTCCAGCGACGTCGGCGTCAGGTGCACCCGATGAAACGCGACGTCCGGCCAGTCAATCGCGGCCGACGCGACCCGCTCGCGCAACCAGCGCCCGAAGGGCGTGAGGATCTCACCCGCAAAGCCGCGCACGAGCGGCGACGGACCGGCGGGAGCAAGCGACAAGCGCACGAGGGTGCGAATCACCTTGGGACTCCTGTTGAGGGGAGGGTCCAAGGTGATGCCGGTGGATCACGGAGGGGTCAAACGGGGGTGGGACAATTTCAGCCCGGCGAGGGGCGCCGCTACGCGGCGCGGGTGAACGGTGAACGGTGAACGGGGGGCCGCAAGCCACCCCTCGTCCCGAGTGCAACGAGGGACCTCGCCCCCCGCCCCCAGGAGCGAGCTCTTCAGAGCGCGTTCCAACAGGCGGCACCGGCAGAGGTCCCTCGTTGCACTCGGGACGAGGACTCCTGCCCCCCT
>JAABRY010000189.1 GCA_011390645.1 Gemmatimonadota bacterium
CGCATCACCGAGATCGCCCACGAGTTCACCCCTCGATCGATCCAGAGGTCACCATGAACACCCTGCGACGCCGCTACCAGCGGATCGACACGACCTTGACCACCTGGATGGCCCGCAACGGCATCCGCATCCTGCGGGTCAGCCTCGGGATCATCTTCGTGTGGTTCGGCGTCTTGAAGTTCTTCCCCGGGTTGAGCCCCGCCCAGTCGCTGGCCGGCAACACCATCGAGGTCCTGTCCTTCGGCCTGATCGCCCCCGGGGCGGCGGTGGTCATCCTCGCGGTCTGGGAATGCCTGGTCGGGGTCGGGTTGATCGCCGGCCGCCTCCTCCGGGCGACGCTCTTCCTCCTGTGGCTCCAGATGCTGGGCACCATCACGCCCCTGTTCATCTTCCCCGAGCTGTGCTTCACGGTGACGCCGATCGCCCCCACCCTCGAGGGCCAGTACATCATCAAGAACCTGGTCCTGGTGGCGGCCGGGCTGGTGATCGGGGCGACGGTCAGGGGGGGCTGGATCACGGCTCGACCAACTGGGCTCGGCTCGATAGAATGATGGCAGCAGCGTGCTCCTGATCCGTCCTGGTCGGAGGCGCCCACCATCCGAACCCGGGAGTAAACGATGGCCCGATCGAGGAACGCGATGGCCTTCATGGTCCTGCTGGCCACGGTCGTCCTCGCTGGCTGTGGTCGCGTCAGCACCTACGGGCCGCCGCCTGGCGCCGTGGATCCCCTGGACGACACCCGCTCGCTCATTGCGTCCGACGCGGCCGTGCTCAGCGACCAGGAGATCGCGCGGATCCTCACCACCCGCGTCGAGGTGCCGCAGCAGATGCGGGTCGCGGTCCTGTACCTCGCGCACGAGAGCGAATGGTCGCGGTACGGAGGGTTCAGCCTGGACGGGTTCCGCGGCGCGCTCGATCCGGTCCAGAAGCTCCGGGACGATGGCCGCGTGTTCGACGTGTCGTTCCTGCCGAGCTTCCTGCTGCCGGCCGAGAAATCGATCCCCCTCATCCGCGAGGCCGCGGCGCGCTACCAGGCCGACTGGGTGCTCATCGTGAAGACCACGTCGCGGGGGTTCCGGAACGATCGCGTCTTCGGCACGGATGAAGCGCGGGCTGCCTGCGAGGCCGAATGTGCGGTGCTCGATGTTCGGACCGGGACCATCCCCTTCACCTCCGTCGCGGCGGGTGAGGCGACCGTTGCGAAGGTCGACGGGGAGTTCTCGCTGCGCGAAACGTCATTGCGTGCGGAGGGCGAGGCCGTGGCACTGGCGATGGTGCAGAACGTGGAGGGTCTGCTCGCGTTCCTGGATAGGCTCAGTGATTCCTGATCCGCACGGAGGGTATCCGGGTCAGATTGGTTCCGTGTATCTGGCGATACCATGGTAGTATTCCCGGGGGCCAAACGAGCGACGTCGCGAACTGGACGACGGGCTCGAGGGACGACAGTTCACCGCCGAGGGGGAAGCGCCCATGTTCATCAGGATCACGATCTTCACGATGGCTGCGGTCATTGTAGCCGGTAGCGCTGGCCTTGCCGAGTCCTTGACTCCTTGCGTTGAATACGAAGCGCTCTTGCGTCCCATCGGGTATGTGCCCTCGCGCACCCGGAACCTGCATGTCGTTGGTGACCTGGCCTACACGTGCGGATCAGGCGTCGATATCGTCGATGTCTCCGATCCCTCGGAACCAGAGGTGATCAGTACGTTCTGGCCTGGTGGCAATCCGGTCGACCTGCATTCGGATGGCGATTTCCTCTGGTTGGTCAACGGGAACGACCTCCGGGGATGCAATGTCTCCAATCCGTATCAACCGCAACTGTCCTGGGTCGTTGAGGCATCGGCCGATCCGGTCGTGCTCGATGTCGTCGGCGATCGAGCCTACATCGCGTGTAACAATCCGACATTGCTCGAGGTCAGGGATTTGAGCACGCACGACGAACCCGCATTGCTGGGGACGGTCGCGATCACCGAGTTCGCTGGGTTTCGTGCGCTGGACGTTCACGAAGGATTCGCCTACCTGCTCGGCAATAGCGGCCTGCATATCGTCGACGTTCGGGACGCGGCGGCGCCTGCTTGGGTCTCGACGAATCACGTGACGAGTGGCCGTGATATCGAAGTCCACGGTGGCCTTGCGTATGTCGGGACCGGGGGGTCTCTCGATATCATCGATGTTTCCGATCCGCTGAATCCCGTCCTCGTGGCCGAGGGTGTTGGTAGTGTCGGTATTGCCGTGACGGTGGCCGGGACTCGCGCATACATGGCGGGTGGGCCGGACTACGATTTCCAGGTCATTGATGTCTCCGACCCGACAGAGCCAGTCGTCCTCGGCTCCATCAACGCTCCGATACCGCTCTCGGGCTATCGCGAGATTCAGCTCGCGGGTGATGTCGCCTGGGTGTCGGGTCTGGTCGGCTTCGATGTTGCCAATCCGAACGCACCGACGGCGATCAGTTCGATCGGCGGATTCACCGTCCGCGACCTCGCGTTCTGGGGTGACCACGCATATGTGGCAGGACCCTTCCGTCAGGTCGCGATCCTGGATGTCAGCGACCCCAGTGCCCCGCTGCACATCGCGGATATCGAGTTGCCGCTCGGGAGCTCGCGAGCGCGAATCTGCGCAGATGATGGTTTGCTCTACGTCCTCCAGTACGATCAGGGCCTGACCATCATGAGCCTGGCTAACCCCTTGCTGCCCAACACTCTCGGGTTCTACAAACTGCGCGGCGGACGGGCGGTCGTGGCGCATGATGGGTACGCGTACATCAGTTCGTCGCGGCTCGAAGTCGTCGACGTCCGGGACCCGGCACGCCCGAGTCTGGTCAAGTCGGTTCCCTTGCGGGACTTCCTCAGCGAAGATCTGCAGATGGTCGACGATCGCCTCTACGTACTCAATCGCTGGGGACTCGAAGTCATTGACCCCGATCCTCTCTCACCGGGGATGGAGATTGCGTCCGTCGGAAATATTGGATACTGCAAGGGCTTCGATTTCGCGGGAGACCTCATCTGCCTTGCGACCGGCGAAGGTTTGCGGTTCATCGACAACTCGGATCCCTACCATCCGTTCCTGCTTCCCGATCCCGAGGGCGGCGTCGCGTTCGACGCGGACGTGATCGTCCACGAATCGATCGCGTATGTCGGCAGGGATTGGCACGGAATGACGGTCATGGACATCTCCGATCCTTCGCAGCCGAGGTACGTGGCGAACTGCCCGATCCCGAATGCGACCACGATCACCGGGATCGACATTCACAACGATCTGGTCTTCCTCAGCGATCCCAGCCGCGGGATCCACATCTACGCGATGCAATGCGAGTCGACCACCGACGCAGTGGTTGCAACCGACTCGCCGCTGACTGGCTCGCGCGGTGTCGTCAGCGTTGCACCGAATCCCTTCAATCCGCACACCAGGATCCGATTCACGAGCACGAAGGCACAGGACGTGGATGTGGTGGTCTACGATGCCCGTGGGAGAGCGGTCAGGACGCTGCGTCAAGGCCAGCCAGTCGATCCTGGCGTCCATGAGTTCGATTGGGACGGACGCGACGATCGGGGACGCGCCCTGGCCACTGGGGTGTACCTATGCCGCATTTCGGGAGACAATTCGGCGGTATCTGTGAAGTTGATGCTGGCCAGGTGAGGATGCGGTCGCTCCTCCAGGTTACGGCCAGGTCGTTGGCAGCACTCGTCAAACACCCCGCGCCGACCAGCAGGAGGCCCATGAACACCCCCTACAGCCCCCTCGCCCGCCAGGTCGGCGTGGCCTCGGCGGCCCTCGTCGCCGTGCTGCTCATCGCCTATGCCATCACCCTGGCCGCCGGCCTGGCGTCGCTCGAAAGCGCCGACGTGCCCATCGGCAACCCGTATTTCACGCTCATGGAGATCCTGATCATCGTCCTGATGCCGCCCATGGTGGCGCTGATGGCCGCGGTGCACGCGTGGGCGCCGCCGCGCCGGCGGATCCTCAGCCTGCTGGCGGTCATCTTCATGAGCATGGTGGCGGTGGTCACCAGCGTCCTGCATTTCGTGATCTTGACGCTGAGCCGCCAGGCCGCGTTCGCGTCCCTCGACAGCCTGCCGCTGGTCATGTCGTTCACGTGGCCGTCGGTGGCCTACGCCGTGGACATCCTGGCCTGGGACGTGTTCTTCGCCCTGTCGATGCTGCTGGCGGCCGGCGTGTTCGCGGGCAGCCGGTTGGCGCGGGCGATCAGGGTGTCGATGCTGCTCAGCGGCGTCCTGGCCCTGGCCGGGCTGAGCGGCGTGGTCACCGGCGACATGGCGCTGCGCAACATCGGCATCGTGGGCTACGTGGGGGTGTTCCTGGTGGTGGTGGTGCTGCTCGGCGTGCACTTCCACAGGAGCGCCGCGGAGATCACGTGACCCGCATGACCCGCGACCCCACCAGCCAGAACAACCCGCCGATGAGCAGCAGCATGACCGTCGGCACCACGGCCCCGGCCAGGCCCTGGCCGTAGGTGATCACGTTGTGCAGGCCGGTCATGGCCCAGCCCGTGGGCAGCATCTGGCCCACCATCCGCATGCCATCGGGCATGATCTCCAGCGGCCACCACGAGCCGCCCATGGCCGACAGCGCCAGCCCGAAGAGCCAGGCCAGGCTCTCGGCCTGCTGGGGCGTGCGCAGCAGGCCGCTGATCAACAGGCCGAGGGCCGCGACGCAGAAGCAATAAGCCAGCAGCACCGGCAGGACGCCGATCAGGAACGGCGCCCACAGGAAGTCCAGGTTGCCCACGCCGAGGCGTCCCAGCACCTCGGTGGCCACGATCAGCACTGCCGACTGGGCGATGCCCAGCAGCGTCAGTCCGAGGGTCTTGCCGAGCAGCACCTGCCGCGCCGACAGCGGCGTGGTGGCCAGGCGGCGCAGGGTGCCCTGGATCTTCTCGC
>JAABRY010000190.1 GCA_011390645.1 Gemmatimonadota bacterium
ATCGCGGATGCCTGGTTGCTCGGCGAGGGTCTTCACGAGCTCGACGATCCCATGGCCGGCTACCGGACCGTCACCGCCGCGCAGGTCCAGGAGGTCGCGGCGGGCTTCGATCCGGCCCGGATGGCCGTGGGGATTGTCGCCGCGAGTGAGACCGGCCCCGAGTAACTTCTGGGGACGATGTCGTCTCCCGCCCCCCTCCCCGACCGACGCCCCGGATTCTCGGCGGCCGATGCGATCACCATCGCCCGGTTGCCGATTGCGGTGGCGTTCATCGTCCTGCCAGCGGTCGAGGTGCGCCTCGCGCTCCTCGGGCTTGCCGCGGCGACCGATCTCGGTGATGGCATCGTCGCTCGCCGCTTTGGCGCGTCGCGCATGGGGCCGGTCCTCGACCCGATCGTGGACAAGCTCTTCATGGCGGCGGCGTTCGGCGTCGTCGCCTTTTCAGGCGCCCTGCATTGGTATGAAGTGGTCGGCGTCCTGATCCGCGACATCGTTGCCAGCATCGCCTATTTCGTGACGCGTCGCAGCGGCGGCCCTCGTGCGGTCCCTGCGCGCCTGGGGGGCAAGGCCGTCACCTTGCTGCAATTGCTGACTCTGCTCGCCTTCCTGCTCGAAGCCCCGCAGTTGCGACCGCTTGCGTGGGCGACCGCGGCCGTGGCACTCTACGCGCTGTGGGACTACAACCGTCTCTTCTTCCGAAAGTCAGAATCGTCATGAGCACGCCGACGCATGCCCCGACCACGGTGACCGTGGACTGGATTGATGCCCTCCGCTTTGCCGGCACCACGCCGAAGGGCGCCACGATCACGATGGACTCCGCCGGCAACGCCGGCCCCTCCCCGGTGGATGTGCTGCTGATGTCGGGGGCGGCCTGCTCCGGCATGGACGTGGTGAGCATCCTCGAGAAGATGCAGGTCACCCTCGCCCACTGCCGCATCGAGATGAGCGGCACCCGCGCGGAGGAGCACCCGCGCCGCCTGCTCGCCATCACGATGCGCTTCCGGATCAAGGGCGAGGGGCTGACAGAGGCGAAGGCAGAGCGGGCGGTGCAGTTGAGCGTGGAGAAGTATTGCTCGGTGATGCGGTCGTTGGATCCTGAGATCGACGTGGTTACTGAAATTGTCATCGAGTCGTAGGTCGTAAGTCGTAGGTCGTAGGTCGTAGGTACAACGAGGGCCGGCTCCGTTGCTCGGAATCCGGCCCTCAAAATCCTACGACCTACGACCTATGACCTACGACCTATTCACGCCTCCACCGTCTCCGCTTCCGGCTCAACCTCAGCTTCGGCCTCGGCCACCACTTCGGTCTCCGTCTCGGCCTCCGGCCCCCGCTTCACCACGGGCTGGCAGAAACGCTCGCCCAGGGTCCGCACGGTGGCGAGCTCCTCGGCCTTGAGGTCGGGGTAGCGATCGGTGACGTACTGCATCGTGTCGTCCATCCACTCCTTCTGGTGCTCCGGGGCGGCGTCAAGCACGCCACAGCGGAGGATGTGGCTGAACAGCTCGTCCCGGGCCTGATCGAGCGCACTGGGCGCGGCGGCTGGTGACCGGGGGGCTGCCTTTTTCTTCGTCAATTGAAAATCCTTGCCATTGTGTACGGGACGGTACTCGCCCCAAGTCCTGCGCTGATTATCACTGCAATATAGGGAATTGGTACGCTTCAGGGCAAACCCGGGCTACATTCCTCCCGCATCTGGCCGTTTGGCCGGAATCGAGCGCGGATGAAGCCGGTCAAGCCGCGTGCCCGTCGTGCCACCCGTTTCTGACGGGTGCCGCGCTCGCCGGCGGGGGCGTTGCGAGGGATCATGGCGCAGGGACAGAAGGGCTTCGGGCTGATCGTGGCCGGCGTGGCAGTGGTCGGCGTGGCAGTGATCGGGTATCTGGTGCTTGGCCGCGGCGCACCGTCCATCCCCGCGAATGTCGTGGTGACCGAGGCCGATACCACCGGCTTCCGAGGCTACATGCTCGGCGCGGCCGAGGCCCCGATCGAGATCACCGAATACGCTGACTTCCAGTGCCCCGCCTGTGAAGCCTTCGCGAGCGTCCAGTTCCCGGACATCGAGGCCCGCCTGATCGCCACCGGCAAGGCGCGCTTCCGCTACCGCGACCTCCCACTCGACAACATCCACCCTCAAGCGCGCCTGGCGTCGCACACCGCCGCGTGTGCCGACGATCAGGGGAAGTTCTGGGGCACGATGAAGGCGATCTACGCCCGTCAGGCCCAGTGGTCCGGGCGCAGCGATGCGTATGACGTACTCGGTGAAGCGGCGGCCTCGGCGGGCGTCGACATGGCGCCGTGGCGCGAGTGCATGGAATCGGCGAAGCACGCCGGACGGATCCAGGCCTCGTACCTCGAAGCCAGCGCCGTCGGTGTCGGCTCGACGCCGACCTTCCTGATCGGTGGCCGGCTCTATGGTGGGATGAGCGCTGACCAGATGGTGCGGGTCGTGGACTCGCTGATCACAGCTCAGGCGTCGCCGACACTGTGAGCCACCACTCGGCCAGTGGAGAGCCACCGCGGGGGAAGGTCCTCGCGGGGCTCTCGTTTGCCGCGCTGGGCGTGGTGTACGGCGACATCGGGACCTCGCCGCTCTACGCCATCAAGGAATGTTTTCGCGGCCCACACGCGATGGCGTTCTCCGAGGAGAATGTCCTCGGGATCCTCTCGCTGATCTTCTGGGCGCTCAACTTCGTTGTCTCCTTCAAGTACATCGGGCTGGTGATGCGTGCCGACAACCGGGGCGAAGGCGGCATTCTCGCCCTGCTCGCGCTGGTGCGTCCGGGCGGCACACCCAAGGGCCGCGGACTGTTGCTGCTCTTCGGCCTCTTCGGCGCCGCCCTCCTGTATGGGGACGGGGTGATCACCCCCGCCATCTCGGTGCTGGGTGCGATCGAGGGACTCTCCTACAAGACGGCACTCTTCGAGCCCTATGTCGTCCCGCTCGCGGTGGCAATCATCTCCGGGCTCTTCCTTGTGCAGCGGCGAGGGACCGCAGGGGTCGGGAAGATCTTCGGCCCGCTCACCTCGGTCTGGTTCATCTGCATCGCGCTGCTGGGCATCCGCGCCATCGCGGCCAATCCGGCGGTCCTCGCGGCGATGAACCCGCTGCATGCGATCGAGTTCTTCGTGCGTGAGGGATGGATCGGCTTCACCGTCCTCGCAGCGGTGGTGCTCGTGGTCACGGGGGGTGAGGCACTCTACGCCGACATGGGTCATTTCGGCCCGCGGCCGATCCGGTTGGCGTGGTTCTGCGTCGTGCTGCCGGCGCTGGTGCTCAACTACTTCGGCCAGGGTGCCTGGTTGCTCGCCAACCCCGAGGCGATCACCGCCGCGGAGTTCAACCCGTTCTACGCACTGGTCCCCTCGTGGGCGATCTATCCGATGATCGTCATCGCGACGGGGGCCGCGGTGGTCGCCTCGCAGGCCTTGATCTCGGGCGCCTACTCGCTCACGCAGCAGGCGATGCAGCTCGGCTTCGCACCCCGGATGACGCTGATCCACACCTCCAGCACCGAGAAGGGCCAGATCTACATGCCGGGTGTCAACGCGGCGCTGTGGGCGGCATGCATCGCGCTGGTGCTGATCTTCCGCTCCTCAGGGGCGCTGGCGGCCACGTACGGCGTGGCGGTGAGCGGCACGATGTTCACCACCTCGGTGCTCTTCGCCGTGCTGCTGCGCAAGAAGTGGAACTGGCCGATGTGGCGCGTGGTCGCACTGACCTCGGTCTTCGTGGTGGTGGACCTCGCCTTCCTCGGCGCGAACCTGCTGAAGATTCCTGACGGCGGCTGGGTGCCGATCGTCGTGGCCGGCACGGTGTTCATGCTGATGTCCACCTGGAAGAAGGGGCGCTCACAGGTCACCGCGATGCTGCGCGAGTCGTCGCTGCCGCTCGACCTCTTCATCCCCGACATGGCGCGCCGCCAGCCGCACCGCGTGCCGGGCGTTGCTGTCTTCATGACGTCGATTCCCGATGCCGCGCCGCCCGTGCTCCTTCACCACCTCAAGCACAACAAGGTGCTGCACGAGAAGGTCGTGCTGGTGACCGTCACCTCGCTCGAGATTCCCCAGGCGGACGACGCCGACCGCGTCACGGTGGAAGCCAAGGGCGAAGGGTTCTATCAGGTCGTGGCACAGTACGGCTTCATGGAGACGCCCGACGTTCCGGGCGTGCTCGCCAGCATCGCCGAACAACTGCGCGACCCGGAGGAGGAGAAGGCTCCGTCGATGCGGCTGCAGGAGATTTCCTTCTACCTCGGTCGCGAGACGCTGATCGTCGGCCGCCGCAAGCCCGGCGTTCCGCGCGCCGTCGGCGCGATGGCCGCGTGGCGGGCCAAGCTCTTCGGCGTGATGGCGCGGAATGCGCAGAGTGCGGGTGGGTTCTTCGGGCTGCCGCCGAATAGGGTGGTGGAGCTCGGCGCGCAGTTGCAGTTGTAGAGGTCGTAAGGGGTCGTAGGTCGTAGGTCGTAGGTCATAGGTCGTAAGTCACCGAAGGCCGGCATTCCAACTGGGAAGCCGGCCTTCAGGTCCTACGACCTACGACTTATGACCTACGACTTATGACCTACGACCTACGACTCGTCCTCATACATCTCCTTCAACCTCGCCACCACCGCCGGATCCGCCAGCGTCGTGGTGTCGCCAAGCGCGCGTCCCTCCGCAATGTCGCGCAGCAAGCGTCGCATGATCTTGCCGGAGCGGGTCTTCGGCAGGTCCGCGGAGAAGATGATGTCGTCGGGCTTGGCGATCGCGCCGATCTTGGTGCCGACATGGTCGCGCAATTCGTCGCGCAGCGAGGGCGAGGGGGCGTTGCCTTCCTTCAGCGTCACGAACGCGGCGATGGCCTGACCCTTGAGGTCGTGCGCCTTGCCGACCACGGCGGCTTCGGCAACC
>JAABRY010000191.1 GCA_011390645.1 Gemmatimonadota bacterium
ACCAGGAGAGGGGGGTCAGGCGGGCCGTGACCCCGAGCCATTCGGTCTCCGGAACCGGTGCGAGGGACGCCACGCGTCGAAAGGCGCGGTATGGCGTGGGCGTCCATGCATCCAGGCGGGCATACCGTCCGGTGACTGCCAGCCGTCCGAAGTCGAGCGACAGGTTCCCCTCGAGATCGGTGAAGCGTTGCGCCACGGCATCCGCGAGCGAAGGCGTCTGGATCCGGCGACCATCCCGGGCCACCGCACCGAGCTGCACGCCCATCGGGAGCCGCAGGCCGAGGAACAGGCGCTCCCCCCGGTCGAAGGTGAGCCCGACGCGGGCGGTGCCCCACTTGGAGTCGCGGGGCCCTCCGTGTTCCTGATAGACGCCCTCGAGCGACGCGGAGAGTTTGCCGAATGGGGCCCACCCGAGAGCGAGCCGGGAATCGAGGGAAGTCCACTCGGTGTGGTGGAGCGTCGTGAGGGAAGCGGACCAGGTGGGCCGGCGGTACGACGCGATCACGCCCATCGTCCCGATGTCCTGATCGAGCGAATCGCTGCCCCACTGCGTCCGACCGACCAGGGCGTCGACCCGGGCGCCGAGGTCGCCTTCCTGCTGGCGCCAGAAGGCGCGGAGCTGCGTGTTCGTGCGCGTACCGTCCACGCCGTACTCCAACGTGTCGGTCGCCCCAAGGTCGGCCGGCAGGACATCGTCGCGGTCGGCGGCCTGGATCAGCGCTTGCGCTTGCACGCCAAAACGCGGACTCGGCGTCCAGCCGAATTGCAGCCAGCCATTGGTGACATTGCCGGCGGCCGTGCCTGCACCGGCAGCATTGACGCCGGTGTATTCCGCGCCCACGGACAATCCGATCCCGCTGCCCCAGCGTCGCTCGAAGATCCCTGCGTACTGCGAGAAGCCGCGGTCCCCGGTGGTGACCCCCACCGTGGTGCGCGGCGCCTGACGGTCATGCGACTTGGTATACAGGTACACCCGCTGCAGCCCTGGCCCACGCTCGATCTCCACCCGGTCAAGCAGCGTGAGAGACCAGAGGGACGGATCCACGGCCGTGGAGTCTGCGCCGAGGGGCATCCACGGCAATCCATCCACGATGTACTCGATGCTGGCAGCGCCACGGGCCTGGAGATTGGGCATTTCGGCGCGGCCAAGCCATCCCGCTCGCCACAGATAGGCGCCGCCGCGGACCAACAGATCCGAGACGGTGCGCGCCGCCGCCCAGTCCACCGAATCGCGGGTCAGCACGATGCGCGAGCCCGCCGGGAGCAGGTCTCCCCCCCCCACGCGCGGGAGCGGGCGCAACCTCACCAGGCGCTGCCGATCGACATCGAGGAGGCGATCGGTCGGATTGACGGAATCGGCCAGCGCGGCCAGCGAATCGGCGGCAAGGGAATCCGGGCGGGGGATCGACACCGGCACTTGTGCCGACGCCGTTCCGGCGAGGCAGAGGAGCAGCCCGACCACAAGGGCCGCGGGGCGGTACCTCACCGGGTCAGCGGCTCCGCGCGAAGAGGTACTCGGCGAAGCAACGCACCAGCACGCCGGTGGGTCCCTTGACCTGTGTCGGGAGTTCTCGGTCGGTGTAGGCGGTGCCCGCGATGTCCACGTGCGCCCAGGGGAACCCTTCGACGAACTCGCCCAGGAACCAGGCGGCGGTGATCGTACCGGCCGGTCGGCCTCCGGTGTTCTTCATGTCGGCGATATCGGACTTGATCAGCTCGCGGTACTCGTCCCACAGCGGCAGCTCCCAGAGGCGCTCGCCGCTCGCTTCGCCCGCCACCTGCAGCGCATGAATCAGTTCGGGGTCAGTCCCGAGCACTGCACTCGCGGTGTGTCCGAGGCCGATGACCACTGCCCCGGTAAGGGTGGCACAATCCACCACCGCAGCGGGATGAAAGCGCCGGGCCCACGAAAGCGCGTCGGCCAGCAGCAGGCGACCTTCGGCGTCGGTATTCAGCACCTCGATCGTCTTGCCGAAGTGCGAGCCGACCACATCGCCGGGACGATACGCCTTGCTCGAGATCATGTTCTCGGCACTCGGGACCAGCCCGATCACCCTGACGCCCGGGCGGACCCGACCGAGCATCTCGAACGCGCCGAGCACGGCGGCTGCGCCAGACATGTCGTACTTCATCTCTTCCATCGACTGCGCCGGCTTGATCGAGATTCCGCCGGTGTCGAAGGTGACGCCCTTGCCGATCAGCACGATGGGGGGGGCATCCTCCATCCCCTCGGGCGCGTACTCAAGCTCGATGAAGCGCGGTTCGTTGTGACTGCCCTGCCCCACGGCGAGAATCGCGAGCATCCCCTCGCGCTCGAGCGCAGCACGATCCAGCACGCTGATACGGAAGCCATGCCGCGACGCCAATTCGGTGGCGCGCTCGGCGAGGTACGCCGGCGTGCAGTTGTTGGCCGGCAGCACCTGCAAGTGGCGCGCGACTTCCTGTCCCGCCGCCACGCCGGCGCCACGGGTGACCCCGCTCGCCACATCCGCCGACTCGGACGGCGTCACAATGGTGCAGTCCGTGAACAACGGCTTCGGGTTGTCTGCCGGGCGCTTCAGTGCGATAAACTGCCAAGCCCCGAACGGGAGCCCCTCGGCGACCGCCTGCCCTGCGCGGGCCGCGCCAACCGACGTCAGGATTGCCTCGGGAATCAGGAAGGTTGCACTCGAGACCCCGATCGTCCGGGCACGCTTGCCGGCGACCATCGCGGCCCGTCGCAGCGACGCCGTGGTCATCTTGTCGCCGAGCCCCACTGTGAGGACCCGGGGGATGCTCCCATCAGCATGCAGGAGGATCGCTTCGTCTCGCGCACCCGTGAGGTCCCCTGTCACCACCGCCCGCTGCAACGCGACAGCGACCTCCGAGCTCAACGACGGTGGCAGGGTCGGTGGACCCGCCTCGGTCTTGAGAATCGGAACAATCAGGAGCGGGGTGACCAATTGGGCCAGATCGGCACTGCGATGGGTGATGACAAGCGACATGGGGCGTCCAGAGGGATGGGGTGCAGAGATGGGGCCTCGGTGCCAAAACATAGCGAGGTGGTCCCCCGGTTCGTGAGGCGCCGTTGACGCGAGACTGGGCTACCGGTGCGGTCGTTCGCCGGGTCGGTAGTGCTGCATGGTCGCCCGGGCGATCTCGGCCTCGGTCCAGGCGACGGGCTTCATCTCATTGTTGGCGAACATCTCTGCCTGGTTGGCGTGCCACGGCGACGACGGGTCGGTGCTCTGGCCGTAGGCCAGCACGGAGTAGGCCCGTGGTTCGGGCGAGAACTCGACGGCGATCACCCAGCCATCTCCCCCCCCCGCGACCCGCTTGCCGTCAGGCGCGTTGGTCAGCGTCAGCACACGAAAGCACCCGAGGGCACCGCTGCAGCCACCGACCGGAACGTCCACGCTGCCGCGGCGCACGCGGTTGACGTCGCCCCAGGCAACATTCCACGCCCCATACCGCCGCACGGTCTCGGGGACCGCCCATGCAAACGCCTCCGCGGCCACGTCGAGATCTGCCAACCCCGTCGGCGTGTCGAGCGGAGCAGCCTCGCTCCATTCAGCGGCATGCAAAGCCCGCGCGTCCATCACTTGCCGGTAGCGATTCCACCACACCTCGAAGAGCATGCCCCCGCGACTGGTGGCGGCGACCGTGTTGTCCCATGCCGCGAGCAGATCGCGTGCGGCCGCGAGTTCTCCCGCGAGCGGAGCGCGAGCGAGTGCCCTGAGCAGGTCCGGCTTCACGCGATCCGCGAGCAGCATGCGCATGCTGTGCTTGGTGGCAACCACATCCTCCAGGCTGAAGGTGCGGTCGTTGTCGAGGAGCTGGATGCCGTGCTGGCTGCGGAAGCGCAGGCGGGGTGCCTCGACCTCGAACGGGAAGTCATGTCGGAGGATCGCGCGCGCATTGGTGTAGTGCGGCGAGTCGTTCTCGTTGCGAACGTAGCCGCCCGCTGGATTGAGGATCGTCGGATACTGGTCGAACGGTGCGCGGCGTTGCCACACCTGCCCGGTCCCGTGCGCGAGGATCGCGACACTGTCACCACCCGAGGGATGCGGGAAGATCGGCGCACCGGTCATCCAGACGAGCATGACGTTCCCGTCGCGGTCCGCGTAGGTGAAGTTGGAGGTGGTGCGGGCCCCGATACGCATCGCGTCTTGCCACTCGCGAAGATTCCGTGCCCGCATCAGGGCGAGCCACTGCTCACCGGCCCGTGCATCGCCATCGGTCGCCATCCGCACGATGTAGGTGAAGTCACGGTCGCGGTGGATCACCGGACCAAACGCGGTGCGCGCGAAGGTGTGGGTGGTGCTCCCCTGCTGTCCCGTCGAATCCTGCCAGGCCACGGTAACCGTGTCATGCGTGAGTGGGGTGCTGATGCCGTCGAGGAGGATCGCGTCGCTGCGCGCCGGATCATTCCGGAACGCGTAGAACTCGTGCGACCGGGACGCGTTGTTGGTGGTGGCGAATCCGAGGTGCGGATTGAAGCCCCCGATCGTGGTGAACGGGCCACCCACACGAAAGTCGCCATAGAAGTCGAGGACGCCTGGGACGCGGATGTGCGCCTCGTAGTAGCCGGCGTTCCAGTTGAGGTG
>JAABRY010000192.1 GCA_011390645.1 Gemmatimonadota bacterium
CGCATGACCTGACGCCGTGCGCGACGGTGCCAATGCCCACGCGTTGGAGCCAACGTCGTCTGGTGGGTCGGCGCCCTCTTCGAGATCATCGGTTCCGCTCGCGGTGTCCAGTGAAGTCGCGCCACGCCGAACCCACTCGCCCGCGTCGTTGACGGCAAGCAGCGGCGGATTGTCACCAGCAGCGGTGAGACGTCGCACGAAGCCATTGATCATCCCGGTGCTCGGTCCCGCCACATCACGCGCAAGGACATCGACCCCATCGAAGTCGGGCGTC
>JAABRY010000193.1 GCA_011390645.1 Gemmatimonadota bacterium
CATCCGACCGCCACGCTTGGTATCTTTGCAGGCTGTCAATCACTCGACCCCGAGGACCGCATCGTGCTCCAGACCCCACTCGACGCCACCCACCGCGCCCTCGGCGCCCGGATGATTCCCTTTGCCGGGTGGGAGATGCCGGTCCAGTACACCGGTCTGGTCGAGGAGCACGTGGCAGTCCGCACGGCTGCCGGACTCTTCGACCTCTCCCACATGGGCGAGCTGTACGTGGAAGGCGATGAGGCCGCCGCCGCCCTCGACTACGCGCTGGTCACCGCGCCGAGCCGGCTCGCGATCGGTCGGGCCCACTACTCGATGATCTGTGATGAGACCGGCGCGGTGCTCGACGACCTGATCGTCTACCGCCTTGCCGCCGAGCGCTATATGGTGGTGGCCAATGGGGCGAACCGCGAGGTCGTGGCCGCGGCGATCGCCGAGCGGCTCTCCGGCTTCAGCGCCACGCTCGACGATGCCTCGATGCGCACCGCCTTGGTCGCGATACAAGGGCCGGCGTCGCCCGCGATGCTGCAGGCCGAGACCAGCGCCGACCTCACCCCGCTCAAGTACTACGCGATCACCGAGGGAAGCATCGCCGGGGTTCCGGTGATGATCGCCCGCACCGGCTACACCGGCGAGGACGGCTTCGAGGTCTACGTCGATTGGGACAAGGCACAACTGATCTGGGACACACTGCTCGAGGCCGGGAAGTCCGGCGGGCTGATTCCATGTGGCCTGGGTGCCCGCGACACGCTCCGACTCGAAGCGGGGATGCCGCTCTACGGTCAGGAGCTTGACCGGACGACGACCCCGTTCGAAGCAGGGCTCGGCCGCGTGGTGAAGTTCGACAAGGACGGCGATTTTGTCGGTCGCGCGGCACTCGAGGCCGCCAAGGACTCGCCGACGAAGCAGCTTGTCGCCCTCAAGGTGACGGGGCGGGGCATCGCCCGGACCGGGTATCCCGTCTATCTTCCGGCGGCCGCGGAGCCGGTAGGCACCGTGACCAGCGGAACAACCTCGCCGACCCTCGGCTACGCAATCGCGATGGCCTGGCTCCCCCCGGCTCACGCCGCGATCGGGACCACGGTGGAGGTAGGAATCCGTAGCACACGGGCCAGCGCCGAGGTGGTGGCGCTCCCCTTCTACAAGCGTTCGACCTGACCAGGAGCCGCATCGTGGAGCATCCCGCAGACCTGAAGTACTCAGCCGAGCATGAGTGGATCCGGGTGGAAGGCACGTCCGGCACCGTCGGGATCACCTCGTTCGCCGCGGAGCAGGTGGGCGACATCGTCTTCGTCGAACTGCCCGCCGTCGGCACCACGATCTCCCAGGGCGCGGCCTTCGGGGTGATCGAGTCGGTCAAGGCGGTGAGTGAACTCTTCGCCCCGGTCTCGGGTACGGTGACCGAAGTGAACGGCGCGCTCGCGGATTCCCCTGAGGGCGTCAGCGATGGCCCCTACGGTTCCGGTTGGTTGATCAAGGTCGAGCTGAGCAATCCCGCGGAACTCGACACCCTGATGGATGTCAGCGGCTACATCGCCCTGCTGAACGACGCTTGAATGCACATCGGGGCCCTTCGGGGCCCCGACGACTTTACTCGCTGAAGGATAGATCGCCTGATGCAGACGGCCTCCTCGCCCGACTCGTTTCTCTTCCGCCATGTTGGCCCACGCCCGGATGACATCCAGGCGATGCTCGCCACCCTCGGCTACGACAACCTCGACACCTTCATCGATGCGGTGATTCCGGACAGCATCCGGCTCAACCGTCCGCTGGCACTGCCGCCCGGCCGTCCGGAACGCGAGGTCCTCGCCGCGATGCGCGCGATGGCCGATCGCAACGAGGTGTTCCGCTCGTACCTCGGCATGGGGTACCACAACACCTTCACGCCGCCGGTGATCCAGCGCAACATCCTCGAGAATCCGGGCTGGTACACGGCGTACACGCCGTATCAGGCCGAGATCGCGCAAGGACGGCTGGAAGCGTTGTTGAACTTCCAGACGATGGTGAGTGATCTCACCGGACTCGAGATCGCCAACGCCTCGCTGCTCGACGAGGGCACCGCCGCCGCCGAGGCAATGGCGATGACGCTCGCGGTCGTGAAGCACGGCGAGACGCCGGTGTATCTGGTGGATCACCACTGTCATCCGCAGACGATCGCCGTGGTGCGCACGCGCGCCGAGGCGCGTGGGGTAAAGGTGATCGTTGAGGATCCGCACGCCTTTGTGTTTGGGGTGAGGGATGAGGGGGAAGTCGTAGGCTGTCTGGTGCAGTATCCCGGCACCGACGGCGCCGTGCGCGACTTCCGCGATGTGGCCGAGCGCGCGCATGCGGCCGGTGCACTGGTGACCGCGGCGACTGACTTGCTCGCGCTGGCGTTGCTGGTGCCGCCGGGTGAGTGGGGTGCCGACATCGCGGTCGGCAACTCGCAGCGCTTCGGGGTGCCGCTTGGGTACGGCGGACCGCATGCGGCGTTCTTCGCGACGCGCGACGCCTGGAAGCGCCACCTCCCGGGCCGCATCATCGGCGTGTCGAAGGACGTGGACGGCCGCTTCGCGTTGCGCATGGCGTTGCAGACGCGCGAGCAGCACATCCGCCGCGACAAGGCGACGAGCAACGTCTGCACGGCGCAGGTGCTGCTCGCCGTGATGGCGTCGATGTACGCCGTCTGGCACGGCCCTGAGGGAATCCACCGCATGGCGGAGCAGGTGCATACGCGCGCGGTCTTGCTGGCGCGGGCGCTGCGCCGGCTCGGGTTCGACATCGAGCACGGCCACTTCTTCGACACGATCTCGGTGGGTGTCGAGCACTGGCAGCAGCAGCGGATCATCGAAGCCGCGCTCGCCCGGCGGATCAATCTCCGCGGTGTCGGCGATCATCGCATCGTGGTGGCGCTCGACGAGACTGTCACGCTCGGTGACCTCGCCGACATCATCGCCTGTTTCGCGCTTGATCGCTCGCTGCCCTTCATGCTCGACCCGGCGATGGTGACGGCCGACGACACGCTGCCCGCCACCATGCGTCGCAGCAGCACCTACCTCGAGCATCCGGTCTTCCACACGCACCGCTCCGAGACCGAGATGCTGCGCTACATGCGCGGCCTCGAGGCGAAGGACCTTTCGCTCACCGCGGCGATGATCCCGCTCGGTAGCTGCACGATGAAGCTCAACGCCACCGCCGAGATGATGCCGGTGAGCTTTGCGGGGTTCGGCCAGTTGCATCCGTTTGCCCCGCGTGAGCAGGCACAGGGCTATACCGAGATGTTCCGGTCGCTGGAGGCACAGCTCTGTGAGATCACCGGCTTCGCGAAGGTCTCACTGCAGCCGAACGCTGGCTCGCAGGGTGAGTACGCTGGCCTGCTCACCATTCGCGCGTATCACCAGGCGCGGGGCGATGCACACCGGACCATCTGCCTGATTCCGACCAGTGCCCACGGCACCAACCCGGCGAGCGCGGTGATGGCGGGGATGCGGGTGGTGGTGGTGGGGGCTGACGCCAGCGGCAACATTGACGTGGCTGATTTGCGCGCGAAGGCGGCTCAGCATGCCGACAACCTGGCTGCGCTGATGGTGACGTACCCGAGCACGCACGGTGTGTTCGAGGCGAGCATCAAGGAGATCTGTGCGATCGTGCACGAGCACGGCGGTCAGGTCTACATGGACGGCGCCAACATGAATGCGCAGGTCGGGCTGTGCCGTCCGGGCGACTTCGGCGCAGACGTGTGCCACTTGAACCTGCACAAGACGTTCTGCATTCCGCACGGCGGCGGCGGGCCGGGGATGGGGCCGATCGGCGTGGCCGCGCACCTCGGGCCGTTCCTCCCGGATCACCCGGTCGTGCCGCTCGGTCACGCGCAGAGTTCCGGTACCGTCTCGGCTGGTCCGTGGGGTTCCCCGAGCATTCTGCCGATCTCGTGGACCTACATCGAGTTGATGGGCGCCGAAGGCCTCACCTTCTCGACCAAGGTCGCGATCCTCTCGGCGAATTACATCGCCAAGCGGCTCGAGGGGCACTACGAGCTCCTCTACGCGGGTGCGAACGGGCTGGTGGCGCATGAGTGCATCCTCGACACGCGCGGCTTCGAGCAGAGCGCGGGCGTGAAGGTCGAGGATATCGCCAAGCGGATCATCGACTACGGCTTCCACCCACCGACGGTCTCGTTCCCGGTGGCTGGCACGCTGATGGTCGAGCCGACCGAGAGCGAACCGAAGGAAGAACTCGACCGCTTCATCGATGCGCTCATCGCGATCCGCGACGAGATCCGCGAGATCGAGGCAGGCGTGGCGTCGCGCGAGGACAATCTCCTCATCCGCGCACCGCACACGCTGGAGCAGGTGATTGCCGACGACTGGAATCGCCCGTACGGTCGCGAGCGTGCAGCCTACCCGGCACCCGGTCTACGCGCGCGCAAGTCGTGGCCTACGGTCGGCCGTATCGACTCGGCCTACGGCGACAGGAATCTGGTGTGTACCTGTCCGCCGATTGAGGAGTACGCGGACAGCTGATGCATCCCAGCCGCGGGCGTCAGCCCGCGGTCGATATTCGGAGCCAACCAGCCGGCGGCGTCAGCCGCCGGACTGGACCCGATCCGGCGGCTGACGCCGCCGGCTGGGTGCGGTATCTTCGAGAATGACACACTCCCCGCTCATCCCCACCCTCCTCCTCGCACTCCCCGCGCTCCTCCCCGCCCAACAGCGCAGCGTCCCCTACACACCGGGGATGGTGATCACCGCCTCCACGCGGATCACGCCGGGGACGTACCACATCCCCACAGGCGATTCCGCCGGCATCGTGATCCGTGGCAACGGCATCACGGTGGAGATGCGAGGCGTC
>JAABRY010000194.1 GCA_011390645.1 Gemmatimonadota bacterium
GAATCGCCCACGCGAGGTGCACGAAGTGTGGCTCCGTCGGTGGGCGCAGCGGATGCATCCCGATCTCGTCAGGGAGGCGGCTGCCCTTCCGCGTGTTGCAGGTCGAGCAGGCCGTGACGACGTTGCCCCACTCGTTCCCCCCCCCGCGCGACTGCGGGATCACGTGGTCGCGCGTGAGGCACTCGCGCTGCCGCAACCCGGACTGCGGCCGACCGCAGTACTGGCAGGCGTAGGCGTCACGGGCGAAGAGGAAGGTGTTGGTGACCTGGCGCCGGAAGCGGCGCGGAACGTGAACGAAGCGGACGAGGCGGATGATGATCGGGCGCGGGAGTTGGACACGCGCACTGCGTATCGGTTCATCCTGGTCGGCCTCGACAATCTCCGCCTTGCCATCAATCACAAGCCGAAGCGCACGACGGGTGGGGACCATCGTGAGGGGTTCGAAAGAGGCGTTCAGGGCGAGGCACCGCACCAGATGGGCTCCTGAGGGCGTTGAAGAGGAATACCCCGTTCTGGGCCGGAGTTCAACCCCTCGCAGCCCTCGTCACCGGCTCGTGACGCGATGCACGGGACGACCCCCGAGCCACGTGCCGATCACCCCCCCCCGCCCCGCCGCCAGCACTGCCGCCTCCGGCGCGTCGGTTTCCCCCACCCGCACGGCCACCATGTCCGCGACCTTCCCTGCCTCGAGGGTGCCGGTAACATGCGCCACACCGAGCGCCTCCGCCCCACCAAGTGTGAGCGCGCGCACCGCGTCGGCCGCACTCCAGCCGGTGAGCGCTTGCGCCGCGCGCGCCTCCGCGATGAGGTCCGGTGGGTCCACGCTCACCTCGGAATCCGTGCCGAGGCCGAGCCGCAGCCCCGCCTCGAGGTAATCGCGCACCGGTGCGTCCGCTCCGTGATGACGCCGATTGGAACGTGGGCAGTGGGCCACCGCACAGTGATGCCGCTGCATCAGTGCGATGTCCTCCGCACCGGCATCGATCACGTGCACGCAGAGCGTCCGCTCCGACAGCACGCCGTGCTGCTCCAGCCAGGCGACAGGAGTGACTGGCGTTTCGGTCGGCCGCGGTACGCCGTGCTCGGTCCACATCTCCGCGAAGACGCCGGTGAAGTCTCGCAGCAGCGCACTCTCCGCCGGCGGCTCTGCCACGTGCACCGCCATCGGCACCCCGTGCGCACGCGCAACATTGGCGGCGGCGCGATACAGTGGCCCACTGACGGTATAGGCCGCGTGTGGCGAGACGCCCAATCCGACCCGTCCGGTGGCATGCCGTGCCAGACGGTCGAGCTCAACCGTGAACGCGCGGATCGCCGCGTCGGCCATCTCGGGATGCATCCCGAAGACTTCGTGGTGCGCGAAACCGCTGGCCCCAAGGTGATCGAGGGCCGCGATCACCGCGCCGGTGCTGCCGGTGTCGCACACCGTCGTCACCCCGGCCGACCATTGATCGCGGATCCCCGTACATGCGGCCTCGAAGAACGCTTCCTCCGAACGGGCCGCCTTGATCGCGATGATGCGCTTGATCCACGCCCAGAACTCGCCTTCCTCGGCCTGCCCGGCGAAGCCGGTCAACTCGAGGTGGGTGTGGGTGTTGATGAGGCCAGGGAGGAGCGCGGCATCGGTGAGGTGTTCCCGCGCCGTCTGGGGGGGGGATGGGACGGTGGCGTCGGGACCGACGGCAATGATCCGGCCCGCGGCATCGAGCAGGACGGCGCCGTCACGAATCGCCGGACCGACCACCGGCACCACCCAGCTCGCGCTGAGCCGGAGCGTCAGGGTTCGCCCCCGGCCCGGAACGGCGAGTGCAGCGGACAGAATTCCCTCGGTTCGCCACCCGGCGGGAAGTAGCGCACTTCGCGCATGTCGGCGGGACAGAATGGCGTTGCGCGGAAGCCGGTCGAGCGATCGATCTCCACCGGGACCAGCATCTGCGCCGGCTCCTTCCACCCACCCGGCGTGCGCCGCCGCTGATAGATCTCGAGCATCATCTGGGTATAGGCCGGCGCAGCGAGGCGCCCGCCCTGGGCGTTCGACATGATGCGGGTGTTGCGATCGAATCCCATCCAGACGCCGGCCACCAGATCGTTGGTGAAGCCGATGTACCAGACGTCGTTGTAGTCGTTGGTCGTGCCGGTCTTGCCACCCGACGGGATCTGGAAGCCGGCGCGCCAGACGGAGGCATTCGCGGTCCCGTTCGTCACCACGCCACGCAGTCCCTGATTGATCAGGTACGCGATCGGTTCGTCGAGGACCCGACGGGTGATCGGCTCCGATTCCCAGAGCAGTTTGCCGTTGCGATCTTCAACCTTGAGCACCGCGTTCGGCTCGACGCGCGTGCCGAGATTCGCGAAGACCGAGTAGGCCGAGACGATATCGATCGGGTGCACTTCGGCAGAGCCGAGGGTGATGGAGGGCACGGCGGGGAGTCGGGTCATGATCCCGAACTTGCGGGCCTCCTCGACGATCGCGTTGGGGCCGATCTCGAGTCCGATCTTGACCGCGACGCTGTTGGTCGACTTCCACAGCGCCTCGCGCAGCGTCATCGGCTCGCCGGTGAACTTGCCATCGTAGTTCTGCGGTTCCCAGTTGGGTTGACCATCCGGCATCGGCACCGAGATCGGGTCGTCGCGCTCGATCCGCTCCAGCGGGATGCCGGCTTCGAGCGCGGCCGAGTAGAGTATCGGCTTGAAGGTCGAGCCTGGCTGGCGCAGTGACTGCACCGCACGGTTGTACTTCGAGTCGGCGAAGTCGCGGCCGCCCACCATCGCGAGGATGTTGCCGGTGCGCGCCTCGAGGACCACGATCGCACCCTGGAGGTACGGGGTGTTGGTGACCTCCGGCGCGCCATCCGGACGCTGGTCGAGATACTCGCGATAGCTCTGGTGCGGAAAGCGCCCGTAGTCGTTGCCCGCCTCGATCTTCTCGAGTTGCGAGGTGAGGGCGCGCTCGGCCGCGAGCTGGGCATTGAGGTCAAGCGTGGTCCAGATGCGCAGTCCGGTGGTATAGAGATCACTGCCGAACTTCGCTTCCATCTGCTGGCGCACGTACTCGACGAAGTACTCGCCCACCGTCGAATTATCCGAACGTGATGACAGGGCGATCGGATAGCCCTTCCACGTCTCGGCATCTTCGGCCGAGAGTTTGCCATCATCGCGCATCGCCTCGATGACCGTGTTGCGTCGCCCCAGCGCCCGGTCAGGGCGGCGGCGGGGATTGTACCCCTCCGGGGCCTTCGGAAGCGCGGCAAGCATCGCCGCCTCGGCGACGTTGACGTCGCGAGCCGACTTGCCGAAGTACCGCTGCGCGGCTGCTTCGACGCCATAGGCGCGATTGCCGAGGTTGATCTTGTTCAGGTAGAGCTCGAAGATCTTGTCCTTCGAGTAGCGCGCCTCGATCGCCATCGCGACCTTCGCCTCGCGCAGCTTGCGGCGGATCCCGCGCAGGCCGCTGCGCTCGCGCCGGTCGATGTCCTCCGGCCAGAGATTGCGAGCCAATTGCATCGTGATCGTCGAGAAGCCCTGGCCGGTGAGCGAAAGGTTCAGGAGGTTCGCCTTGAGCGCGCCGAAGAAACGGTAGTAATCGACGCCGTTGTGTTCGTAGAAGCGCTTGTCCTCGATGGCGAGGAAGGCGGCCGGGATCGCGGGTGACATCTCGCTGAGGCCGATCACCGTGCGACGCTGCAGGCCGAAGTCGGTGATCAATCTGCCGTCCGCGGCATACACCTTGGCGGCCTGATCGGCATCGAACTCGGTCAGCCCGGCGACGCTCGGGCAGGCGTCATTCGCGCAGGTCCGCATCCAGGCGACCGCAAGGACCACCACGCCGAACACCGCGAGACCGACGGCGCCGAGGAGCAGGCGGCGCAGCCAGGGGCCGTCGGGGAGGCGGAAGCGGGGCCGGGAACGGCGTGACCGAGCAGCTCGGCGGGGGGTAGAAGCCATTCAGGGAAGGTATCGCCCCCCGGGCCGGGTTGCACCTCCCACGGGCGCGACGGCATCTTGTCGTGATGACCCACCTTCAGGATGCCCTCGCCGCCCGCGGGATGGTGCACGATGCCACTCCCGACCTCGCCGCCCGGCTCGCCGCGGGCCCGATCACCGGCTACGTGGGGTTCGACCCGACCGCCGACTCGCTGCACGTGGGGCACCTCCTTCCCGTGATGGCGCTGGCCTGGCTGCAGCGCACCGGTGGCACCCCGATCGTGCTCGTCGGCGGTGGGACCGGGATGGTGGGTGACCCGTCGGGGAAGCGTGCCGAACGCCCGATGCTCACCGGGGAACAGGTGGCGGCGAATGCCGAGGCGATCCGGGCGCAGTTGGCCCAGTTCCTCGAGTTCGGCGATCGGCCCGGCGCGGCGCGGATGCGCAACAACGCCGAGTGGCTGCACGGCCTCGGGCTGCTCGAATTCCTGCGGGACGCCGGGAAGCACTTCACCATCTCGTACATGCTGCAGAAGGACGCGGTGAAATCGCGGCTCGAGACCGGCATCTCGTTCACCGAGTTCACCTACATGCTGGTGCAGGCGTACGATTTCTCGCATCTCTCGCGCACCGAAGGGTGCGAATTGCAGATGGGCGGCTCCGATCAGTGGGGCAACATCACGGCCGGGATCGAGCTGGGGAGCCGGCGTGACGGCGCCAAGTTGCACGGGCTGGTGTTGCCACTGCTCACCACGTCGTCGGGGGCGAAATTCGGCAAGAGCGAGGGCGGCAATGTCTGGCTCGACCCGACACGCACCTCGCCGTACCAGTTTCACCAATTCTGGCTGCGCAGCGAGGATGCCGATGTCGAGCGCCTCTTGCGCTT
>JAABRY010000195.1 GCA_011390645.1 Gemmatimonadota bacterium
CTTGGCAGCGTCATCCCCATCGTTCCGCCTTGAGGGAGCGGTCCATGAGCGTGCGAATCGCCTCGGGCGGGGTCACCCCGTCGAAGAGAATCGCCTTGACCTGTTCCGTGATCGGCATCTCGACCCCATGACGCGCGGCGAGTCGCGATGCCGCGAGGGCGGTGTTCACGCCCTCCGCCACCGTGCGATGCGTCGCGCGCCATTCGTTCAGCGTGGTGCCCTGCGCGAGCCCCACACCCAATTGACGATTGCGTGACAGGGAACCGGTGCATGTCAGGATCAGGTCGCCCATGCCGGCCAGGCCCGCGAAGGTGTGCGGATCGGCGCCAAGTGCTTCCCCCAGCCGCGCGATCTCGGCAAGCCCGCGC
>JAABRY010000196.1 GCA_011390645.1 Gemmatimonadota bacterium
CGCACGCGGGTTGTTGCCGAGGCCGAGGCCCTCGAGCATGCCGGCGGCAATCGCCATCACGTTCTTCAGCGAGCCGGCGAGCTCGACGCCCACGACATCGGGACCACTGTACACGCGAAATTCCGGCGACGCGAACAGCTCCTGAACCGCGGCAGCGGCACTGGGGTCCTCCGATGCGGCCACCACGGCCGTCGGTTGACGCTCATAGACCTCCTGCGCGAAACTCGGCCCCGAGAGGGCCACGAAGGTCCGGCCAGGCAACTCCTCATGGGCGACCTCGTGCATGAGATCGAGCGTGTCGGTCTCGATGCCCTTGGTGGCGCAGACGAAGGTGGTCCCCGGTGCGATGAAGGGCGCTGCCTGGCGCAATACGCCGCGCGCCACATGGCTGGGCACCACCGAGCAAACCATCCCGGCATCTGCGAGTGCTTCTGCCAGGTCGCTGGTGGCCTCAAGGCGCGGGTCGAGCGGGCACCCCTCCAGAAAGACCGGATTCTCGTGGCGCGTGCGGATCGCGTCGGACACATCCGACTCGTAGGCCCACAGTCGCGTGGGGACACCCTGTCGCGCGAGGAGGTCGGCAAGCGTGGTGCCCCAACTCCCTGCCCCAAGCACCGTGACACGCGTCATGTGGCGGCTCCTGCGGTAGATCGCGATCCGAAGCGATGTTCAGTGCCGGCGCGCAGGCGCGCGATGTTGGCGCGATGCAGCCAGACCACGAGGGCGGAGAGACCTGCCACGAACCAGATCGCAGGTCGCGCCGTCGGGTGCAACAGCCAGAGGAAGAGCGGCAGCACGATCGCCGCGATGATGCTGCCGAGCGACACGAAGCCGGTGGTGCGCACCACGACCGCCCAGACCAGCAGGGTGGCGAGGAAGGCCCATGGTGCGATGCCCAGCACGATCCCCCCCCCAGTTGCGACACCCTTCCCGCCCTTGAAGCCCACGAAGACCGAGAAGACGTGGCCCAGCACCGCGATCACGCCGAGCACCACGGAGCCGCCGAGCCCCAGCCCGGCCCACGGTCCGATGAATGCCACGGGGATCGCACCCTTGAGCGCATCGAAGAGGCCCACCGGGACGGCCCACCGGAAGCCGAGTTGACGATACAGGTTGGTGGCACCGAGGTTGCCGCTGCCGACCGTGCGGAGATCGATGCCCTTCAGCGCGCGCACCACCCAGAACGAGGTGGGGATCGCACCGAGCAGGTACGACGCGAGCACCGCGAGGGCGATCGTCACGCCTTGCTGCCCCGGCGATTGAACTTGAGCCGCAGCGGGGATCCCTTGAAGTCCCAGGCCTTCCGGAAGCCGCGGATCAGGAAGCGCTCATACGACTCGTGGATGGCGTCGGGCCGGTTGGTGATAATGGCGAACGTGGGTGGCGCCGTGCCGATCTGCGAGGCGTACAGCAGCTTCACCGCTTCACCGGCGGCTTGGGGCGGTGCGTTGCGATCCACCAGCTCACGCAGGATCTCGTTCACGCGAGCCGTAGGCACGCGCACCTCGCGGGCCGCCGCCACCTCGATCACGAGATCCAGCACCTTGCGCACACGCTGCCCGGAGGTCGCGGAGGTATAGACGAACGGGACAAACTCGAGGAAGGGTGCCTTCTTGATCAGCTCGGCCTCGCCGCGCTTGGCGGTGTTGGCATCCTTCTCCTCGATCAGGTCCCACTTGTTGACGACGATGATCAACGCACAGCCGGCATCCCACGCGCGCGTCGCAATGCGCAGGTCCTGATTGTGCAGTCCGCGCTCGGCGTCCACCACGAGCACGCAGACGTCAGCGCGCTCAATGGCGCGCTCGGTGCGCATGGTGCTGTAGAACTCAAGCGCCTCGTCGACCTTCGCCTTGCGACGCAGGCCGGCGGTGTCCACGAAGGTGAGCGTCTTGCCGTGGTAGGAGAGATTGGAGTCGATCGCGTCACGCGTGGTGCCGGCGATCGGCGTCACCACCAGGCGTTCCTCGCCGAGCAGTTTGTTGACGAGCGACGACTTGCCGGCATTGGGGCGCCCAACCACGGCCACCCGAATGCGATCTTCTTCGGAGACATCTTCATGCGCGGGGAGCCGCTCCACGAGCTGGTCCAGCAGGTCGCCAGTCCCCTGCCCCGACTGCGCGGAGACCGGGTATGGCTCGCCCAGCCCGAGCTCATGGAAGGCGTGTCGCGCATCGCGGGTATGCAGCTCGTCGAGCTTGTTGACCGCAAGGATGACCGGGCGCGTGGACTGGCGCAGGCGGCGCGCGATGTCGGCGTCCACCGGATTCAGGCCGTCGCGCCCGTCCGCCAGGAAGAGCACGAGATCGGCTTCCGCCACCGCGCGGTCGACCTGGGCACGAATTGCCTTGTCCATCGTCTCCTGGGAATCGGGCACCAGGCCGCCGGTGTCGACCAGCCAGAAGTCCACTCCGTTCCAGCTCGCGTCGCCGAAGTGGCGATCACGCGTGGTGCCGGCCTGATCGGAGACGATGGCATTGCGGCCACCGACCAGACGATTGAAGAGCGTGGACTTCCCGACGTTCGGACGACCGACGATGGCAACGGTGGGCTTGCTCATGCGACCAACGGTTCGGTCAGGGCGTCAACGAATGTCTTGGACAGGCGCACCGGCATCGGGACCTCGGCGGCCAGCGCCTCGAAGGGGAGTGAATCAATGAAGAGGCCGCCATCGTTGATGGACTCGCCCGGGAGGAGCGCGAGGTCCACTCCCTGAAGGTGCTGCAGGGCATCGCGCATCGCGCCTCCGCTGAGAAGGCCCGCCGTCGTGACACTGCTACCGAAAATGTCGTTCTCGACGGTGACCAGCTCGAAGGTCGCCCCAGTGGCACGCGCGAGGGGCTCGAGCACCATGGGCATCAACGGCCCCATCGACATCCCTGTCACCACAGCGATCCGCCGCCCCGCCCAGCCGGAGAGCGCGGGTGCCCCTTCCGCCACCTGCTGCTGCAGCCAGCGCACAGATCCGACGCCGTTCTCGACCTGATCGAACGAACCGTATGCCTCGGCCGATGGAAGCGGCAGGCCTGCACGCAGATACAGCTCGTCCGCACCCTGTGCCCACACGATGCCACGCTCCACCCGCGCACGCGCGGCGGCGGCTTCCGTCAACTCGACGGCCCGACGGCACTCTTCCTCGTTGGGCTCGCGGACCAGGTGGTGCTTTGAATACTCCGTGAGGCCGACCGGCACGACTGAGACCGAGAGCACTTCGGGACCGAAGTTCCAGAGGTCTTCCAGTGTCTGGCGAAGCACCTCGCCGTCGTTCATCTCGGGCGCCATCACGATCTGCGTGTGGAACTCGATGCCGTGATCGGCGAACTCCCGCAACTGCGGGATGATCTCCGGTGCCTGCGGATTGCGCAGCACCCATCGACGAATCGTCGGATCGGTCGCATGCACGGACACGTAGAGCGGCGAGAGCCGATAGCGGATGATCCGATCGGTGTCGTGCTGCTTCAGGTTGGTCAGCGTCGCGAAGTTGCCGTACCGGAACGAGAGGCGGTAGTCGTCATCCCGGATGTAGAGCACCTGACGCACGCCATCGGGGTTGCCGTCCACGAAGCAGAAGTCGCACCGGTTGGCACATCTCCTGATGCGCACCGGCTCGATCGCCACGCCCATCGGTTCGGCGAGGTCACGCTCGACCTCGACCTCGTACTCCGCGTCGTCGCCGGGCTGGCGGAAGACCAGCGTGAACTGCTCCTCCGCGGTGTGGTACTCCCAGTCGAGAAAATCCTCGAGCTCCTCGCCGCCGATGGACACGAGTTCCGTGCCGGGCGCAAGACCGAGTTCTTCTCCCATTGACCCTTCAACGACGCCGGTGACGCGAATCACGTGAGGCTCACAATCTTCATGGCACGAATATGCCGCTATGTACCCTTCATTTCAAGGGTTAGAGGCCATCACCTCAAGCTGGTTCGCGGTCCGTGAGGACCTGACGCACCACTTCGAGGTGCTCATCGCGCAGGCCACCAAGCTCGAAGAAGGCCACCCCGCTCGCCCCGCCCCGCCGGGCGGCTCGCATAGCGTTTCCGAGGGTGGCGGGAGTCAGGTCGGGGAGATACACCCCGGCCACGAGCGGGACCGCGGATGGCAGCTCGGCCACCCCCTCGGCCGTGGCGTCTTCGATCCACTCGACCGGCTCGCGGTAGAAGCCATGGTAGACCATGGGGAACACGATATCGAGCGGCCAGCGATCCCACTCCTGCCGAACCAGGGCCCTCGCGATCGCGGGGGTCGGGAAGACCGCGGCCGAGATGGCCTTGCCCTGGGCCCGGACGGCCCGTGCGATCGCCTGGACGGTCTCGGTGACCATCCGCCACCGGAAGCGCCGCCACTCCACATCCGAGGCCGGATCGGTCAGGCTGAGGGGATCCCGGCCCGTCTCCTGTTCGAACCGCTC
>JAABRY010000197.1 GCA_011390645.1 Gemmatimonadota bacterium
GACATGCTGCGCTTGCGCCACCGCGAGGCCGTATCCGGGCACCACGATCACGCTCTGCGCATAGGCCAGCTGAACCGCCGCGTCCTCCGGGCTCACGCTTCGGACGGTCAGGCCCGCGGCGCTCTTGGCCCCCCCACCGCTTGCCGTCGCCGCACCAAACGCACCGAAGAGCACGTTGGCGAGGGAGCGGTTCATCGCCTTGCACATGATCCGGGTGAGGATGATACCGCTCGAGCCGACCAGCGCACCGGCCACGATGAGCACCTGATTGTTGATGACGAACCCGGTCATCGCGGCCGCGAGGCCGGAGTACGAGTTGAGGAGGGCGATCACGACGGGCATATCGGCCCCGCCGATCGGGATCACCAAGAGCACGCCGAGGAGGAGGGCAATCGCCAGCACGCCGTAGAACGGGCCGAGCGCGGCGTCGGGCGTGAAGACCTGGTAGCCGGCAAGCCCCAGCAGCGCCAACGCAAGCAGTGAGGAGACGATCTGCTGGCCGGCGTACGTGATCGGCTTGCCGGTCATGACCTCCTGCAACTTGGCCCAGGCAATCAGCGACCCGGTGAAGGTGATCGAGCCGATCATCAACGAGAGTTGGATGGTGATACCGGTTTCGACCGGAATCACGTCGCCCCCGAGTTCCGCCTTGAGCAGCTCGGCGCCGGCCACGAGGACAGAGGCCGCACCACCGAAACCGTTCAGCAGGGCGACCATCTGGGGCATCGATGTCATCTGGACGGTCTTCGCCATCCAGAGGCCGATCCCGGAGCCGATGATCATGCCGGCAGCGATCTCGAGCCAGCTCAGCATGCCGCCATCGAGCAGGGTGATCACGATGGCCAGCGCCATGCCCTTGGCGGAGAGGCTGTTGCCCGAAGGGGCGGTCGCGGGGGAGCCGAGACGCTTGAGACCAATGATGAAGAAGGCCGAGGCGACCAGATAGCCCAGTTGGGCAAGAAAGTGGGGAATCACTTGGCCTCCCCGTCCTTCTTGAACATCGACAGCATCCGGTCAGTCACCGTGTAGCCGCCGACGACGTTCATCATCGCGAAGGCCACGGCGCCAATCCCGAAGACGGTGCTGATCCACCCGAATCCGCCACCGGCGATGATCAGCGCTCCCACGACGGTGATGCCGCTGATGGCATTCGACCCCGACATCAGTGGCGTGTGGAGTGTAGGTGGGACCCGTTGGATCAACTCGAATCCGAGGAAGGTCGCGAGCGTGAAGATCGCGATCCCGATCATGATGTTCTCGCTCACGAAGCCCCCTGCTGGCGCACGGCGCCCTCATGCGCGACACACATCGCGCCGGTGATCTCGTCTTCGAGGTCGATCCGCACCGCGCCCTCGTGGCGCAGGTGCTCGACGAGGGTCTGGACGTTCCGCGAGAACATCTGCGACGCGTGCATCGGCATCGTGCTCGGCAGATTGAGCGGCCCGAGAATCGTCACGCCGCCATGCACCACCGTCTCGCCCGGTTTCGTCAGTTCGCAGTTGCCACCCGTCTCCGCGGAGACATCCACGATCACCGAGCCGGCCTTCATCGACTCGACCATCGCGCGGGTGATCAATCGTGGGGCAGGTCGACCCGGAATGGCGGCGGTCGAGATGACGAGGTCCGACTGCACGATGGCCCCCCCAACCGCCTCGAGCACCTTGAGCTGCTGCTCCTCGGCAAGTTCTTTCGCGTAGCCACCCTTGGTCTCGGCATCGCCGGCAACGGCCTCGGGTGCGAGGAACTTGGCGCCCAACGAGAGCACCTGTTCGGCGGCGGCGGCACGGACATCGAAGCCGGTCACCACGCCGCCGAGACGACGCGCCGTGGCGATCGCCTGCAGCCCGGCGACACCGGCCCCGAGCACGAGCACTTTGCCAGGGGTGATCGAACCCGCGGCGGTGGTGAGCATCGGCAGGAAGCGCGGCATGACCCCGGCCCCGAGCAGCACCGCCTGATAGCCCGCCACCGTGGCTTGCGAGGACAGGATATCCATCGATTGGGCGCGGGTGATGCGCGGCACCTTCTCCAGGGCAAGCACCGTGACGCGACGGCGAGCGAGCGCCTCCAGGGCATCGCGTCCGTCCGGGCCGATGAGGGTCACCAGGACCGTGCCCTCGGGGACGCGTGCGGCGTCCGCGGGATCCGGGCGCCGGACCGTCACGACGACATCGGCGGCATCCATGGCTGGGACGATGGTGGCGCCGGCGGCGATATAATCGGCGTCGGCATGGAAAGCGGACAGGCCTGCGCCGGACTCGATCGCGACCGTGTCGCCGCCCTTGATCAACCGGACAACGGCATCCGGTGTCAGCGCAACTCGACGTTCGCGGGCGGCGGTTTCCTTCAGGACTCCAATGCGCATCGGGGAGGAACTCCTCCGGAGTAGTCGGCGGACGGGGGGGATCGCCGGGGAATCGGAGTGCGGGCGACCGGGGGTCCCGGCGTTGCGCTCCGCACGCAAGCTAGCGGGAGGCTCCGTGGACTTTCAACGGAGGACCCTGTAGCGTCCGGGGCATGTCCCCCCAACCCACTCGTCCAGGCGTGCACAAGTTCGGTGGCGCGTCGCTCGCCGATGCGCGCGCCATCCGTCATGCGGTCACCATCATCCGCAGCCAACCGGGCCCAGTCGTCATCGTCGTCTCGGCACTGGCGGGCGTCACGGACATGCTCCTTCGTCTCGTGGACGCCGCGACACGAGGCGAT
This sequence comes from Gemmatimonadota bacterium, assembly GCA_011390645.1. Classification (GTDB taxonomy): domain Bacteria; phylum Gemmatimonadota; class Gemmatimonadetes; order Gemmatimonadales; family GWC2-71-9; genus Palsa-1233. Next base: position 2,707 of record JAABRY010000197.1, read on the forward strand.
GCCGCCGGCGCACTCGCGCTGACCGCCACCTTCCGGCAGCGGTATCACGACACGGTCGTGGAGCTGCTTCCCGCTCGTCGCCAGCGTGAGTTGCTGCGCTACGTGGACGCCGCGAGTGATGATCTCGAAGAACTCGCTCGCAGCCTCGCGGTGCTGCGGGAAGCGAGTGCGCGCGTGCGGGACCACGTGGTGATGCGCGGTGAGCGCCTGAGCGCCCGATTGGTGGCGGCCGCGTTGACGGCAAGTGGCGAAGACGCCCGCCTGGTCGATCCGGTCGAGGTCATCCACACCGAGGGTCCGTACGGGGGCGCGACGCCCGATCTTGCCGCGACGCGCCGCGCCGCGCGCCATCATCTCCGACCCCTGCTGGCGAGTGGTGCGATTCCGGTGGTCCCGGGATTCATCGGGCGCGCTCCGGATGGCGGAGCCGCCACGTTGGGCCGCGGGGGCTCCGACCTCACTGCCACGTTGCTCGGCTACGCGTTGGATGCGCCCGAAGTCACCCTCTGGAAGGATGTGCCCGGGCTGCTCACCGCCGATCCGCGCATGGTCCCCGACGCACGGCTCCTTCCCCTCGTGCATCCGCGCGAGGCGGCGGAACTGGCCTACTTCGGCGCGAAGGTCTTGCACCCCCGGGCGTTGCTGCCGCTGGCCGGGCGCCGCACGCCGCTCAGGGTTCGACCGTTTGGGGAGCCGAGTGCGGTGGGCACGGAAGTCTCGCCCCGGCGCGAGAAGAGTCCCCCCCCCGTGCGCTCGCTCTCCGCCGTCCGCGAGCTGGCACTCGTGACGGTGACGGGGAGCGGCATCCTCGGGGTCCCCGGGATCTCGGCACGCACCTTCGGCGCACTGCAAGCGGCGGGCATCTCGGTTTCGATGATCGCGCAAGCCTCCTCGGAGTACACCATCGACTTCACGGTTCCGGCAGCTTCAGCGCGCGAGTCCGTGGCGGTGCTCGAACACACCTTCCGGGCGGAGCTGGCGGCGGGCGAGCTCGAGGGGATCACGGCGCGCGCAGGGATCGCGCTGGTCGCGGTCGTCGGGTTGGGGATGGCCGGCCACCCGGGGATCGCGGCCCGGGTCTTCGAGGCGCTCGCCGAGGCAGAGGTGAACGTCGTCGCGATCGCGCAGGGGTCCGGCGAGCACAACATCTCGGTGGCCATGGCGGAGGCGGCGGTGCCGGCGGCGCTGCAGCGCATTCATGCCGCCTTCCAGCTCGCCAAGGAGGGGGGGGGACGCCCTCGCAATCGGAGCGGACGCGACGTCGTGCTGCTGGGGGCGGGAACGATCGGCCGTGCGGTGCTGGAACTGGTCGCCGCGACCCCGGCGCGATTCCGGTCGCTGCGCTTCGTGGCGGTGATCGACCGCCAGGGCGTGCTCGATGTCCCCGAGGGGCTGGATGCGCGCGCGATCCGCCAGGTGCTGGCCCACAAGGCTGGGGGGGGGACAGTCGGCGATCTGCCGCTGGGGCGTCGCTCCTCGCCGGCCGACGCCGTGGCCTCGTTGGGACGACGCGCGCTGCTGCATCCGGTCCTGGTCGATGCGACCGCCGACGACACCACCGCCCTGCTCACGCGCGCGGCCGCGGCGGGCTTCGATGTGGTGCTCGCCAACAAGCGCCCGCTCACCGCCCCGTGGGCGCAGACCGCAGCCCTGCGCGATGCCCTCGCGCAACGCGAGGGACACCTGCGTCACGAGGCGACAGTGGGAGCCGGTCTCCCCTTCATCATCGCGGCGAACCAGTTGGTGGCGACCGGAGATCATGTGCGGCGCCTTGAAGGATGTCTCTCCGGGACGCTGGGCCTGGTGCTCAGCGCGCTCGAGGATGGGGTGCCGTTTTCCGTCGCCGTCGCAGATGCATTGGCGCGGGGCGTGACCGAGCCTGATCCACGCGATGACCTCAGCGGGATGGATGTCGCGCGGAAGGCGCTCATCCTCGCGCGCATGCTCGGCCAGCAGCGCGACCTCGACTCGATCGACGTGGAGTCGTTGGTGCGTCGCCAGGTGCGGG
>JAABRY010000198.1 GCA_011390645.1 Gemmatimonadota bacterium
CCGACTCGGCCGATGCTCGGCGCGCACGGGAAGCGGGGGTTGGGGTGCCGTGAACGGGCGAGGGGTGAGGGGGGCGCGGCTACGCCGCGCGGGGGAACGGGGTCAGGTTTGCTCGGCTTAGTTTCCAGTGGTTCACCGTTCACCGTTCACCGTTCACCGTTCACCGTTCACCGTCCGCGAGTCCCTCATGCGCCGTTTCCTCTGCCTCCTCGCCTTCCCGTGTGCCCTCGCTGCCCAGTCGCCGAACGAGGCCGTGTGGCGTGCGTCGGACCTCGCCTGGGAGAAGGGTGACTATCCCGCTGCCCTGCGCGGGATGCAGGTGTTGCTTGATGGCGCCGACTCGCTGACGTACGTCGAGCGGGTCGCACTGCGGACCGGCGAGTTGCATCGTACCACCGAGCTGACCGCTGATGGCGCGCGCCCCGCATTCTCGCCTGACGGCACGTTGCTCAGTTGGGAGAGCGGTGTGGGGTCTGCTCGCGTGACACGCATTGCGCGCACCGCGACGCCCGCCACGGTCGTCGCCCAACTGCCCGGTGGCAACGCGGCGATCGCGCCGGACAACCGTGTCGTCGCGTGGCTGCCGCCAGCCGACCTGGGGCGAGGCACCGTCGCCCTGCGCGACCTGGGAACGGGCCGTGACCTCTCCCTTGCCGGTCTCGATGGCTGGGTGCCATCCGGCGTCACCTTCGGCCTCGACGCGTCCACCCTTTTCATCACGGCCGCGGCCTCGGGCGAAACCACGCGCAACGAGATCCTCCGCGCCACGCGGCAGGGCGGGGGATACGTGGTGCAGGGTCCGATCGCGAACGCAGAGGGCTTCAAGCACAACCCCCTCGCGTTGCCGGGTGGCCGCTACCTGCTCGTGCAGACCCCGGGCGGCAATCCGGTGCGCCTTGCGACCGGGCCGGCGGGTTTCCGCGCGGCACAGGGGTTTGCCATCGTGGACGTCACGACAGGCGAGCGCCGCACCATCGACGGTGCCGCACCAACCGTGTCGGCCGACGGAGCACGCATCGCCTGGATCGAGCGTGAGGGGGGGGCACACCGTCTCCTCACGATGCCGATTGCCGGTGGCGAACCCTTCGAGATCATCCGTTCCACCGAACGGATCGACGCGCCTTCGCTCTCACCCGACGGCACGTGGATCGTGTACCAGCGCATGCCGCAATTCGACTGGGAACTCTACCTGGTCGGGACCGATGGCACGGCAGATCGACGCCTTACCCACGACATTCAGCACGACCTGTTCCCGCAGTGGCTCGACGATCGCTCGCTCATTGCCGTGATGGGGGAAGCACGCCATCGTCGGGTGCATCACTACGATGTGCTGACGGGTGCGCGCACCAAGCTCTTCCACAACAACACCGTGCGAACGATCGCCCCGGAGTACGAATGGATCGCCAGCCCTGACGGCACGAGGCTCCTGATCGTGGCCGAACGCGACGGCGACACGGTGTCGCCCGAGCGCGGGGTGTACCTGATGGACCTGAGCGAGCGGGTCACGCCTGCGACCGTGCGCGCGCGGCTTGCGGACAACCTCGCGGGCGAACTCGCCCTGCGGGAGCGCGGGATGGCGACCTTCCGGCCGATTGCGGACGCGGTGCGTGAGGTCACGGCGGCGGTGGAAGTGCCCAATGTCTTCCGCTATTCGCGCGATCTCTTCGCCTTCGGCTCGAAGCACCTCTCGCAGCCGGGGAATGCGCGGGCGATCGCGTACCTCGACTCCACGTACCGGAGCTTCGGCCTCGAGGTGCAGCGCCAGTATTTCTCGCCGCGTGGCGCCCCTGGCGACAGCACCGCCAACGTGCTCGCGATTCTCCCGGGGACCACACACCCCGAACTGATCTACATCGTCAGCTCGCACTTCGATTCACGCGCCGAGGGACCGGGTGCCGACGACAACACCTCCGGCACGGCAGCATTGCTTGAGGCCGCGCGGGTGATGGCGCAGCACCCGCAGGCGGCGACCATCGTCTTCGCCTCGTTCACGGGCGAGGAATCCGGGTTGCAAGGCAGTCGCGAGTGGGTGCGGCAGGCGGTGCGCGATTCCCTGCGCGTGGTCGGGGCGCTCAACAACGATATGATCGGCTTCGCGAACGACCACCGGCTCGACAACACGATCCGCTACTCGAACCCGGGGATTCGCGATATCCAGCACGCCGCGGCGATGCAGTTCTCCGACCTGATCACCTACGATGCGCTGTACTACAAGAGCACGGACGCCGCAGCCTACTACGAGGCGTGGGGCGATATCGTCGGCGGGATCGGTTCCTACCCGGTCCTCGGCAATCCGCATTATCACCAGCCGCACGATGTGCTCGAGACGATCAACCATCAGCTCGTCGCCGAAGTGAGCCGGACGACCGTGGCGACCTTGATGTTGCTCGCCTCGAGTCCGTCGCGGCTGGGCGGGCTGACGGCGACGGCTCCGTCGGATGGGGTGGTCGAGCTCTCCTGGCGGCCGAGTCCGGAGGGTGATGTCACCGGCTATCTGGTCAGTTGGGGTCCCGCTGACGAGCCGGAGCGGTGGACCCGCCGGGTCACTGCGCCACGAACCCAGCTCCGTGAGGTGGTCCCGGGGATGGTGGCCCGGGTCAAGGCCATGAATGCCAAGGGGTTGGAGGGATGGGACTGGGCGCAGGTGCCCCTCGCCCCGTAAGGGCGCTGGACCATCGGTGTGGTTGCCGGGTATGGCCCGGTGGCGATATTTTGCCCGACTGGCCGCACTGGCGGCCGCAAGCCACGAGGAGAGGCGATGTATTACTTCGGAATGGTGATGGCCGGGGTCGGGGCCGGGGTGCTGATCGGGGCGCTGACCTTCGTGACCCTGATGCTTGGGGTCGTGATTCAGGCGATGATCACGCTGACGGCTGGTCCGTTGGTGGACAAGATCGTCAAGGACTGACCGCGCCGCCGGGGTCCTCGTCCTCCGCCGCCGGTTCAGGGGTGGAGGCCGACCTCAGGGCCCCCTCCAGATTGATCTTCGCCCCGGCCAGCAGCTCGCGCAGCCCGCGCACCTTGATCTGGTGGCCTCCCGCCCGGCGAAGCAACGTCCCCATGTAGCCGAACGTATCGGAGAGGGCGGTCAGGCCCAGTCCGGAGCCCTGCGCCTTCATCTCCTCGAGCATGCGGCCCAGGCCGCGGACCTGCGATTCGTCGGCATGATGGGTGGACATCATTTCGATGATCTTGTGCGCACGGTCGAGGCGTTGGGACACGGTCTCCAGCCAGGCGAGCTGGGCCTGTTGGCGGGGTGTGAGCTTCGGGGCCACGTGTGGTCTCCAGCGGTGTGACAGGATGAAACCGAATGCGGGGGGACGCGTAGGCCGACGGGACGTCGGTGCGCGACCCGGACTCGTTCAAGATAGGGTGGTGGAGGATGAAGCTCTCCGAGGTCGCGATCAAGCGGCCGATCTTCGCCGTGATGATGTCGCTGGCGCTGGTGCTGTTCGGCATCCTCGGCTACCAGCGCCTCACGATCCGCGAACTTCCCGACATCGACCCGCCGATCATTTCCGTCGAAACCTCGTTGCGTGGGGCCAATCCGCGGGTCATGGAGTCGTCGGTCACCGACATTCTCGAGGAGGAGCTGTCTTCGGTCGAAGGCTTGCGGACGCTGACCTCGACCAGCGGTGAACAGCGCAGCAACATCATCCTCGAGTTCATGCTCGACCGTGACATCGAGTCGGCGGCGCAGGACGTGCGCGACAAGGTCAACCGCGTGCGCGGCCGCCTGCCACTCGACGTCGAGGAACCGGTGGTCGCCAAGCAGGACGCCGATGCGCGTCCGTTCTTCTACATGTCGCTGACGTCGGACAATCCCGACCTGCTGCTGCTGTCCGACATCGCGGACCGCATCGTCAAGCAGCGGTTGCAGACGGTGCCTGGCGTTTCACGGGCCAACATCTTCGGGGAACGTCGCTTCGCGATGCGGGTCTGGCTGGATCCGACGGCGATGGCCGCCCGTGGCCTCACGGTCCAGGATGTCGCGAATGCGATCCGGACCCGCAATGTCGAGATCCCCGCGGGCCGGATCGAATCCACGCAACGCGAGTTCACCGTCCGCTCCCTGGGTGAGCTCAGGACGCCCGAGGAATTTGCCGACCTGGTGGTGAGCAATCAGAATGGCGCGCTGGTCAAGCTGGATGACCTGGCGCGCGTCGAACTCGGGGCAGAGAACGACCGCTCGGCCATCCGCGCCGACGGGATCACCGCCGTCGGCGTCGGGATCGTCCGGCAGTCCAAGGCCAACATCATCGAGGTGGCGGACGCGATCCGCGCGGCGGTGCCGGAGATCCAGGCTGCGTTGCCGCCGGGCGTCACGCTCAACATCGGATTCGATCAATCGATCTTCGTCAAGCGCTCGATCTCCGACGCGCAGCGCACGCTGATCGAAGCCGGCCTGATGGTCGTGGTGATCATCTTCCTCTTCCTGCGAAACCTCCGCGCCACCCTCATTCCCGCCCTCGCCATTCCCGTGTCGGTGGTGGCCGTGTTCGCCGTGATGTTTGCGCTCGGCTTCTCGATCAACAACTTCACCCTGCTGGCACTGACGATCGCGATCGGGATCGTGGTCGACGACGCCATCATCGTGCTCGAGAACGCCTACCGAC
>JAABRY010000020.1 GCA_011390645.1 Gemmatimonadota bacterium
CCCTCACTTCCCTATGACCGTGATGGGCACCTCGCAGCGGCCGGGCGGGTGGATGCCGAGGTGCTGGCGGAATGGCTGGCGGATCCCTGGTTCGCCGGCCCTCCCCCGAGGAGTACGGGGCGGGAGCGATTCGGGCGGGCGGCGGTCGAGGCCCTCCACGCGCGGGTACCGGGGCCCGACGGGGTGCGCACGGCGCTGGCGCTCACGGTCGAGTCGGTCGGCGCGTTCATCATGGAGCATCTTCCGGCGGCCGCGGAGGTGGTGGTCGCTGGGGGGGGGACCGCGCATCCGGTCCTGATGACGGACCTCGCCGCGCGACTCGCTGGGGGGGGGATGACCCTGCGGCGCTTCGATGAGCTCTTCTTTCCGGCCGCCGCCAAGGAGGCGGTCGCATTCGCCCTGCTGGGGTGGTTGACGCTGCATGGCCAACCGGGCACGGTGCCGCGGGTGACCGGCGCGCGCGGGCCCCGGATTGCAGGCTGCGTGACGCCGGCCTAGGCCAGCCAGCGCACCAATGCCACGATCGCGAGGACGATGCCCGCCACGAGCAGCGCGAGGCCGGTCGGCGAGCCGCGGCGCAGCGCCGGTGGCGGCGGGGGAGTGGTGGCGGGGAACGCAGCCGTCGGCTGGAGCGCCGGGCGTTCATCGGTGGAATGGAATTCGTGATACCCTGGTTCGTCCCCGGCCGCGCGCTGTGGCAGCGCAGCGCCGTCGAACCGGACCGCGATCACCGTGATATTGTCTGGACCACCGTGCGTGTTCGCCAGGTCCACCAGCCTGCGGCAGAGAGCGGCAGGGTCGGGCTCGGCCAGGGCCGTCTCCGCGATCATGGGGCGGGGCACCACCGACGAGAGGCCGTCGGAGCAGAGGATCAGCAAGTCGCCACGCTGGAGTTGCTGCCACGAGAGGTCCACGCTCACCCGTGGGTCCGGGCCGAGCGCCTGGAGGATGATGTTGCGCCGGGCGCTGGCGGCGGCCTCCTCCTCGGTCAGCTCACCCACCTCGACCAGCCGCTGGGTCAGGGATTGGTCCCGGGTGAGCTGGCGCGCCTCGCCATCGCGCACCAGATACCCCCGCGAATCGCCAATCTGGGCGAGCAGCAGGTGGTCACCCCACACCCCGGCGACGGTGGCGGTGGTGCCCATGCCGCGCACGTCGGGATGATCGGTCGCATAGGCATAGAGGAGCGCATTCGCTGCCTCGACAGCCTCGCGGAGGTGGTGGGCGAAGCGCTGCTCGGTGATGATCGGGTCATCGGCCCAGTGCTCCCGCAGGTGGGCGTGAATCGCCACCGCCGCCATCTCGCTGGCCAGTTCCCCG
>JAABRY010000021.1 GCA_011390645.1 Gemmatimonadota bacterium
CAAGTTCCCCGGCGGCCGCACCCCCCATCCCGTCTGCGACGAGGTAGAGCGCGCCGCGCGAGCCGACCTCGATCTCGACGAGGTTCGCCCCCCGCACCACCTGATCAGTGGTGAGGTCCGCCACGAGGAACGTGTCCTCGTTGTGCTCACGCGACTGTCCGCGGTCGGTGAGGGCGTAGCCGGAGGCGCGTGTGGAAGACGTGATCGGGATCCGGAGAGAGGGGAGAAGGGGTGCAGGAAGAGTGCGGGAAGATAGGAAGCCCCTCCGGGGGCGTCAACGCATCGCTGTGCATTGGTCGGCGCACCATGGCGTCCCCTTCCAGATACGTTTCGGGCACTGTCGCCCCTGTGACACTCCGTCGCGGCGGGCGTGGCCGTAGATTTGTGAGGTGATGCCCATCCATCCCCATCGTCGCGCCTTCCAGTGGTCCTTTCTCCTTGTGGTGTGCGCCGCTGCCCCCCTCGCGGGCCAGTCGTCGGCGGACCGGCGACTGCTGACCGAGGTACGGGATTCCCTGGCAGGATTGACCGACAGCTACGTGTTGCGCGAGGGCGAGGCGGCGCTGATTGCGCGGGCGCGGCAGACCCCGGACGACGCCATGCTGCACCTGCGGCTGGGGCTCGTTTCGCTGCGGCTCGGCGAACTTGGCGCGCGCAAGGCCTATGATGACGCCGCCTCCGAGTTCCAGTGGGCCACGGAATTGCAGCCGCGCTGGCCATGGGGATGGTACGGGCTCGGCCTGGCGGAACTCGGCGTGGGCGATTCTGAAGTTGTCCTCATTTCAGGGCTGCAGACGATGCTCGGTCGCGACGCCTTGACGAGATCCGCCAATGCGTTCGCCAAGAGCGCCGAGGTCGACCCGACGTTCGTGGTGGGAGTCGTGGAGTTGGCCAATACCGCCTTGCGCCAGCGCACCAATGTGCGGACCGAGGTCGCGCTGGCCGCGCTGCGTCGCACGGCCCGCACGCCCGCAGGACAGCATCCTGACGTTCTGCTCGCACGTGGCCGAATCGAACGCGCGGTGGGATCGCCCGACTCGTCCGCAGCGGCCTTCCGACTGCTGCTGGCCCGTGACACCTCCGATGCCGTGGTCCGGCTCGAAATGGCGCGCACGGCCTTCCTGACGGATGATCCCGCCGCCGATGATCTCTGGTTCGGGGGGTTGCGACACGCGGACAGCACCGCGCTCGCCCGCTACCGGGATGACCTCGCCTATGTGATGCCGGATTCGCTGCTCGCGGCCTTCGACCTGGCCGATCCTGCGTCGCGGGAGGCGCTGGTGCGCGAGTTCTGGGCGGTCCGTGATCGGGCGCAGCTTCGCGGCGATGGCGAGCGGCTGGCCGAGCATTATCGCCGCCTGGATTTTGCCATGCGGAACTACCGCCTCACCTCCACGCGCCGGCAATATGATATCGTGGAACGGTACCGCTCGGACCAGGATCAGCTCGACGACAGGGGGATCATCCACGTGCGCCACGGCCCGCCCGACGATCGCGTGAGTTACACTGCCGCAGGCGTCGAGGCGAACGAGAGCTGGCGGTACCGCCGCGACGGCGATGATCTGGTGCTTCACTTCGTGGCGCGGGAGGATGTGCAGGATTTCCGTCTGGTCGAAAGCGCGTTTGATGTGCTCGGGTTTGCGACGACGATCGCGATGCGCAGCACCGATGAGATGCTGAGCGAGTACGAGCACCTCGAAGGGGTCATGCGCTCCCGGGAGCAACTCGATCCAAGCTATCGACGCCTCCTCGGCGCCGGGCGCGGCAGCGCCGCCGGCCTCCTCACCGAAGAGCGCTCCATCGGCCGGCGCGGGATGCGCCTCGGCACGACGACCGACAGCTGGCCGTTGCGCTTCAGCGCGGTGGTGCCCGGGACCGTCGACGCGATCGCGGTGGGCACCGAGAACGGTGGCCCGCTCGTGCACCTGGTCTTCGCCGTACCGACGACCGGGCTCGTCGCGGAGCCGGACGGGAACGGGGTGACGTACGAGGTGCGCCTGCGCGCCGGCGCCCTGTCACTCGACGCGGTGCCCGTCGCGACACTCGACACCACCGTGCGGGTCCAGCGCTCGACGGCGCTCCCGGACGGTGAGTACCTGTATGGTCGCATCCCATTGCGAGTGCCGGCAGGACCACTCGTGATGCGCGCGGCGTTGGAAACGGGACGAGGCGGGTTCGTGACGGCGGCTGATACGGTCCGCGTCATGGATCCGGGGCTTCCGCGTCCCACCCTCTCCGACCTCGCACTTGGCACCCGGCGCATTCCGCTCGCGTGGGCGCCATCGGCGGAGCCGGACTCCGCCTGGTTCAACCCGCGGGCAGCCTTTCGCGCCGATGACCTGATGGAGTTGCTCGTGGAGGTCGCGGGCGTGGCACCGCTCGCCCCCTACCGCCTCGAGATCGCCGTGCGTCGCCCCGGGGGGGGGATCTTCCGCCGGATCTTCGGTGGGGGGGGGACAGCCGTGCGGGTCACCTTCGCCGCCGAACACCCCGGCGGGGTGGCCCGTGTCAGCCGGGTGCTGGCACTCGACCGCCTCACGCCGGGCGTCTACGAAGTCGAGGTCGTACTGCGGGTCGAGGGGGTCTCCGGTGAGGTGCGTCGAACCCGGCCGTTCACGGTGATCCCATGAAATGGCGTGCGCGTCTCCTCGCCGGGTTGTGCTGTCTGGCGGTCGCCCCGCTTGCCGCGCAGGCCCCCGATGCGCGGAGGGCCTTTGCGGCCTTCCGCGATACGCTCGCGACCATCACGGATGCGGGCGAGCTGGTCGAGCGTCGTCAGGCGTTGCGGGCCGCCGTGCGCGCGGAAATGGACGACGTCACCCTCATGCGCCTCGGCGCCGTCTGGCATCGCCTCGCGCAGGTGAATGGCAACGCGGCGGCCTTCAGCGCGGCGCGCTCGGCCTACGAGGAAGTGAGCGAGCGGCGCCCGGACTGGCCCCTGGCCTGGGATGGCATCGCCGCGGCGGTCCTCGGCGAGCATCAGTCGGCGTCGGGGCTGGTCACCGGGCTCGCCGATGTCTTCGGCGGCCAGCCCAACCGGCGCGTCGCGCAACACTTCCTCCGAGGCGCGCAAGCGGACACGCTGTGGCACCATGGGCTCTCCGAGCTCCTGGGCGCCGCGGTGCGCAGCAGTGACGAAACGCTTCGCGACGTGGCGCTCGAAGCCGCTCGGCTGGCCGCACCGCTGCCCGCGAGTCGTCATCACGCCATCCGCCTCGACCGCGCACGCCTGGAGCGCGACGAAGGCATCCTCGATAGTGCCCTCGTGCAGCTCGAGGCCCTGGTCGACGCCGAGCCTGCGTCGGCCGAAGCCCACCTCGAGCTCGCGCGGGTCCGCTTCATGTTGGGCCGTGGCGACGGACTGCGCTCGTGGTACCGCGGCCTCGGTCTCGCGGACAGTACCGTGTTCGCGGCCTACCGTCGCGACCTGATGCTGGTCTTCGCCGACTCGATGCTGGAACAACTCGATGCCGCCGCACCACAGGAACGACCAGAGATTGCGCGTCGCGAGTGGCAGCGGCAGGACCCGGATGGGCTCCCGGTCATCGCTGACCGACTGCGGGATCACTATCGTCGCTTCGAGTTCGCCCGTCGCCACTATCGACTGCGGCGTGATCCGCCTCCGGCCGACCCACTCGACTGGGCCGGGACGTTCGATGCCCGAGGGCGCGTGTACGTGCGTCATGGCCGCCCGGCCATCCGCACGTCCCTGGGTCGACATGGCGGCCCGGACGTCGAGGCCACCCTCCGCATCGTCGGTGCACCGCCCAACGAGACGTGGCGCTACGGTCCGCCGAACGACCAGGCCTTGTTGTATCACTTCGTCGTGCGCGAGCGCGGCGGGGACTTCACGCTCGCCGAGAGTGCCCTGGACATTCTCGGGCTCACGGCGCAGTACCGGATGTTTCGCACCGAGGACGTGCCAGAGGGGGTGTCGCTGGATTCGCTCCCCCCCCCAATTCAGACCTACGGGGCAGAACTCGTCTCGATGATTGCGCAGGAGCTGCTCCTCTCGCGGGCGCCGGCGCACCCGGTCTATGCCGAGATGGTTCGACAGGGCAAGGGTGGTGCGGAAGCACTGCAGCTCGCCGAGCGCACGATCGGTCGCAACAGCAACGAGTTGCCGCCGCAGTGGGCGTTGCAGTACGAACTGCCGCTCGACGCGGACGTGGCCGTGCTGGCGATCGGGCAGGATGGTCCCCAATCGGTCCTCCAGGTCGGCTTCAGCATCGCCGGGAGCGCGCTGCTGCCGATCCGCACGCCCCGTGGCGTGGGGTATCAGGTGCGCATGCGCGCGGCGGTCACGAACGCCGCGGGCGACGTGGTGGCATCAGTGGATACGACGCGTGGCTTCCTCACCGGCACGGCACTGCGCCCGCAGGATCGCCTGCTGGGGCGCTTGCCCATCCCCGTGCCGCCGGGAACCCATCGCGTCCGCGTGGCGCTCGAAGCCGATGGGCTGGGCATCATTTCTCCTCGCATGCGGGTGAACGTGCCGGCGCCCACGGGTACCACGTTGGCGCTGTCGGATCTCGCCCTGGGGACGCGGGAGGTACGCCTGCCATGGCGGACGGCGACCGGTGATACCGCCTGGATCCATCCCGGTCGGACCTTCACGCCGCGTGAGCCCCTCGAGCTCTATTTCGAAGTCCTCGGCTTGTCCACCGGCACGGACTACCGGGTGGACATCGCCGTGATCCGGGTTTCCGGACGCGACGCGATCTCCGACGCGGCGGAACGGGTGCTTGCCGAGGGTGGGTCCCCCGACCTCACGCTGGGCTTCGACCAGCGACATCCCGGCGGGATCGCGGGGATCTCTCGCGAGGTGTCGCTCTCCCGGTTGCGTCCGGGGGAGTACGTGCTCGAGGTCACGGTGCATACGACTGACGGGGCGCGAGCGGTGCGCCGCCAGCCGTTCGTGATCGGACGGTGAGGACCGGCACGCTCCGGCGCGGGACGTTCCTCCTGTTCCTGTTGTGGGGGGGGGAGGTTGCGGCGCAAGCTCCGAGCGAGCGGCGCGCGCTGGAGCGGTTGCGCGATTCGATCGCCGTGTCGGTCGATACGGCCGGATTGCTGGCGCTCGAGACCCAGGGGATCGCGCTGGCCCGGGCGGAACGCGACAACCCGATGCATCACTTGCGGCTCGGATTGCTCGCGCTCCGGCTCGCAGAGCTTCGGCCGGGCGCCCACCTCGATGACGCGATCGGCGAGTTCGAGTGGGCGGTCGAATTGCGTCCCGAGTGGCCCTGGCCATGGTACGGCCTGGGAATGGCAGAATCTCGCGCGCGCAATCGCGCGGCCGACTTCGCCGGCGGGCTCTGGACGATGCTCGGTCTCGATCGAGACCGCCGGGCCGGTCGGGCGTTCGCACGTGCCGTCGCGGCGGATCCGACCTTTGTGTCGGGGCTGGTGGAGTTCGCGCGGGTCGCACTCGAACAGCGACTCGACGCGCCGATCCAGCCCGCGCTCGAGGCGCTTCGGGAGGCGACCGCCTCGCCGATCGGATGGCATCCCGAACTCCTCCTCATCCGCGGTCGCCTGGAGCGCCTCGTCGGTGAGGCGGACTCCGCCCGTCGCGCCTTCCAGCGCTCCCTCCTGCTCGGCACGCGCAGCGACCTCATTCAGCTCGAACTGGCGCGCACGCTCGCGCTCCTCCCTGCCGTCGCACCCGAGGCGGTGGCACGCGCCTATTTCGCCGGCGCCGCGACGCGTGACCGGGAGGTCGTGGCGATGTACCGGCGCGACCTCGAACCCATCGCGCGCGACGTGGACTTGCAGGCATTCGACGCGCGTGAGGGGGTGGCGCGGGCGGAGTGGTTGCAGCGCTACTGGGCGCAGCTCGGGGCGCGCGACCTGCGCGACCCGGATGACCGTCTGGCCGAACACTTCCGCCGCTGGGATGTGGCGCGCCGCGATTTCCGGCTGCCGCCCTTCCGGCGCCGCTACCGCTGGGGACTCGAGATCTACCAAAGTGGCGACAGCGAGCTCGACGATCGCGGCGTGATCTGGTTGCGTCATGGACCACCCGCGCTGCGCATCGAGTGGCCGCGAGTCGAATACCTGCGACGTCCGGAGAAGCGCAACTTCGGCAACGAGTCGTGGCGATATGATCGTCCCGAGGGTCCGATGGTGCTCCATTTTGTGGCGCACGACGACCCGCAGGATTTTCGTGCCGTGGATACCCCGATCCAACTCGATGTGCCGCTCTGGCAGCTCGAGGCGCGCGCCCATGAATTGCCCGGAGTCCAGCGCATGGTGCGGGCCGGGCCCGCCACCGCGGACTGGGTGACCGAGGAAGTCCGGCTCCAGGGCCGCGCGTCGATCACCATCGCGACAGAGACGACGGCCTGGGAGCGCAGCTATGCGGGGGTCCTCACCGGGCGCGCCCAATGGCTTGCCGCCGGCGAACGTGATGGGCAGCCGCTCGCCCACCTCGTCTACGCGGTAGACGCCGACTCCCTTCGCCAGATCGGGGCACGCCGCGGCGAGCATTCGGTGCCAGTGCGTGTACGGGCCTCCTTTCTCGCCCGGGATGGCAACGTCGTCGCGACACTCGACACGGTGCAGCACCTGCCGATGCCCGGTGAGGGCGTCCGCCTGGTGGCCGCGCGGGTTGAAGTGCCGGTGCGACCTGGCCCCCTCAAGGTGCGCTACGGGGTGGACGCCGGCCCCGAACTCGGGGCGGTCTATCCAGTGGACTCGATCGTGGCCCCGAGGATCGGCGGCCGGCGCCTGGAGGCGTCCGCCCTGCTGATGGGACGTGAGCGCGTGTCGCTCCCCTGGGAGGCGACCCCGACTGATACGGCGTGGCTCGATGCGGGTGGGATCTACCCCGTGGGTGACACCCTCACGGTCTACGCAGAGGCCTACGGCCTGCAGGCAGGGGTGCGGGCCGAGGTGTCCTTGAGCCTGACCAAGGAACGAACCGGTCTCAGCCGACTCCTCGGTGGACGGACGCAGGTGATCGCCCTGAGTGAGCGGGTCACCACTCCTGGTGGTCCCCTGCGGATTCGGCGACAACTTGGTCTGGGCGAGCTGGAACCCGGTCAGTACGCGCTGGAACTGGTGATCAATGCCAACGGACAGCGTGTGGTTCGGCGCCGAGGCCTGACCGTGGTCCCATGAATGTGGAAAAAGTGTCTATGTGGCTGATTTGTGCTGTGGATTCTTCATCGGTGCGCCCCATCTGACATTTTTCCCCTGTTGCTCCCTCCCGCTGCTGGCCGTAGCTTGCTCTCCCTTGGTTACGCCCCCGTCGCTCCTTTGGTGCGGACCGACCCGGGGCTCCACTGCAGCAGACGTTGCTCACACTTTCGAGACCATTCGCGAGGTTTCATGGATTCGTCCCCGACGCGGGGCGCAGTTGATCTGTCGCCCAACGCCAAGACCGTGCTCGAAAAGCGCTACCTCCTCAAGGACGATACCGGCCAGCCCGCCGAGTACGCGGAGGATCTTTTCTGGCGAGTTGCCACCACCATCGCCGCCCCCGATGCGAGCTATGGGGCCTCCCCGGGCGCGGTCGGGGCGCTCGCCGAGGCGTTCTACGACGTCATGGCGAAGCGGCTGTTCATGCCGAACTCGCCCACGCTGATGAACGCCGGCCGCCCGCTGGGGCAGCTGTCGGCGTGCTTCGTGCTCCCGGTGGATGACACCCTCTCCAACGGGCAGTCGGGGATCTACGACACCCTGCGGGCGATGGCGCTCGTCCATCAATCAGGGGGGGGCACCGGCTTCTCCTTCTCGCGCTTGCGGTCGAAGAACGACATCGTCCGCTCCACCATGGGCGTGGCCAGCGGCCCGATCTCGTTCATGTCGCTGTACGACGCCTCGACGGACGTCGTCAAGCAGGGCGGTACGCGCCGCGGCGCGAACATGGGGATCCTCCGGGTGGACCATCCGGACATCCTCGACTTCATCGCCTGCAAGGACGACACGACCAAGATCACGAACTTCAACATCTCGGTCGGCGTCACCGACGCCTTCATGGCATCGCTCGCGGCGGGGGAGTCGTACGATCTGATCGACCCGCGCAACCATCGTGTGGTCGGGCAGCTCGACGCCCGCGAGGTCTGGCAGAAGATCATCCATGGCGCCTGGAAGACCGGCGAACCAGGCATCTTCTTCATCGATCGCGCCAACCATTTCAATCCGGTACCGCACCTGGGCGCGTACGAGGCGACCAATCCCTGCGGCGAGCAGCCGTTGCTTGCCTACGACGTCTGCAACCTCGGCTCGATCAACCTCGGGCTGTTCGTCAAGGACGGGCAGATCGATTGGGATCATCTCCGGCAGGTGGTGCACCTCACCACGCACTTCCTCGAGAACGTGATCGACGCGAACCACTATCCGCTCAAGGACATCACCGACCTCGCGCAGCGGATCCGCCGCATCGGGCTCGGGGTGATGGGGCTGGCGGATCTGCTCATCAAGCTTGGCATCCCCTACGATTCCGACGAAGCCGTCAATCTCGGTCGCGAACTCCAGAAGTTCGTCGACGAGGAGGCCAAGATCGAGTCGGAACGCCTGGCCACGATCCGTGGCGTCTTCCCTGAGTGGGAGCGCAGCATCTGGGGGCCGGATGCGACCTGTGCCCGCGATGCCAACGGCGAGCGCATTCGTCCGATGCGCAAGCTGCGCAATTGCAACGTCACCACCGTGGCGCCGACCGGCACGATCTCGATCATTGCCAGCTGCTCCTCGGGCATCGAGCCGCTCTTCGCCGTGGCCTTCATGCGCAACCAGGCCGGCGTGCTGATGCCCGACGTGAACGACGAGTTCGTCGCGATCGCCAAGCGCGAGGGGTGGTACAGCGAAGAGCTGATGCGCACCATCGCCGAGCAGGGCCACATCAACCTCGAGGGCGTGCCGGCGAAGTGGCAGCGGGTCTTCGTGACCGCAAATCATATCGCGCCGGAATACCACATCCGGATGCAGGCCGCTTTCCAGGAGTACAACGACTCCGCGATCAGCAAGACCTGCAACTTCGCCAATGATGCCACCGAGGCGTACGTCGAGCAGATCTACATGATGGCCTACGAGCTCGGCTGCAAGGGTGTCACGGTGTATCGTGACGGCTCGCGCGACTTCCAGGTGCTCTCGACCGGCTCCACCGCCAAGAAGGTGGCGGAAGACGCCACGAAGTCCGGGCGGTCCGAGGCACGCGCCGACCTCAACTTTTCGCAGGCGGCCGAGTCGGCCGAGACGCTCGAGGATGCGCGGATGATCGCGGCCGACGCCGCCGGCGAGCTCGCCGAGGCACAGGCCGAAATCGCCCGGTTGCGGCAGGTCGTCCACGAGCTCGAGAGCGAGAACCTGCAGCGGCGCCAGAAGCGTTCGCGTCCGGAACTGCTGCGCGGCGCGACTCGGCGCCTGCAGACCCCGCTGGGGGATCTGTACGTCACGATCACCGAGGACGAGAAGGGCCAGCCGTTCGAGGTCTTCATGTCCCTCGGCAAGGCCGGCGGAGCGCTCATGGCCGATGTCGAGGCGATCGGCCGCCTCGTCTCGCTCGCGCTGCGCTCCGGGATTCCGATGAAGGAGGTCTACCGCCAGTTGCGCGGGATTTCCTCCGATCGTGCCATCGGTCTGGGGGCCAACAAGGTGCTTTCCGTCCCGGATGCGGTCGGCATTGCCCTCGAGCGCTACATGGCGGATCGCCAGGGGATCCAGCAGGACCTGCTCACGACCACGGCCGAACAGCCCGTGCCGACCATGCCGGTCCCGGTGACGCAGCAGGACCAGCAGATGATGATGGGGGGCATGCATGAGACCCTCACCGGCGCCTGCCCGGACTGCGGCTCGCAGCTCGAATACGCCGAGGGATGCATGAAGTGTCATGTCTGCGGCTTCAGCGAGTGCGGCTGACCGCGAGCCGCGAACGGCGAACAGCGAACGGCGGTCGGGAGCTTTCTCCCGGTCGCCGTTGCGCTATCGGGGGTGTCTCCCACTGCGCCGCGCGCGGTTCGCCGTTCGCCGCTCGCCGTTCGCGGCGCGAATCCCCGCTGCCCCCACCCCGGAGGTGTGCCGTGCTGTATCCCCTCATGCTGGCGCTCGTGATCTTCGCCGGGACGGCCAGCGCCCAGCGCCCCGATCCGCGCATCGACATCGAGCACTACCGCTTCGAGCTCCTGATGAGCGATCAGGACGACACGCTGCGCGCGGAGGCAACCATTTCCGCCCGTTACTTGGTGGGAGGCGATTCGACCCTCCGCCTCGACCTCGTGAACGCCTCGGCCCAGCGAGAAGGGCGGGGCATGGTGGTCACGGACGTCCGGACTGGCGATCGGTCGGTTGCCTATCATCATGCAGACGATGCGCTGCGCGTTGAACTCGGCCGCCCGACCCGGCCCGGCGAACTGGTCCACGTGCAGGTGGCCTATCGAGGCGTCCCGGCTGCGGCGCTCCGCTTCGGCCCCAACAAGTACGGCGATCGCACCATCTTCAGCGACAACTGGCCAAACCTCGTGCGCCACTGGCTACCGACCGTGGATCATCCCGGCGACAAGGCCACCAGCGAGATGCTGATCACCGCGCCGTCACGGTATCAGGTCGTCTCCAACGGCCTGCGCATCGAGGAGACCGACCTCGGGGGGGGGATGCGCCGCACGCACTGGCGGCAGTCGGTGCCGATCGCGCCGTGGTTGTTCGTGGTGGGCGTTGCCGAGTTTGCGGTGCAGCACGTCGGCACGTGTCAGGGCGTGGCGGTCGAGACCTGGGTCTATCGTCAGGACCGCGACGCGGGCTTCCACGACTTCGCGGAACCAACCTGTGACGCCATGGATTTTTTCGCCCGACGCGTGGGCCCGTATGCGTACGAGAAGCTGGCCAACATCGTCGCCCCCACGGTAGGCGGCGGGATGGAGGCTGCCACGGCCATCCTGTACGGCGAGCGGTCGGTGAGCGGCACCCGGGCGACCAACTGGCAGAATGTGATCATCCATGAGGTGGCCCACCAGTGGTTCGGAAACGCGGTGACCGAGCGCGACTGGGAGGACGTCTGGCTGAGCGAGGGCTTCGCGACCTACTTCACCCTCCTCTACCGCGAACATGCGCGGGGACGTGACGACTTCGTGGTCGGGCTCGCGCAGAGCAGGGAGACGATCCGGAAGTTCTATCTCGAGCGTCCCGACTACCGGGTGGTGCACGACCCGATGCCGCCGATGTCCGAGGTGACCACGGGCATGACCTACCAGAAGGGGGCTTGGGTCCTGCACATGCTGCGCGTCACCGTGGGGGATGACGCCTTCTGGCGGGGCATCCGGGCGTACTACGCGGCACACATGAACGCCCATGCCACCACTGCCGACTTCCAGCGGGCGATGGAGGAGGCCTCCGGTCAGTCGCTCGGCCCCTTCTTCGATCAGTGGTTGCGGCAAGGCGGCATGCCCGCGTTCCGCGCGGTGGTTGGCCCCGGCGCGCGTGAAGGGGTCGCCACGCTGTCATTGATTCCCGACTCGTCGACGCACCGCTTCACGATCCCGGTCGAGTATGCGCTCGAGCTGGCCGACGGCAGTCGACACCTCGGCCGAACGATGCTCACGACCGGCGAGACGACGACGCTGTCGATTCCGGTCGCCGCGCGCCCGCGCGCGCTGCGAATCGATCCGGAGACCCGTTTGTTGGCGCGGTGGACGACCGAGGTCACGCCCTGACCTCGGTGCGGTATCCACGGCTGCCGGCGGGGGCACGCCGGGGATCCGGCTAGATTCCCCGCCGTGACCACCCCAGCCGCCGCCCGAAAGTACGATCGTTCGATCGTTGAAGGACCTCTCTCTGCCGCCGTCTGGAAGCTCGCGTGGCCGACGATGCTCACCAACGTGTTTGGTGGGATCCAGGGGATGGTCGATCACGTCATGGTCGGCAATTATGTCGGCTTCACGGGCAACGCCGCGATCGGGGTGGCGACCCAGCTGTTGATCATGGTGATCGCCTTCATCATGTCGGTGTTCACCGGGATGAGCGTGCTGGTCGCACGGTTCGTCGGTGCGAATGATTCCCTCAACGCTGACCGCGCCGTCTATCAGGCGTTTCTCGTCGCACTGGCACTGTCGCTGGGCGTGATGGCGCCGCTGGGCTATGTCCTCTCTCCCGTGATGCTGGAGTTCGTCAACGCCGCGCCTGCGGTGCAAGCCGAGGCGCTGCCATACCTGCGGATCTCGTTTGTCTTCAGCACCGGCATGTTGCTCTTCTACATGCTGGGGGGGGCACTCCGGTCTGCCGGCGACGCGCGCACCCCGATGACCCTCGGCATCGTGATGACGGTCCTCAATGTCGGGCTCAACGTCGTGCTCATCCGCGGCCTCGGGCCGATCCCGGCGTTCGGCACGGCAGGGGCGGCGATGGGGACGGTCGCGGCCTCCATGCTGGTCGGCGGCTACGGCCTGTGGCGCCTGTGGCACGGCGGCTGGGTGGTCGCCTTCCCGAAGGGGATGGGCTATCGCCCGGATTGGGACTTGATTCGCTCGCTCTTCCGCTTCGGCTTGCCGGCCGGCATCCAGGGTGTCGCGATGAACGTGGGCGGCGTGCTGCTGCTGGCCTTCATCGGCTCACTCGCTGCGAGCGCGGCAGCGCAGGCGGCCTATGCCGTGTCGTACACGCAGCTCTTTGCGTTCATCACCTGGACGGCGGTCGGGCTCATGGGTGCCGCCGCCGTGGTGGCCGGCCAGAACCTCGGGGCAGGGCAGCCGGAGCGCACGCGTGAGGGCGTGGCCGTCGCGGCGCGCTTCGCGGGGGGAGGAGCGGCAGCGATCGGCCTCGTCTTCCTGCTGCTGCCACGCCAGCTCCTCGCGATCTTCGGCATGGACGACGCCGTGGCCGTCGAGCTCGGCGTGCAGTTGCTGCGCATCCTGAGTGTCTCAGGAATCTTCATCGCCGTGGCCCTCGCCTACACCGGTGGCCTGCAAGGGACGGGCGACACCAAGAGCCCGCTGTACATCTCGATCGTTTCACAGATCGTGATACCGCTGGGGATCTGCTTCACGGTGCAGCAACTTGCCACGCTCGAACCGATTCACGTCTGGGTGGCGATTCTGATTGGCCACCTGGCGCGAGCGACGTTGTCGACGTGGCGGTTTCATCAGGGGAAGTGGACGGACATTCAGGTCGTAGGTCGTAGGTCGTAGGTCTTAGGACACAATAAAGGTGAAACATTGAGAGGGGACGTCGCCCTCTCTCCGTTTCACCTTTCACGTTTCACCTTCTTACGACTTGCGACCTACGACCTATGACTTCCGTACCACCGCCGGCCGCATCTCCATCCGGCTCACCAACGCCCCATCCGGATAACTCAACAACTGCATCACCGCCTGCGCGCAGTCTTCCGGCTCAAGCTTCCAGCCACGCGTGCTCTCGGGCGAACCGCTGAAATGGGTATTGACCGATCCCGGCATGATCAGCGAGACCCGAATGCCATGGTCGCGCAGGTCGAGCATCATCGCTTCCGACATGCCGACCAGGGCGAACTTGCTCGCATTGTAGCCGGTGCCGTTGGCGAAGGTGTTGCGCCCGGCGAGTGAACCGATGTTGATCACCCACCCGGTCCCGGCGTGCTTGAGGTGGGGGATCGCCGCCTTGGTACAGGCCCAGACGCCGCCGACATTCACGTCCATTTGCAGCCGCCACTCATCCCATGTCATCGTCTCGATCGACTTGAAGATGCCGAGCCCTGCGTTGTTGACGAGGATGTCGAGCCGACCGAGTTCCGCGACCGCGGTGGCGATCAGCCGTTCGCAGTCCATGTACGCGCCGACATCAGCGGCGATGCCGACGACGCGCCCCTTCGCGGTGGCGTCGAGACGGGCAGCGACCGCCTCGACGTCACTCGGGGTGCGGGAACTCACCACAACGGACGCACCGGCCGCCACCAGCGCCTCGGCGGTCGCGAGTCCGATACCCTTGGTGCTGCCGGTGACCAGGGCCACCTTGCCGGTCAGGTCCATCATGTGCGATTCTCCTTGCAGTGTGCCGATACTGACAACTTCTCCATGCCTCGGAGTCTAACCCATGCGCGCCGCCCTTCTCGTGTTCTTCTTCGCCGCCGCGCCGCTGGGTGCCCAGGATCATGGCGCCCACGCCGCCCATCATCCGGCCCAGGCCCTGCACGATTCGATCATGGCGCCCATCAAGGCGATGTTCGACGGGATGCGTGCCCACGACTCTGCCATGGTCCGCTCGGCCTTCGTTCCGGGGGCGCAGTTCTCCCGCCCGCCGGCACCCGGGCGGGCGCATGGGTATACCACCCTGGATCAGTTCGTCGGGGCGGTTGGCCGCCCGGGGGCGCCCTGGGACGAGCAGATCTACGACGTCGAGATTCGGGAAGATGCGGGGATGGCCTCGGTCTGGACCTTCTTCACCTTCCATCTGGGGGAGCGCTTCTCCCACTGTGGCGTCAACGCCTTCCTGGTGGTCCGGACCGGGGAAGGGTGGAGGATCAGCGGGTTGGCCGACTCGAACCGGCAGACCGGCTGCGAGGTCGAGGGGCGGAAGCGGGTGGAGTAGGCGGTGGAGAGGCCCGCATCTTGCCTAAGTGAGGCATATGTATGATCTTGTACGGAATCCCGAAGGACTTTGATCTCGTAAATTGCGACATGGGGCGATCTCTGCCGCCCCATCCCCTTGCTGGAGGGTACCCGTGGATCTGACCCGTTCGTTCTCGCGCCGTCTGTGGTCGGCGTTCGCCGCCGCCCTTGTTGTCGGGGCGTGTGCCTCCGAAACCGAGCAGCCTTCGGTTACCGCGCCCAGCCAGGAAAATTCGAGTGATGTCCTCGAACTGAAGCTGACGCCTGGCTCGATGACGTTCGTTCAGGCCCAGAGTGCCGGGCCGTTGCCGGCGCCGCGCCGCATCATCGCCTTCAACCAGGCCGCCCTCATTCCGTACACCGGCATTCAGCTCTCGCCGGTCATGCACGAGGGTGGTGTCGTCGGTTGGTTCGACGTCTCTTTCCGCATCACCGGGCTGAGCGCGAACATCGACGGTCGGATCCTGCCGAACAACCTGCCTGACGGTGTCTACCGCGCGAGCTACACGGTGCGCGTTCCCGGCACTCGGAACTCCCCGGTCAAGGTCAACGTGACCTACATCAAGGGGATCTACTTCGCTGACGATGCCGAGGACCCGACCGGCTGGAGCGCGGACGGCCTCTGGAACAACAGCACCCTCGTCGGCATCTGCAATCAACTCGGCGATCCCGAGCGCGACTATGCTGATCCGCTCGCTGCGGGCGACTATGACACCGAGTGCCTCCCCGCGCCCGATCAGGGTAGCCGGGCTTGGTGGTACGGCTCACCGATTCATGGCGACTTCGATTTCGACGACAACGAGGGCGATCTGGTCTCGCCCGAATTCATGATCCCGGTTGGTGCTGACAGTCCGCTGCTTGGCTTCCGTACCACGTGGGAGACTGAATGCGGGTGCACGAGCTACGACCGGATGGAAGTCCTCTTCCGCGAGTCGGGCACGAATGATGAGACGTTCCTCGGGATTCTGACTGGCGATGATGACCAGATCGACAACGATCCGGCCTATCTCAGCGCATTCCTCTCGATGAATGCGGTCAAGGGGCAGACTGGGCGCCTGGTCTTCCGTTTCCGCACCACCGATGGCGTCGACAACGACCACCGCGGCTGGATTGTCGATCGGATCGTCGTGGCGGAAGAGGCGGCATTCGCCGGGCTCGGCTTCCCCGACTCTCCGAACCCGGGCGACTACGACTACGACTACATCCTGAACACGGTGAAGGCTGAGCCGAATCAGGTCAAGGTGATCACCGAGTATCCGGCTCCGGGCACGCCCCGCACGCCGCGCTGATCACGCTACCAATGCACGGCACCCCGCCCGCCGAGGGAACATCCCTCGGCGGGCGGGTCGCGTAAGGACATCGTGATGAAGCGCTTATTCGTGGCGGCGGCCGGCGCGCTCGTGCTGGGTGCCTGTGGTGATGGCTCCGGGACCAATCCAACCCCACCTCCACCGCCC
Source organism: Gemmatimonadota bacterium (assembly GCA_011390645.1). Taxonomy (GTDB): domain Bacteria; phylum Gemmatimonadota; class Gemmatimonadetes; order Gemmatimonadales; family GWC2-71-9; genus Palsa-1233. The sequence goes on from JAABRY010000021.1 coordinate 15,974, forward strand.
CCGCCTCCTCCACCGGCCACGGTGGACCGAGTAGTGGTCACCCCAGCGACCGTGAGCATCGAGCGCGGTGGGCAAGGTGCACTCATCGCCGTGGTGATTGGCGTGCAGGGTGACACACTCACGACGCCTGTGTCTTGGGAGTCTGCCAACAACGCTGTGGTGACCGTGTCGCAAACTGGCAACATCGTGGCGGTGGCGGCTGGTGGTCCGGTCGCGGTGACTGCAACGGTCGAGGGAAAGGTGGGGACCGCCCAGGTCACCGTCACTCCGCCGACCGTGGCTCGGGTCGTCGTCACCCCGGACAGCCTGGCGATGCAGGAGGACTCCACCCGAATCGTCACGGCCCGAGTCGAGGACGGCAGCGGTGGTGTCCTGACCGACCGCTTGGTCGAGTGGCGCTCGGTCAACCCGATCGTGGCACAAGTGTCACCAACCGGCTCCGTCTTCGGCTTGAACATTGGCATCACGGCGGTCATCGCGACCTCCGAAGGGCGGAGCGACACTGCGAAGGTTGTGGTCCTGCCGCCCCCGGACAAGACCGCCGTCGTGCTGGTGCGGAGTCGCCTGGCGTATTCCGTCGAAATACTGCTGGACGGAAACAGCCGGGCCCAACTCCCAGCAGGGGGGGTGCTCGAGCTGTCGGTGCCAAACGATCGTCCGGTCCAGATTGGTTGGGCCCTGATTCCACCGACCGACGCCGGCGTCACGTTGGGGGAGTTGGTCAGTGACACCTTCCCGACGCTGCAAGCACCGAAGGGCGGGGAGGAATTCGTGGTCCGGGCAACACTGTCTGATGGGCGACGCTACTTCGACCCCGTCCTGCGCAACGTGAGCATTTCGGCAGTCATGGACTTCCCGATTCGGCAGACCGCGGTCGCCTGCCCCTGTATCGCGCCGGGGACCGGACAACAGGTTCGCGGGTATGGCCTCTGGCTGCTGACACCGTCCTCGACGTTGGTGCTGTACGGCCGGACCGACTTCACGAAGGTCGGACCAAGCCTCTCCATACCGGTGTCGTCACTCGATGCAGATGCCGACAGTGGCGAGTGGCTGTACACCATCACGCAGACACCATAGTCGTGTATCTTTGTCGCCAACCCCTCCACCCGGAGCCCCGATGTCCGACAACAAGCTGACCCCGATCCCCCCCGCCCGCGCTGCAGCGGAGTTGCTCAAGGTCTCGTCGATGCGCAAGAGCGGTGAGCTCGCGGCCGATGAATACGAGCACAAGTTCTCGCGGATGATTCAGGAACTGCGCGATCGCCAGATCGGCGGGACGCGGGCTGAAATCATGGCGGCGTTGGAACCGCTGCGGTTGGACGGTTCGGTCACGCCGACCGAGTGGGACCGTTTTACCTCCCAACTCGGCCTCGCCTGAGGCACATCGCGTGGCATTGATTACCCGGCGGCAGACGCCGACCGTGCTGGTGGGCGGCGTGGCCGTCGGGTCGTCCCACCCGGTGGTGGTGCAGTCCATGACCAACACCGACACCGCGAACATACCGGCGACGATCCATCAGGTCGCCGAGCTCGCGCGCGCGGGCAGTGAGATCGTTCGCGTCACCGTCAACAACGACGATGCGGCGGCGGCCGTTCCCGCGATCGTTGCTGGGCTCGCCAAGGTCGGAGTCAGTGTCCCGATCGTCGGCGATTTCCATTACAACGGGCACCTCCTCCTCACCCGGCATCCCGAGTGCGCGCGCGCCCTTGCCAAGTACCGGATCAACCCGGGCAACGTCGGTGGCAAGCGGCATGACGAGCACTTCCGCGCGATTGTCGAGGTGGCAATCGCCAACGACAAGCCGGTGCGGATCGGGGTGAATTGGGGCTCACTCGATCAGGCCCTGCTCACCTCGATGATGGACGAGAACGCCGCGTCGGCGACGCCACGCGAGGCGCGCGATGTGATGCTGTCCGCGATGGTGGAATCGGCAGTACGCTCTGCCGCACAGGCCGAGGCGATTGGCCTCCCGCATGACCGCATCGTGCTTTCCGCCAAGGTCAGCAATGTGCAGGATCTGGTCGACGTCTACCGGCTCCTTGCCGCGCGGACCGATCTTCCGCTGCATCTCGGGTTGACGGAGGCCGGACTCGGGATGAAGGGGATCGTGGCCAGCGCGCTCGGACTCGGCATCCTGCTGCAGGACGGGATCGGCGACACGATCCGGGTCTCGCTCACGCCGCAGCCTGGGGGTGATCGCGCCGAGGAAGTTCGTGTCGCGCAGCAGGTGCTGCAATCACTGGGGCTGCGGGCCTTCACGCCGCAGGTCACCTCGTGTCCCGGGTGTGGCCGCACGACGAGCACCTTCTTCCAGTCGATGGCCGAGGAAATCCAGGATTACCTACGCGAGCGCATGATCGGGTGGCGGGAGACGCACGCCGGCGTGGAAGAGCTCAAGGTGGCGGTCATGGGGTGTGTCGTGAACGGTCCTGGTGAATCGAAGCATGCCGACCTCGGCATCTCGTTGCCGGGCACGTTCGAGGAGCCCGTCGCCCCGGTGTTCGTGGATGGCAAGTTGCACACGACGTTGCGCGGCGACGCGATCGTCGAGGAGTTTCTGGTGATCCTCGATGACTATGTCGCGCGGCGGTACGGCGTGCATGTGGGCTGACCCGCTCGCCGGGTCCCTCGTCGAGCAGCCCGTGCGCTCGCTCGCACTGCTCTTCGCCGCCGGTGTTGCCACCTCACTCACGCCCTGCGTCTACCCGATGATTCCCATCACGGCAGGAATTCTCGGCGGCACCGCGGCGCGTGGCCGATCCCGCGGTCGCACGGCGTTGCTGACCGCGTGCTATGTCGTCGGGTTGGCCACGGTCTACGCGACGCTCGGACTCATCGCCGGACTGACTGGCACGCTCTTCGGCACCATCTCCGCCAACCCGTGGGCCTTCTTCACCTTCGGTGTGTTGCTGCAGGTGGCCGGTCTCGCGATGCTCGACGTGATTCCCGTGAACGCCCCGGCCCGGTTGCTCTCGTGGGCAGGGCAACTCGGGGGTGACCGCCCGGGCACGGTGTTCCTGCTCGGTGCCACGTCCGGCCTCGTCGCCGCACCCTGTGGGGCCCCGGCGTTCGCCGCGGTGCTGACGTTCGTCGCGGGGACGCAGAGCGCGGTGTGGGGTTTCGCCTACTTGTTCGTCTTCTCGCTGGGGATGACCGCGCTCCTCGTCGCCGTTGGTCTCTCGGCCGGCACGGTGGCCGCGATGCCGCGGGCGGGGCAGTGGACCCTGATCGTCAAACGCCTCGGCGGCGCATTGATCCTTGCGATGTCGGCGTACTACTTCTTCAAGATGGGACAGGTGTGGTGAACGCACGCATGATCTTCCTGGGGGGGGCACTGGTGCTGGGCAGCATGCCACTCCCGGCACAGGCCCCCACCCCAGGCATGAAGGCACCACCCATCACGGTGGCGGCGCTTGAGGGCGGTGACGTCACCATCGACGCCGCTGCGACCGGGCGGCCGGCGGTGATCGAGTTCTGGGCCACCTGGTGCTCGGTGTGTGACGAGTTGCTGCCGCGGATGCGCACGGCGCATGCCCGGTTCAAGGAACAAGTGGACTTCTATGGCGTGAACGTGACGGTCAACGAGTCGCGCACGCGAGTCGAGCGGTGGGTGGCGCGCGAGCAGCCGCCCTATCGCACCCTCTATGACGAGCGCGGCATCGCGGTGCGCGCGTTCGGTGCCCCGACCACCTCGTACGTCGTGATCATCGATGCCACGGGAACGGTGCGCTACACCGGTTCGGGGGGGGCACAAGCAATTGCAGCCGAATTGGCGAAGGTGGTGACCCGATGAGAATGATGCAGATGGTGACCGCACTGCTGGTCGTCGCGGCCCCGCTGGCCGCGCAGGATCGCCCGGTCTCGGTCCGGTTGCGCCTCGCCGATGAGGCGCGGGTCGGTCGGCCCGCGCCGGCGGTGGTGCTCCCCTATGCCACCCGCGACGGCATCGGACCCGCGGACCAGCCCTTCACCCTCGCCAAGGAACTTGGGCGCGTGGTGGTCCTGGCGTTCTATCCTGGTGACTTCACCCCTGGATGCACCGCGGAGTGGCGTGCCTTCGCGGAACGGGCGGGCACGATGTTCGGTGATGGGGTGGTGCTGGCGGGAATCTCGAGCGACTCGCTGACGACCCATGTCCGTTTTGCCCGGGAACTCGACCTGCCCTTCAAACTGCTCAGCGACCCGGACATGCGTGTGGCGCGGGCCTACGGTGCCGCCAACGGCACGCGGGCGCGTCGCGTAGTGGTGGTGATCGGACGCGATGGGCAGGTGCGCCATGTGGACCCCGCCTTCGCGGCGCTCGACCCCCAGAGTTACGTTCAGCTTGGTGCCGCCATCGAGGCGGCCCGCAAGGAGAGACCGTGATCACGTTCCGGCGCGCGCTCGTCCCCCTCACGCTCCTCGCCGTGCCCCTCCTTCCGCTTCGCGCTCAGGACGGCGGGAGTGTCTGGGTGCTCGATGAGGCCCGCGGTGGCTTCTGTGTCTGGTACCTCACCGATCCCGAGCTGGCGCCGAAGTTCCTCCCCAAGGGGGGCGTGGCCCGGACCGCCGCGCAGGTCGAAGGCCTCCCCCCGATGCTTCAGCGGGTCGTGCAGGATGAGCCCCGCTTCCAGGCATGGGTCCCTGCCGTGCTGTGCATCGGTCGGTACGCGTCGGTGCAGGTGGACGGGCGGCAGATGGACCGGGCCAAGGATGCCGACCGGCCGGTACTGGTCACCTGGCAGGCGATCGCAGCGGAATCCCCGCTGGGTGTCAACGGTGCCGGCTGGTTGCTGACCCACCTCGGGGGCGACGCGCCTATGCTTGAACGGGCGGCGGGGAACTCCACGGTGGCCTTCCGTGGTCGCGAGCTCCGCAACAACCGGGTCCAGGACGGTGAGGCGGAGGGCGAGCCGGCTGACGCCTGGGAGTTCAGGGTGGACGGGGTCAAGCTCTTCTGGAACGGCCGACAGATCGGGGACATGCGTGTCGGAGAGACACGGATGATGTCATTCGGATACGCCGGAGCTCGGACCACACTCTGGGGGGTCGAGATCGACATGGCGCCCGGCCACGAGCGGACCGCGATCGGATCGCTGCGTGTGGAGGGCAAGAATGACTTGGCAAATGCGCTCAAAGGCTCGCCAGTACGGGCTATTGGGCCGGCGCAGCTGGGTGGGCGTACCACGGTGACCTTCCGCCGGCCGGGTCAGTAGCTCCCTGATCCTGCGCCGTTCGGTTTGAGCACGGGACTTGCTACTTCACCGCTCTGGCTCCGTCTGCCTTGTCGCGTGGTCTCATGAACGCGGCTGGGTCGAGGGGGTGAGCGGGAGGAGGCAAGTCCCTGTTTCATATGGAGTTGACTGGTCTCCTGCTTGTCGGTAAGATTGGGTGCTGGCCCCGAATCCGATTCGGTCGCGCATGGCGTGCCGGCGGATCAGCGGGTGTCGGAAAGACGCGGGACTCGGGGTGCGCGTCGCGAGCGGTGCTCGCAAACCCGGCCTCGCCCGTGCGACTGGACTCACGGGCCACGCAGTACGGCAGGAACGCAGGATGGTTGGACGGTTGGATCGTAGGACTTCTCGTGTCGGACGTGCTGCCACGAGACAAATCACTTCAGGGGGTTTCATGCTGAAGAATTACCGTAAGTTCCTCACGGCTGGCGTCCTCGCCTTTGGCCTCGCGGCCTGTGGCGATGATGTCACCATCACCGAGCCGGCGCCGCCGCCGCCGCCGCCCGAGACGCCGAACATCGTCTCGTTCTCGGTTGCGCCGACGAATGCCACGATCGCCGTCGGGCAGACCGTCCAGGCGTCGTACAACCTGCAGACGAAGGCTGGCGTTGCCGGCACCGTCGCATTCGCGACCGCCAACGGCGCCGTCGCGTCGGTTGATCCGGCCACGGGCCTGATCACGGCCGTCTCGAACGGCACCGCCCTGATCACGGCGACCGCCACTGCCGGTGGCCAGACCGCCACGGCGCAGATCGGCATCACCGTGCGTCAGCTGCAGCCGGCGCAGATCTCGATCCAGTCCGTGACGCAGTTCGCGAACACCGTCCCGGTGCCGCTGAACAACGTCCAGGGCCAGATCGAAATCAACATGAACTTCGATCCGGGCGAGCAGACGGTTGACTCCGTGAACGTCTTCATCGGCGCCAAGCGTGCCGCGAAGCAGTCGTTCGCGACCAACCCGGCTGCCGGCATCATCTCGCTCTCGGTCAACACCGCCAACTTCGTGAAGAACAGCACCACGGGTGTCGCGACTGTTGACTACCAGAACGGCGCCAGCACGATCTCGGCCGCTGTCTACCCGCGCGGTGGCGCGGCGACGGCGACGAACACGATCGCTGTTGTGCTGAACAACATGGACGGTTGGGCGGCTGACATGTCCGCTCCGTCTGCCTTCGCCAACAATGGCGGCGGCCTGACCTACTGGGGCGGCCCGACGGCTGGTGGCCTGACCACCGCCACGGTCTACCCGGTCATCTACACCCCGGGTCGGTCGATCCAGACCGTCACGTTCAACGTCGGCGGCTGCACGAACTTCGTTGACACCTCGCTCCCGTTCCGTGCCTCGTTCGGCTACACCGCGGCGGGTGCCACGGCTGCCAACTGCGGCGGCGCGGGTGGCTACGAGTACACCGGTGGCCAGCGCGACAACGTCTCGGTGAACAGCGCGATCGACAACACGAACAACCCGTATCCGCTTACGCCGCTCATCGCGAACACGATCGTGCCGGGCTCGACGCCGGACTCGCTCCGTTTCGATTGGCGTTCGCCGGTCGTCAGCACCCCGAGCATCACCCGTACGGCGCCGGCACTGACCGGCTGGGTGAACGCTTCGTTCAACTTCGTCAACTTCGCGTCCACGGATAACGGCGTCGGCATTCGCGCGACCCGTGACCGCGCGACGTTCTACAACGCCACGAACTGCGGTGGTGCAACCGCCGTCGCGATGCCGAACGGCACCGGCGACGACATCCCGGAGTGCGGTTCCAACTTCATCGGTGGCACCGTGGGCCTCGGCTCGCCGGGCACCGCTCCGTACCGCGTCTATGGTACCGAGTCGGATCGCCTCGCCAACGTTGGCACCTCGGGTCAGACGCAGACGTTCGGCGTCGACAAGACCATGCCGCAGATCCGTTGGGGCCTGGAGCAGGTTGCCCCCGCGATCGTCGCGTCGCTGGGCGAGGACGAGGCTGATTCGCTCTTCAGCACGAAGCCGGTTCCGGCGACGGATGTCTGGCGTGCGGAGTACCTCGATGACCGCGCTGGCTTCCTGAACAACACCAGCGGGTCGGCGAGCGCCATCACGTCGCAGATCCACTCGCTGTCGACCGCTGGCCACGTCAATCCGACGGGCACCTGCCTGGTTGCCGTTTCTGGCGGCCCGGGCGCTGCGTTCGTGACGAGCCAGGCGTGCTCGATGCGCAACGTGTCGTCGATCGGTGCGATCCGCATCGACGGTTGGCAGGCTGGTATGCAGGTGGATGTGCCGCAGCCTGAGGGCTACTACGGCTACCGGACCCAGGTCCGTGACGCCGCTGGTAACGCCTCTGCCACGATCGCGCTCAACGCGCTCGTGAACGCTCAGGTTCCGTTCGCCACTGGTCTGGGTCTCCCGGCCCTCCTGACCAACGCTGCCTTCCCGTTCAACGTGACGGCGGCTGACTCGGCCGAGGTTGTGAACATCTCCCTCGCGCTCGAGTACGCTGGTCTGCCGGCGACCGACTTCCTGCGCTACTCGCAGGCGGCCGTGGGTGTCGTGTTCGACGATGCCATCACCTCGCCGCTGAACCAGACGGTGTCGCCGACGTATGGCGCCCCGTTCGTCCGCCACCTCGAAGTCGTGAACGCCAACGTGTTCCCGGCTGCGAACATCAACGGTGCCGCGGTCATCAACAAGCCGGTCTCGGTGCAGGCCTTCTCGTTCAACCCGGCGAACTACTCTGCCGGCTCGGCCATCATCGCCATCCCGGCGTTGAATGTCCAGAACGGGCAGACCATCACGGCCTTCAATGCGGCCAATCCGACCATTGCGGTCAACCACTGGCGCATCATCCCGACCCTTGCGACGACGAACCAGTTCGGTTCGACCACGCCGCTCCGGGCTCAGGCTTCTGCGCCGACCAACTCGCCGAACCCTCCGTTCGTCCGGGTTGACTTCTACCGCCTCGACGCGGGTGGAACGTGGCACAACTACCTCGGCTCGATCGCTGGCACGTCTGCCATCGGCACCGACCAGGGTACGTACCGCTCGTGGGTGTACGCGCTTCCTGAGGCGTCGTTCGTGAGCGCGTGGGATGGTGCGGATCAGGCGGCCGTTGCGTCGACTGAGACCGTTGCCGCAGTTGGCGTCACCGCCAACGGCGATGCCGTCCTGACGTTCGTTACGATGCCGTAATCAGCCTCGGCTGATTGCAGCACTGCTGGAAACCAACGGCCCCGCGCAAGCGGGGTCGTTTGGTTTTGTAGCACTCGCGGCTCACGCCGCGGCTCGGCAGGTGTCGCTGAAGCGACCGGGGGGGGTGTCTCGGCTCTCTCGAGTGACGGTGCCTCACGTCTCGTGGAGAGAGCTCGCGGCTCAAGCCGCGGCTCGGCAGATGTCGCTAAAGCGACGGAGGGTTGCGCCTCGGGGGGAGAGCTCGCGGCTCACGGCACGGCTCGGCAGATGTCGCTTTAGGGACGCGCTCTCCCTGCAAGGTGAGGCTCCGTCGCTTTAGCGACATCTGCCGAGCCGTCGCTTTAGCGACGAGCTCGTTAGCGACGAGCTCCTACGCGGCCCCCCCCCGCATCGCCGCCCTCGTCAGATCCTTCCCCAGCTCCACCCCCGGCTGGTCGAACGGATTGACGTCGTACCAGACGCCGGCATAGCCCGTGGCGAGCTGGAAGAACATCAGCAGGTGCCCGAGCTGCCGGGGCCCCACTGCATCGAGCGTCAGCGTCATGTTCATCCGACCCTTCTGACGCAGTGCCTCGCGCGTTGCCAGGAACTCGGCGTCCAACAACTGACCCAGTGTGTGCCCCGGCAAGTAGTGCAACGGGTCATCGCCGCTCGCGGCTCGCTGTTCGCCGTTAGCGGCGGGTATCGGCACCATCTGCATGGTGTCGGCCGTCCGGATGAACGTGATCGCCTTGTCGAACGGCCCCTCCATGAACAGCTGTACCTGCGAGTGCTGGTCCGTCGCGCCGATCGCAGCGAGCGGGGTGGGCCCACGGAAGACTTCCGCGCCACCGCGATCGTGTTGCTTGCCGAGCGACTCGGCCCAGAGCTGCCGGAACCACTCGGCGGTGTCGCGCAGACGGTCCGAGTAGGGCATCAGGACGTGAATGTTGGCGGCGCGGGAGAGCTGCGCCTGCCACTGGAGCCCGGCCCACCGTGCCGGGAGATTCTCCTCGAGGGAGTCGCTTTCGGCCATGCGAAGCGCATCGGCCGCACCTGCCACGAGTTCGCGGATATCGAGTCCGACCAGCGCAGCGGGAAGCAGCCCGACGGCTGTGAGGACCGAGAAGCGCCCACCGACCGTCGGTGGCACCTCGAACGACGTGAACCCCTCCTCACGCACCAGCGCCCGCAGGGCACCGCGTTCAGGATCGGTGGTGACCACCACATGATCCCGGAGCGCGGCAGAGCCGACAGCCTGCTCAAGCCAGGCGCGAACAATCAGGTACTGCGCCAACGTCTCCGCGGTGCCGCCTGACTTGCTGATCACGTTTACCAGCGTACGACGTGGATCGAGTCGGTCGAGCGTCGCGGCGACCGTCATCGGGTCAACATTCTCCAGAATCGTGACGGTCGGCCAGCCGTCGCGGCGGTCGGCAGGCCATTCGTTCCAGGCGGCCGGTCGCAGGGCCGTGAGCAACGCCCGCATCCCCAGCGCCGAGCCGCCGATGCCGAGGATCAACAGGTGGTCGAAGGTGCGATGGCGTGCGACCGCGAACGCCTCGAGTTCCGCCACCAGCGTGTCCTGGTCACCAAGCGCCATGAAGCCGTATTCACCGGCCGCATGGAATCCACGCACGGTCGCCTGCACGTCCGGGAAGCGCTCGGAGAGCATCGCGCGGACCGCTGGTGCGAGGCCGTGCACCTCGTCGAGGGCCGGGCGGAACATGTTGGTATCGTCGAGCGTCAGCATCTGCTAGCTGCCTTCCTGGATCTCGATCGTGAGGCCATCGTAGCCCGGCTCGACGCCGGCAGGGAGCCGGGCCAGCAGGTCGCGATGGGCGGTCTCGTGCGTGAGGTGCGTGAGGAAGGTGCGTCGTGCGCCGATCGCCCGCGCGGTCTCGACCGCCTCGTCGATGCTGAGGTGTGTCGGATGCGAACGCCACCAGAGGGCATTCAGGACGAGCACCTCGACGCCCTGGAGCAGCTCCCGCGCTGGGGGGGGGACGGCCTTGACGTCCGTGAGGTAGGCCACCGAGCCCACGCGATAGCCGAAGACGGTGGCATGCCCATGTTCGAACGCCAGCGGCAGCACCTCGAGACCGGCAATCTGGCGTGGCACCCCAGGGGTGAGCACTTCGGTCACCAGCTGCGGCTTGGAGGTCCCGGAGATCGGCACCACGCCGGCGTCGAAGATGTAGGCGAAGCGCTCGTGCAGGTGGCGGATCGTTTCAGCGGGGCCGTACAGCGGCAGCGGATCATCACGGGTGAGGGAGAACGAGCGGAGGTCATCAATCCCGTGCACATGATCGGCATGGAGGTGGGTGTACAGCACCGCATCCACGCGGCCGATGTGGGCGGCGAGCAGTTGGAGGCGGAGTTCGGGGGGGGTGTCCACGAGCAGGCGGATGCCGTCATGTTCGATGAGCGCGGCGGTGCGGGTACGGCGATCCCGGGGATCTTCGGAGCGACAGGTGGTGCAGTCGCATCCGATCTGCGGGACCCCCATCGAGGTCCCCGTCCCGAGGAGAGTGAGGCGCATTCCCTTAAAGTGTCTCGACCTTGAGCAGGTTGGTAGTCCCCGGCACATCGAACGGCGCCCCGGCAGTCACCACCACGCGGTCGCCGGGCACCCCGATGCCACGCGCGAGGAGTTCGGCGCGCGCCACCTCCATCATCGGGTCGTAGTTCTTGATGTGTGGAATCATCACCGGCACGACCCCCCAGGAGAGGGCCAGTTGCCGGAAGGTCTCCGGTTCCGGGGTGAAGGCGAAGATCGGCACCCGCGGCCGATAACTCGACACCGTGCGCGCCGTGAAGCCACTCGAGGTGAAGCAGATGATCGCGCGGGCAGCGAGCATGTCGGAGGCGGTGCTCACGGCCACCGCGATCGCCTCCTCGGTCGGGATGATGGTGTCGGCCGAGAGGTTCGCATGGGCGAGCGGGACCTGCCAGCGGCGGCGATCCTTGTCGACGCCGTGCAACCGCACCGACTCGACCTCACGAGCGATCCGATCCATCGCCATTACGGACTCCAGCGGATACTCACCGATCGCTGTCTCCCCGGAGAGCATCACCGCGTCAGTGCCATCCAGAATCGCATTGGCCACGTCCGATGCCTCCGCGCGCGTGGGCCGCGGATTGGTGATCATCGACTCGAGCATCTGTGTCGCCGTGATCACCGGCTTGCCCCGACGATTGGCGGCCTGGATCAACCGCTTCTGCACCAGCGGCACCTGCTCGAACGGCAGCTCGACGCCGAGATCGCCACGCGCGACCATGACCGCGTCGGTCGCCTCGAGAATCTCGTCGAGGTTCTGCAGGGCGGTGTCCTTCTCGATCTTGGCGACGAGTCGCGTCGTCTTCGGGATGATGCGGCGCACGGCGTGCAGGTCCTCCGCGCGTCGCACGAACGAGACGCCGATATAGGCGACGCCGAGCGCCGTGGCGCGGAGTACTTCGTCACGGTCGTCGTCGGTCATGGCCGGGGCGCTCACATCGGCGCCGGGCAGGTTCATCCCCTTGTTCGGCTTGAGGAGACCGCCATAGCGGACGCGTCCTTCGACCCGATCACCCTGCACGGCCACTACCTCGACCGAGAGCAGACCATCATCGAGGAGGATGAACGATCCGACGGTCACGTCACGAGCGAGCTCCGGGTACGTCGTGGGAATGTCGCCGTCCCGCTCCGTGCCTTCGGGGACGAAGGTGACCAACTCGCCGGGCGTGAGGGTGATGGCTTCGGGCAACTTGCCGACACGAATGCGCGGACCATGCAGGTCCACCAGAATGCCGATCGCGTGACCGCGCTCACTGCGCACCTTCTGGATGCGGCGAATCCATTCGGTGCGGATCTCCGGTGTCCCATGCGACGCGTTGATGCGAACGATGTTCACGCCCCCGTCGAACATCGCATGCATCTGCGCTTCTGATTCCCATGCTGGGCCGAGCGTGGCGACAACCTTGGTACGGCGGATCTGGTCTCCAGACATCACGACAAATCACTCCAGACGATGCGGCCACCCACCACGGTCAGGCGGGGTCGGGCGGCCAGGACGGCGTGGGCATCACCACGCTCTGCGAGCGGGTCGATCTCCCATGCCACGAAATCGGCGTCGAAACCGGGGGCCAGACGACCGCGATGTGCGGCCGTCCCCTCGGCGATTGCCGGGGCAATAGTATAGGCGCTGAGCGCTTCGTCAAATGTCAGGCTCTCACCACCATACCACCCACCAACCGGACGGCCATCGAGACCCGTCCGGGCCATCGCCGCGAACAACCCGTGGCGAGGGTCCGCGGCAGCCACCGGAACATCGCTCCCGAAGGCCACAACCGCGCCACGCGCCCGCAACGATCTGAAAGCATAGGCCCCGGCACTCCGCGCCCCCCAGTGCCGTTCCGCGAGGGGGATGTCGACCAACAGATGGGCCGGTTGCATCGAGGCGACGATCCCCGCACGGCCCGCCCGATCGAGGTCGTCGGGGTGCACGCACTGCAGGTGTTCGATCCGGTGCGGGATGGCGAGGCGGGGCAACGGCTCCATCAGGTCGAAGGCGCGCCGTACGGCGGCGTCGCCAATGGCGTGCACGGTGAGGGCAATCCCAGCGTCTACCGCACGACGCATCACGACTGCTGTCTCCTCTGCGGTGGCCAACGGCATCCCACGGTCTCGACTGCCTGCGTACGGCTCGAGCATCCAGGCGGTGCGGGAGCCGAGCGAGCCGTCCAGGAAGAGCTTGACGCCACCGTGGCGGAGCAGGCCTGCCCCCGTCCCGGAGCGGACACCAGCGGCGATCAACTCAGGCAGCATGGCCACGGGAGGGTGGGCGAGGACCCGAATCGTGAGGCCTCCATCGGAATTCATCGCCTCCAGAATCGCGCGAGAGTGGCGATCGCCCACGTCGTGTATACCTGTGAGCCCAAGGGCGTTGGCGCGGCGCTGGGCGGCTTCCAGGGCCGTCCTGAGCCGGTGGGGCTCCGGAACCGGCAACGAGGCGGCCGCCATCGCGACCGCGAATTCGAGCAGCACCCCGGTCGGCGCTCCGGAGGCGTCGCGCACGATCCGGCCGCCCGGTGGGTCCGGGGTTGCTGCGGTGATCCCGCAGCGGTCAAGCGCTGCCGAATTGAGCCACGCGGCGTGGACGTCAAGGGAATCGAGCCAGACGGGGATTGTCGGGTGGAGGTCGTCGAGCATCCGCCGATCAGGGGGAGCATCCCAGTCGTTGTCGTCCCACCCCTGACCCTGAATCCAGCCGTCGTCGACCTCGCCGGTTGCGATCGCCGCGAGTGCCTCAGGGCGACTCAGGCCGGCCAGATGGACTCGCTGGGTACCCAAGGCCCACATCCCGAAGTGGGTGTGGGCATCGACCAGCCCGGGGGTGACAAGGAGGTCGGGGAGGTCGAGGTGAGGGGCACCGGCGGGCAGTGGCCGGGACATCTCCGAAGGCGATCCGACGGCCACGATTCGACCGTCTTCCCACCGGAGCGACGACCCCTCGCTCTGGTCGGACAGGGTCACGATGCGACGAGCGCGGAGCACTCCTGAGAGCGAGGCGAGGGGAGACACGCGCGAAATGTAGCAGGGCAGGGGAGTGGCCGGATTTGCTATGTCACGAACCTGAAGTCCTGCACATTTGTCGGTGATGTGGGGAATTGCTTTTCCACATCGGGACCTCGTTCCACGCCAATGGAAATGGGGGCAGGGAGGTGAGCAGGTACCCACCTGACGACATCTCTCCCACATCGGTTCTCGAGGCAGTGATCGGCCGAAAAGGAGTTGGCAACAGATGTGGAAAGTGGAAGTTTCCCACACCGATTTCCGGGGATAATTCGTGGAATAGGGCCCCAACTCGTTGTACTGATGGAGCTTCTGAATCCACCGAGTTGTCAACGTTATCACGTTTTGGTAACTCTTTCTTCCACAACGTCTTGGGGGGGGCAGTTCATGTGGAAAATCAACAAAGCGCCAGTGTCGCTGGGGCCGTGGAAAGGTCGGATTGAGGGTCCCGGAAGCTCTTGTTCTGGCGGTATTTGCCCCTACCGCAGCGGCTCGGTAGATTGAGTAATTAGCACTCACCCTTTGGGTCTTTGGAGCGATGATGAGCGAGGCGATGGCGCGGGCTGTAACGGGCTTCGGCGGGGCGATTTCGGTCCGTGACGGTCATGTGGAAATCTCTGATTCGCGGGGCCTCGAGTCGGCCGCCATGGACGGACTGGTCTGGTCGGCGGTCTTCGGAAATGACGACGAACGTGACGCTGCTCGCGCAGTGCTCTGGGAGCTGGGTCAGGCGGTCGGCGTGCGTCCGGCGTCGATCCATGACCTCTACCTCGCGCGTGGCCGGGGGGAGTGTGGTGGCTTCACGGTCCCGGCGATCAACATCCGGATGATGGCCTATGACACCGCCCGGGCAGTCTTCCGCGCGGCCAAGGCAATCGACGCTGGGGCGATCATCATCGAGATCGCCCGATCCGAGATTGCCTACACCGACCAGCGTCCGGCGGAGTATGTCGCGGTCATGATCGGGGCGGCCCTTCGCGAGGGGTACCGGCAGCCCCTCTTCATCCAGGGTGACCACTGCCAGGTGAACCCCAAGAAGTACGCTGCCGATGCGGAGGCCGAGGTCGGTGAGGTCAAGAAGCTGATCGCCGAGGAGGTCGCGGCGGGCTTCTACAACATCGACGTGGACACCTCGACGTTGGTCGACCTCTCCTTCCCGACCCTCGATGAACAGCAGCGGACCAACTACGAGCGGGCCGCCGAAATCACCCGGTTCATCCGCGGCAAGGAGCCCAAGGGCGTGACGGTCTCGGTGGGTGGTGAGATCGGGGAGGTTGGCCACAAGAACAGCACCGTCGAGGAACTCCACGCCTTCATGCAGGGGTACAACCGGACCTTGGCGGCGAGCGGCGGTGGGGCAGGGCTGAGCAAGATCTCGGTCCAGACCGGGACCTCGCATGGCGGGGTTGTCCTGCCGGACGGTTCGATCGCCGAGGTAAATCTCGACCTTGAGGCCCTCGAGGCGCTCTCGACCAGCGCCCGCAACGACTACGGGATGGGTGGAGCGGTCCAGCATGGCGCCTCGACCCTACCGGCCGACGCCTTCGGCAACTTCCCCCGCATCGAGACGGCCGAAATCCACTTGGCGACTAACTTCCAGAATATCGTCTGGGATCACCCGAAGCTGCCGGCCGAGCTCAAGGCGCGGGCCTACGAATGGCTAACCACCAATGCGGCCGGTGAGCGCGGGGCCAACGACTCCGACGAGCAGTTCATCTACAAGACCCGCAAGAAGGCGATCGGCCCGTTCAAGCGCGAGATGTGGTCGTTGGCGCCTGAGATTCGTCAGGAGATCGGACAGTCGCTCGAATCGACCTTCGCGTTCCTGTTCGCGCAATTGCAGGTTGGCGGGACGGCCGCGCTGGTCGCCAAGCACATTACTGCCCCGGCCATTCGGTATGGGGCGCTGGCCACGGTCGGGGTCCTCGCTGAGGACGATCCCGACGCTGGTGAGTAACCTGAGGGAGACGCATGATGGCACCCCGAAATGACATGCCCGATGTGACCGTGATCGAGACCGATTCCGGCGCGACCGTGAAGTGGTTTCTGCTCGGTGCGCTCCTTGGCGCTGGCGCCGGTATCCTCCTCGCCCCGCAATCGGGCGAGCGGACTCGCCGCGACCTGAGCCGTCGGGCCAAGCGGTTGCGTGACGATGCCGAAGAGCGGCTTGAGGAGTTCGGTGACGAGATCCAGAGCCGGGGGCGCAAGATCAAGGGCGCCGTCGAGGACTGGGCCGATGACGTGAAGGAGGAGGTGCGTGATGGGAAGCGCGCCATCGTCCGCACCGCCGACAACGCACGCGACGAGCTGGAGCGCCGCCTCGCCGACGCACGGGCCCGCCGCCGGGCAACGGTCGCTGAGGGGGTAGCCGACGACGATGACGAGGATGATTTCGACGACGATGATGACGAAGAGGCGACGGCCTGATTGAGCCCCCGCGGCTACTGACCCGGATCCTCGGAACGCTGGACCGGGTCAATCTGCCGATGCTCGCCTCGGCGCTCACCTTTGACGCCCTCCTGGCGATGATCCCCTTCGGGATCCTCGTTATTGGAGGGCTCGGGTTTGTCCTCGATCAGGTCACCTACCCCGGCGCCACCCGCCCAGGTGAACTGATTGGCGCCTTCCTGCCTGTCCAGGTCGCAGGGAATGGTGGTCCCGATCCGCTGCGCTTCGCGGAGGGGATCTTCGAGAAGATTCGCGGTTTTCGCTCGAGCCTGACCGTGGTGGCCATCCCCGTCTTCCTCTGGTTCGCCTCGCGCGTCTTCGGGAGCATGCGGGTCGCCCTCACCGAAATCTTTCAGGCGAGGCCTCCCTCGCGGCATGCCCAGCCCGTGCTGGATTACCTGATCTCCTACGGCTTCGCGAAGCTGCGGGACCTGCGAATGCTCGGGGTGGTGCTCTTTCTTGCGGCCGTCAACGCGGTCCTGTCAGCCTCGGTCGCGATCTTCAACGCAGAGGGTGTGTTCACCGACGGCCCCTGGGAGTTCTTCACCACAGGATTCGGTCGGCTCCTCTCCGAGGGTGTCGCCATCGGGTCGGCGTTGATGCTCTTCACCCTGATCTACCGCTACGCGTCACCCAAACGGTTGCATTGGAGCGGTGCGTTCCTGGCGGGTGGGGTGGCCACGGTCGGGTTCGAACTCGCCAAGCGGCTCTTCGGCTGGTACCTCAGCTACGTCGGCAGCCGCGGCGTCTACTCGATCGATGCCAACATCGGTGCGGCCCTCCTGTTCATCCTGTGGATCTGGTACACGGCGCTGGTCTTCCTCATCGGGGCTGCAGCGGCGAAGGTGTGGGAAGAGGGGAAGCCGAAGCTCCCGGAGCCGGTGGGGTCGTAGGGCGGAGGGTGCGACTGGTGAAACGTGAAAGGTGAAACGTGAGACGGGCGCTTGACCAGCACTCCGTTTCACCTTTCACCTTTTACCTTTCACCTTTCATGACCTACGACCTACGACTTCACACCTACGCCCTACTGCTCAAACAGATCAAATGTCGGCCAATTCGTGATCGTCCCGAAGACGGTGCGGATTGCATTCTCTGCCGTTCCCCCACCGTTCCCCTGGCCACGCGTCAGATTGAATTGGACCGCGATCCCGGCACCGTTCGGGAAGAGCGACACCCACGCGTCACCACCGTCCTGACCGCCGACGTGCTCGCGTGCGAACCCACCGGGAACCGCGTGGTTCTCCCAACCGAGCGAGTAGTAATAGCCTGACCCTGGGAAGAGCACGCTGGGGCGAGTCCACATCGTTGTGAGTGTTCCGCTCGAGAGCAGGTCAGGGCGCGTTGGGTTGCCGTCGAGCGCCGCAAGCACCCGCGCCAGATCCCTGGACGAGCCGATGTACTGCCCTGATGCCTCGGCGTATTCCTGGGCCGCGCCGACGTTGGGCCAGATCCCGAAGCCGTAGTAGGCGTTGAGCGGGGCGCGACGGTCATAGGGCACCACCTCCAGCGGATCGCGCTGGGCGATCGGGGTTCTGCCCAGCCCCATCGCAGTGGCGCCGACCGGCGCGAGGATGTTGTTCTGCATCCACGTGGCGTAGTCCTGCCCCGTCACACTCTCGATGATGCGACCAAGTAGCTGGTATACGTAGTTGGTGTAGCCGTATGTGGTACCCGGGTCGTTGAGGAGCGGGACGCCGCGCCCGACCCGTGACAGTTGAAGGGGGTCGACCGTGACGGCCGAGTACATGTAGGCGAACACCGAGTCGTCCACGGCGCGATTGGGATTCCACCCGGCAGAGTGGTTGAGGAGCTGTCGAATCGTGATGCTGCCAAACCGGGCATCTTGCGTCTTCCCCGGAAGGACTGGCACAGCCGTCAGGTATGGCGCTGCGGGTTCATCGAGCGTGAGCTGGCCGCCTTCCACCAGCTTCATGATGCCCAGGGCAGTCAATGGCTTGGTCACCGAACCGATCCGCCACTTGTCGAACTGCGTCGGGATGCGCTTCGCCGCGCTATCGGCATAGCCGTAGGTTCGGGAGAGGACCAACCGACCATCCTTGACGACAGCCACTGCGGCGCCTGGTTGCCCGAGCCGGATCATCTCCGCAATGACCACGCTGTCGAGGCGGGACAGCATTGGCACACGGAGCCCAGCTCCCGGGAACACCGTGATCGTGGCAGTGGCAGACAGGGCTCCTGCGGTGCCGCGCACCGTGGCCTGACCGGGGGTCAGCCCGGTCAGGGTCGTGCCGACCAGGCCAGCGATGGCTGGCTGTTCGACCGTGAAGGTGACAGTGCTGCCGGGGACCTCCTGGCCACTGGCGGTCAGCACCCGGCCGGTCAGATGCAGGGTATCACCGGTGAGGATGAACGATGAGCTGCGAGTGATCTGCACCGACGCCGGGACGAGGGCCACGACGAGCGATGTTGTGGCACTTTTCCCTTCGCTCGTGGCGCTGATCGTGGTTGTGCCCGCGCCAACTGCGGTGACCGTACCACCGCTGACCGTCGCAACCGTCGGTACGGTGGAACTCCAGACCACGGTCCGACCCGTCAGCGTGTTGTTCTGCGCATCTCGGAGCACGGCGGTCAGCGTGACGGTGGCTCCCGGGCCGATGGGGCCGGACGGCGCCCCGGAGAGCGTGACAGAAGCCACGGCCGCCGGAGGCGGCGGCGGGGGCGGGGGCGGTGGTGGGGGTGGGGGCGTGGGGGTCGAAGGACTGCTGCCGCCGCATCCCCCAAGGAGGATTGCTGCGCAAATCATCGAACGGAGCATGGTCGGTTGCATGGGGCGCCTCGAGGTTGGTGATCCTTCTGAGAACGCGCAGCTCGTGGCCAGAACAGATCATTGCCCCACTAGTGGAGAACCCACTGCCATCTATATTCCGCGATTCCAATACAACCCGGGCCCCATACATGCGCTTCTCGCTTCCTGCTGCACTTCTCCTGGTGACTGCCCCGATCAGCGCCCAGCTCCCGCTCACCGTCAAGGTCGGTGCCGGCTCCCCGGTGTACGATTTCTACGGGCACGCCCCGTACAACGCGGCGGTGCCGCGGCCGGACTCGCTGCTGGGGCATGCCATCGGACATCGTCACACGATGTATCACCAGCAGCAGGCGGTCTTCGACGCGATGATCGCGGCGGCACCGGATCGGGTGATCACCGAGGTGACCGGGCGATCGGGAGAGGGGAAAGCGCTGCGGTTGCTGATCATTTCGAGCCCGGCGAACATCGCGCGCATCGACGCGATCCGCGCCGATCTGCAGCGGCTCGCCGATCCGCGTGCCACCACCGCCGCCGCCGCCCGCGAGATCGCGGCGCGCACACCGGCCGTGGCGTTCCTCTCGCACTCGATCCACGGCAACGAGCCGGCCGGGTTCGAAGCGTCGATGATGACTGCCTACACCCTCCTCGCCAGCAACTCCCCCGCGGTGCGGATGATCCTCGACAGCACGATCGTGATCATCAATCCGACCCAGAACCCCGACGGCCACGAGCGCTTCGCTGGGTGGAACAACTCGATTGCGCTCGGCACGGATGAGCCGGCAGCGCTTGAGCAGACGGAGCCGTGGACGATCCAGGGCCGCTTCAACCGCTATCGCTTCGACATGAATCGTGATGTGCTCGCGTTCTCGCAGGCAGAGACGCGCGCGACCGCGGCCGCCGTGCTCAAGTGGCGGCCGCAGGTCTTCGTGGACCTGCACAGCACCACGCCGCAGTACTTCTTCCCACCGGCCGCGCAGCCGATCAACGGCAACCTGCCGTCGAGTTCCGTGGACTGGCTCGAGCGCTTCGGACGCGGCAATGCCGCAGCATTTGACGGCTACGGCTGGCAGTACTACGTGCGCGACGTGTTCGACCTCTACTACCCGGGCTACTGGGATTCGTGGCCGTCGCTGGTTGGCGCGACGGGGATGACCTTCGAGAGCGACGGCGGCCCAGAGCTCGCGATCCGCAAGAGCGACGGCAGTGTCACCACGTTCCGCGAGGGGATCGCGCACCATGTGGTCGCGTCGTTCGCC
>JAABRY010000022.1 GCA_011390645.1 Gemmatimonadota bacterium
GATCGGGTTGCCGATCGCCGCCATCGCCTGGGCGGCGATGCCGCATCAGGCCAACGGCACCGGGCGACAGACCCGGGTGCTGCTCGCGCTGGTGCCGGTGCTGGTGATGATCGTTGTCGGGCAGGTGGTGGGCAACGCCTGGCCTGCCGACGGCGGACTCGGGTGGCACGGCGGACTCGATCGCAGCATCGCCGCGGCCGGTACGATTGTCGGTGATCAACTCGCGCCCGGCATCACGTCGCCCGCCGTGCGGTTCTTCACGATCGCCGACCTGTCACTCCTCCTGATTGCGTTGATCGTGATGGCGTGGCGACGGCACGCGCGCCTGGCAGCACCGGATGCGCCGGCGCGCCGGTGGTATCGCGCCGCAGGCACGCTGGCGGCGGCGATCACCATTGGTCTCGCAACGCGCCATCTCCTCGTGCGTGACACCCCTGTGCCTGATGTCACCGCGATCCTTCCACTCGCCGTCCTCGGCCTGCTCGCGACCGTCGTGAGTGTCGCCTCCTACTGGCGCAGCTGGCCGCGCTGGGGCAAGGCGATCGCGGTGGTGATCATGCTTGGGTGGTTGCAGGCGGCCGTGCGGGCGTAGAGTTTCCAAACATGTCCTCTCTCACCATTCGCCTCGCCACCATCACTGACGTCCCGCTGATCCTGCACTTCATTCGCGGTCTCGCCGAGTACGAGCGGCTGCCCGACGCCGTCGTCGCCACCGAGGCGCTGCTCGCCGAGCAACTCTTTGGTGAGCGTCCCGGGGCCGAGGTGTTGATTGCGGAATGGGATGGTGCACCAGCGGGCTTTGCCCTCTTCTGCCACAACTTCTCGACTTTCCTCGGCCGTCGCGGGCTCTGGCTCGAGGATCTCTTCGTGGAACCGGCGCACCGCGGGCGAGGGATCGGGAAGGCGCTCCTCGCGCGTCTCGCCGCGATTGCAGTCGAGCGGGACTGCGGGCGACTCGAATGGTCGGTGCTCGACTGGAACACCGATGCGATCGGATTCTATCGCTCCCTCGGCGCGGTCGCCATGGACGAGTGGACCACCTTCCGGGTCACAGGTGCGGACCTGGCGATACTAGCGCGTGGGGTAAAGGAGGAGTAACCTCCGTGTAAGCAGTTCTGGCTGCTTCGTCCCCCCCCGCAGTGTTGCCGTCTCTTGGCTCTCCCCACCTCGGAGTGTCCCGCATGGCCAGCCTGCACGCCGACGACCTCCGCCTCCGGGCGGCGGTCGAGTCCTCCCCGAATGGCCTGCTCGTCATTGATCGTGACGGCAGCATCGTGCTCGTCAACCGCGAAATCGAACGCCTCTTCGGCTACTCCCGTGAGGAATTGCTCGGCAGCTCGGTGGAGCGGCTCATCCCGGCCTCCTTCCGAGCGCACCATCCGGGCTTCCGCGCCAACTTCTTCACGCAGCCGCAAGCGAGATCGATGGGGGCAGGGCGCGATCTCTTCGGGGTGCGGAAGGATGGCACCGAGGTGCCCGTCGAGATCGGGCTCACGCCGGTGGAGACCGAGGAGGGGCTCTACGTCGTCAGCGCGATCGTCGATATCTCCGAGCGCAAGCGCGCGGAGCGCGATCAGCAGCGACTCGAGGCGGAGCTGCGGCAATCCCAGAAGCTCGAGGCCGTCGGTCGGCTTGCTGGTGGCATCGCGCACGACTTCAACAACATCCTCGCGATGATTGTGGGCTTTGCCGAACTCGCGCGTGAGGGGGTTGGGCGAGTCTCCCCGACCGCCATGGCCGCTGATCTGGACCAGATTCTGGCGGCCTCCGCGCGTGGGCGTGAAGTCGTGCAACAGCTCCTGCGCTTCTCCCGTCCGCAGAAGGTGGACGTACGTCCCATCGAGCTGGACGCGGTGTTGCGGGAGGCAGCGAGCCTGCTCAAGGCCGCCGTGCCGCCCGGCGTGGCCATTCGGGTGCGGCCGCCGATCGATGCCACTCTCTCGGCTCTCGGTGATCCGACCTCGGTGCATCAAGTCGTGATGAATCTGGCAACCAATGCTTCGCACGCGATGCCCGATGGCGGGACGATCGAGATCGGCTTCGACCGGTTCTACGCACGGGACTCCTTCGTGCGCGGACACCCGGAAATTGCCGAGGGCGAGTATGCTCGCGTCTTCGTGCGTGACACCGGACTTGGTATGCCCGAGGACGTGCGGGAGCGGGCCTTCGAGCCATTCTTCACGACCAAGGCCGTCGGGGCCGGCACGGGGCTCGGGCTGTCGATGGTCCGCGGGATCATCCGTGACCATGGCGGCACCGTCTGGCTCGAGAGCGAACCGGGACAGGGCACGACAGTGCACTGCCTCCTGCGCCTCAGCGCACATGCCGCCGACACGACGATCGCGGCCGCACCAGACCTGCCTCGTGGCCGACGGGAACGGATTCTCCTGGTGGACGACGAGCCCGGCCTGACCGAGGTCACCAAGCGTCGCTTGGAGGCCCTCGGATATGAGGTGGTCGCGATGAATGATCCGGTCGTCGCGCTCTGCGCGGTGGAGCATGATCCCAGTCAATTCGACCTGCTGGTGACCGATTACGCGATGCCCGTCATGACCGGGATGCAGTTGGCGCATCACGTCACCGCATTGCGTGCAGACCTGCCCGTGATGCTCCTGACTGGATATCTGGAAGACTTTCCACCAGATGAACTGGAAACCGCCGGCATTCGCCGGGTCCACGTGAAGCCGGTCAATGGGGCACTGATGGCGCAGTCGGTGCGCGAGATGCTTGAGTCCGCTGCGCCGTGACCTGACGACGCCGGTGGCGCCAGCGTTCGGATCGGCGTAGAATGCGTGGAGGGGAGTCCTCCAATGCGCTACCGCCTGCCGACCTATCTGACTGCCATTTGCGTGTTTGCTGCGTGCTCCACGACCGAACCCACGCTCGACGGGTTGGTGGTGGTGTCTGTTGTCACGCAGGGCGTGGACCTCCCGACGGATCCCTATCGGGTTGCCGTGGATAGCGCATCGGCTCGGACGATCGCGGCGAACAGCATCACCAATCTGTCGGCTGTCGCGCCGGGCCAACGGACGATCATCCTCACCAGCCTCCCCCGGAACTGCGTTGAGGCCAGCGGTGGCACACGCACCATCGAGATTCCCGAGGGCGGGCAGGCGCGGGTGTCATTCTCGGTTACTTGCACGGCGGCTACGGCAAACCTGACCGTACAGGTGGATCCCATCGGCACACCCACGCCGGGGGTCGCGTACATCTTTACCTTGGATGATGGGCAGGTCCTGACCATCCCCCCCGGTCAGTCAGCGACCGCGCAGGTGGGGCACATCGGTGCCCGGTACATCGGTCTCACCAACCTTCCGCGCAATTGCCATGGACCGGCTTCGGTCGGGCCGATTCGGCTGACGCCCAATGCGGATACGACCGTCACTGTGGCCGTCACGTGTCAGCTCTTCGAAAGCGGGATCGTGTACGCGCGCATTCGGTCGGGTGATTGGGCCCACCGGCTGTACCGAGCGCAGCCCGACGGCAGCAATGAGGTGTTGCTCGGCAATGCCTGGGCGCATCACTACAACCCGACCATTTCTCCCAGCGGCGACCTCATCGCGTTCACCACCGTGCGTTACGGTCTGAACGGGCAGGCACTGGCCACGCTCACCCCCGATGGCGTGCGGGAGCGGATTCTCGCGGGTGGCAGCGGACTGCCGGGGTATCGACGTGTCTCCGATCCGGCATGGTCGCCAGATGGGCAGCGTGTGGTCGCCGTGGCCGGCCGTGACGGTGAGTTGGATCGCTACGTGATCTTCGATGTCGCCACCGGGGCCGCGACCGCCCTGGAGTGGGAGTCCCGTGGTGTCATGGATTGGGATCGCGTCTCGGGGCGGATCGCCCTGATGCGCACGTGGTACGGTATCAGCCAGGTGTGGTTGATGGATCCCGATGGCACCAACGGGCGCTGGCTCGTTCCACCGTTCTCGAGTCCCTTCCATGACCGCGCTGTCGCGTGGTCACCGGATGGGCAGACGGTCGCAGTGCTGCGAAGTGGAGAGCAGGGAGGCCTTGCCTCTCGATTGGACCTCATTGCCGTCTCCACTGGTGAGACGCGCACGCTCATCGGCTCTGCGCCCTTTCTGGCAGAACGCCCCGCGTGGTCACCGGATGGCACGCGGTTGCTCGCGACGATCTATACCCCCGGATTTGAGAGCGTGCAGGTCGAGGAAATCGATGTGGTGAGCGGCACCCGAAAGGTCCTCGTCCCCGGGACCCCTGGCAGTCCCGCACGGTCCCCCGCGTGGCGATGACGCGCGCGTGGTTGGGAATCTCCGCGTTCCTCATGATGTGCACATCCCCCCCCCTCGCCGCGCAGGGGGATCCGTGTGTGCCTGGCGGCCTGCACCGGCCCTCCGACGACCTGTATTGCCTCTACCTCGTGGCGGCTCCGCGCGCACCGGCGGGGGTGAGCGGGCACGTCATCCTCGACATCGCGCCCGGGCCATTCACCGTGGCCGTCACGCGCGACGGTATCCATCGCTACCGCCCACGGTTGGTGCTGGCGGGTCTGCCCGCTCCCCGGGATGTCGCTCCCGAGGCGACGGCGTATGTCGCCTGGGCCACCACCCCGCGCTACGGCGAGTGGGTCCGGCTCGGCGCGGTGACGAACGGCACGACGACGCTCGCCGAGATCGCCTTCAATCAGTTCATCGTCGTCATCACTGCTGAGGCAGATGCGGAGACCACCGAGCGGAATGGTCCTGTGGTGTTGCGCGGTGGCTCACCGAGCACGCGCATGCAGCCGCCGGACTTCATGGAGTTTGCCACCGGCGTGATCGGGATGACGGCCGACGAATTGGCCGCACAGGGTGAGCATGCCGGGCACCAGATGCATCAGGCAACGCCGTCCGCAGACAGTGCCGTGCGCTGGACCACCGTCCCGATGCCAGAGGGCTTCGCGATGCTCCCGGCGGAGATGGCACTGCGGCCGGGCGTTGGCGCGCAATTGCCGCGCGCCACGGCCACCACGCCGATGGCCCGCCGTGCAGAGGTGGTGCGCCTCGCCGATGGCGACACCCTGACGCTCCGGGCTGGTGTCGTGCGCAAGCGTATCCATGGCCGCGAGCACGTGATGCTCGGCTTCAACGGTCAGATCCCCGGGCCGGTGCTGCAGGTGGAGCGTGGCACCAGCGTGACGGTGCACTTCGTGAACGAGCTCGACCAGCCCTCCAGCGTGCACTGGCACGGCCTGCGGCAGGACTGGACGATGGATGGCGCCCCGCCGCTCTCGCAGGACCCCGTCCCACCCGGCGCGACCTTCACCTACACGCTGAAGTTCCCCGACGCAGGTCTCTACTGGTATCACCCGCACGTGCGTGAAGAGATGCAGCAGGACCTCGGGCTCTCAGGGAACATCATGGTGCGCGGCATGTCAGGATTGCCGAACATTGGCGGAGAAGAGCTGTTGCTGCTCGACGATATCCTGATTGGTGACGACGGCCTGGTGCCGTTCGGCCTGGAGCATCCGACGCACGCGCTGATGGGGCGCTTCGGCAACGTCATCCTGGTCAACGGCGAACCGCGCTGGCATGACACCACGTCGGGGGGAGCGAATATCCGCCTCTGGTTCACCAACGCCGCGAACACCCGCACCTTCAACGTGGTGGCCAGCAACGCGATCATGCTGTTGGTGGCTGCCGACATGGGGCCCTACGCCGTGCCGATCGAGGTCGAGAGCGTGGTGATCGCACCCGCGGAACGCTACGCGGTGGACATCTTCCCCGATGGCACGGGCGACGTGGTGATCGCCAACCAGGTGCAGGCGCTTGACCATCTCTACGGGCAGTTCGTTGCTCAGGTAGATACGCTCGGCGTGATCTCCGTCCCACGTCGGACGAACCTGGTTCAGCTCTATATGCACCCAGCCGAGACGAGAGGCGACTTGCCGGATGCAAGTGCAGGCATTTCCCCCTCACCCCTCACCTCTCGCCCCGACCATGTGTTTGAATTTGGTTTACGCCCGCGCGACCTCCCCTTCACGACGTCACGCATGATGCTGCTCGATTCCGCCTATTTCCATCCGGTCGAGTGGAGCGGCACGATGCCGATGATGAACTGGGCCACCACCGCCGCGCAGGCGGAGTGGTTCGTGCGCGACGCCCTGACCGGCCTCGAGAACGAGGCGGCGTCCTTCACGGTGAAGCGCGGCGAGGTGCGAACGATGCGCCTGGTGAACCCGCGCAACTCGTTGCACGCCATGCAGCACCCGGTCCACATCCATGGGCAGCGGTTCGTGGTGATGGCCGTCAACGGGGTGCCGACCGACCCCGCGCACCGGGCCTGGAAGGACACTGTCCTCCTCCCGGCGGGCGGAACGGTGGATCTTGTGGTAGAGTTCAGCAATCCCGGACATTGGATGTTGCATTGTCACATCGCCGAGCACGTCGAGAGCGGGATGATGACCCATTTCACGGTGGAGGAATGATGCGTGGTTTCGTCCTGCTTGGTGCGGCCCTTCTGCTGGCCTCTCCCGCGTCGGCGCAGCGCGCCGATCAATTGTCGCGCCAAGTGCGCCAGTATGTCAGCGTGGCCGAGCCGGTGGTGGCGCTCACCAACGCACTGGTCATCGACGGTACCGGGGCCGCGCCCAAGTCGGCGCAGACCATCATCTTGCGTGATGGCCGCATCGCCGCAGTCGGGCCCAGCGCCACGACCGCGATCCCGGCCGGGGCACGCACCATCGACCTCGCCGGACACACCGTGATCCCCGGGATCGTCGGGGTGCACAACCACCTCTTCTACACGGCACCGGGTGGGCGACGGGTCGCGGCGACCAACACCTCGACCCGACTCTACCTCGCCTCCGGTGTCACCACCATTCGCACCACCGGCAGCAACGCACCCTATCAGGACATCAACGCGAAGGCCGCGATTGATCGGGGCGAGGCACCCGGGCCGCGCGTGCACATCACCACGCCATACTTCACGGGTGAGGGTGGCGGGTACATGGCCGAGATTCACACGCCGGAGCAGGCGCGCCGTTTCGTGAACTACTGGGGCGATGAAGGCGCCACCTGGCTCAAGGCCTACACCACGATTCGTGGCGACGAGCTGAAGGTGATCATCGAGGAAGCACACAAGCGTGGGATGAAGGTGACCGGGCACATCTGCTCGGTGTCATTCCGCGAGGCGGTCGCGATGGGGATCGACAACCTCGAGCACGGCCTTCCCACCGCCAGTGACTTCGCCCCCGGCAAGGCCAAGGACGATTGCCCCGCCAACATCCTCGCGACGGCGACGTCGGCGACCAACGCCAACCCCGGCGTGGATGCGTGGACCGGCACCATCAAGGCGATGGTGGACAACAAGGTACCGATGACCAGCACGCTGGCCATCTACGAACTCATCTTCCCGGGCCGTCCGCCAGTGCAGGATCCGCGCGCGCTGGAGGCGATGGCCCCCGAGGTGCGCGAGGCGTATCTCGCGCAGCGCAAGATGATCGACGAGAATCCCAATCCGGTGCTCACCGTGCCGATGCTGAAGAACGCCATGGCCTTCGAGAAGGCGTTCGCCGATGCCGGCGGCTTGCTCGCGGCGGGCGTGGACCCGACCGGAATTGGCGGTGCGCTGCCGGGCTATGGCGATCAGCGCAACTATGAACTGCTCCTCGAGGCGGGCTTCACCCCTGTGCAGGTGGTGCAGATCATGACGCTCAACGGCGCCAAGGTGCTGGGCGTGGAGAAGGACCTCGGCAGCATCGAGGTGGGGAAGATTGCGGACCTCGCTGTGGTACGCGGCAACCTCACCACGGAGCCGATCGCCATCCGCAACACGACGCACGTCTTCAAGGACGGCGTCGGCTATGACCCGGCTCCGATCATCGCCTCCGTGAAGGGGCGCGTGGGGATCAACTGACCAACTCGCCCGTCTGGGACGACGCGCCGTGGGGTGGCCTCGCGCCGCTCCACGGCGCCGTGCATGCTGATGTCTGCGTTGTCGGGCTCGGCGGCTCCGGCTTGGCCGCCGTACACGAACTCCTCGACCTCGGACAGCGCGTGGTCGGCATCGATGCAGGTGTCGTTGCCGGCGGCGCGGCGGGTCGCAATGGCGGCTTTCTGCTCGCGGGCCCTGCAGATTTTCACCATGACGCCGTGCGCATCGTCGGTCGGGAACGGGCGACCGCGCTCTACCGTCGCACCCTCGATGAGTTGGCACGGATGCAAGCCGAGACCCCCGGGGCAATCCGCCGCGAAGGGTCGCTGCGCGTCGCGATGAGTGATGACGAGCGTGAGGACTGCAGGGCACAGCTCGATGCCATGCAGGCCGATGGCCTGCCCGCCGAGTGGTATTCGGGTCCGGAAGGTGAAGGACTGCGCATCCCGACCGATGGTGTCTTTCAACCGTTGCGACGCTGCCGCATGCTGGCGGAGCGGGCACGCGCGCGGGGGGCGATGCTCTTCGAGCAGACGCCAGCCGTGCAGATCAGCGGTACCGGCGTCGAGGCGCCGCTGGGTTCCATCAAGTGCGATGCGGTGATCGTCGCCGTCGATGGCCGACTTGAGCAGGTGCTTCCGGAACTCGGTGGCCGCGTGCGTACCGCCCGATTGCAGATGCTCGCGACGGCACCGACGACGGAAGTGCAGACACGACACGCCGTCTATTCCCGGTATGGCTACGAGTACTGGCAGCAATTGCCCGATGGTGCAATCGCCCTCGGCGGGATGCGTGATCGTGCCGGGGAAGGGGAGTGGACCGATGTCGCCGAGCCCGCCGAGCCGGTACAATCGATGTTGGAGGTGTATCTGCGCGAGGTGATCGGTGTCACTGCTCCGGTGACCCATCGCTGGGCGGGGGCGGTGGGCTATACCGAGGATGGTCTGCCGATCTTCGAGGAAGTGCGCCCACGGGTCTGGGCCCTCGGTGGCTATTCCGGCACGGGGAACGTGGTGGGCGCGATCTGCGGACGAGCGGCGGCGCAGATGGTCGTCACCGGCCGTACCCCAGACGCCTGGTTCCTCGCGCGATGAAGAAGCGCGCGGGTGGCCTCGTGTATTCCACCGAGCTTGGGCGAACCTGTCCGGATTGTCGCAAGCCGGTGGCCGACTGCCGGTGTCGTGCACCGGGAGCGCCACCCAAAGGTGATGGCGTGGTGCGCGTTGGTCGCGAGACGAAGGGCCGCAAGGGCGCAGGTGTCACCATCGTGACGGGCGTACCGTTGGGGGGGGGAGACCTTGCGGCCCTCGCCAAGGCGTTGAAACAGCGCTGTGGTTCGGGTGGGACCCTCAAGGACGGCGTGATCGAGCTGCAGGGTGATCATCGCGACGTGGTCGTCACCGAGCTGCAGAAGCGCGGCTGGACTGTCAAGCGCGTGGGTGGCTGAGGCCGCAGGCCGTCCCCCTTACCGCGCCTCATTCCCGCGGGTAGCTTCCTTTGGTACATATCGCCCCCCCCATCCATCGCAACTGTCGAGGTGCCTCATGCGACTTCCCGCCCTTGTACTCACCCTTGCCGTACTCGCTGCGCCGCTCGCCGCGCAGGAGGGAATGGCGCACTCTGATCCCCCCACCGAACTGGTGCCGCTGCTGAACCAGTTCGGCGGCTGGTTCGTGCAGGGCGCGGAGCAGATGCCCGAGGCCGACTACGCCTTCAAGCCGACGCCGGAGGTGCGCTCCTTCGGTCAGCTCGTGGGGCACATGATCAACGGCAACTTCGCGATCTGCGCGGGGATCATGGGGGAGAAAAGCCCCGGTACGATGGACTACGAAAAGGCCCCCGACAAGGCGACACAGATCGCTGCGCTGCGTGAGTCGATCGAGTATTGCCGCACGGCGCACACGTGGGGCAAGTCGCGCCACCACGACGAGGTCACGCTCTTCGGCATGAAGGGGAGCGTGACCTGGGCCCTCGCGTTCAACATCTCCCACCTCGCCGAGCACTACGGCAACATGGTGACCTACATGCGGTTGAAGGGGATGGTGCCGCCGTCCAGCCAGGGCGGTTGATCTGACCCGCCGTCGCATCTCCACACGCCCGGGTGCACGCTGATGCCGTTCTCGTTCAACCCTGACATCCGATATGCCGAAACGCTGCCGGCACGGCTGTATACCGACTCGGTCTATCTCTCACTGGAAGAGGCGAAGATCTTCGGGCGGTGCTGGCAGTTGGTCGGTCGCGTGGCCGACCTCGCCGAGCCGGGCAGCTACCTCACGGCGGACATCGGCGATGAGGCGATCGTGGTGGTGCATGATGGTGAGGTGCTGCGCGGCTTCCACAACATCTGTCTGCATCGCGCCGGACCGGTCGCCACGGGGTGTGGCAAGCGGCAGACGCTCCAGTGTCGCTATCACGGGTGGAGCTACCGACTGGACGGCACGCTGCACCGCGCGCCGGAGATGGAGGGCACCGACGGCTTCGACCCCGACGCGATGCGCCTGATGCCGGTCCAGGTGGCGACATGGGGCCCGCTCGTCTTCGCCAACCTCGATCTCAAGGCCCCGTCCTTGGCGCATTTCCTCGAGGGCATCCCCGAGCGCACCGCGCGCTTCCAGCCCGAGGCGATGCGCTTCGTGCTCCAGAAGCGCTGGACCATCGCATGCAATTGGAAGGTGTACGTCGACAACTACCTCGAGGGCTACCACCTCCCGGCGGTGCACCCGGGCCTCTACAAGGAGCTCGATTACGACGCGTACCGCGTCGAACCACATCGCTACTGGTCGCTGCAACACGCCCCGCTGCGGGCGGGGCATGGGCCCGAGCGGAAGTACGTGGCTCAGGGTGAGGGAGACGACGCCCAGTACTACTGGCTCTTCCCCAACCTCATGCTGAACATCTACCAGGGGCAGATGCAGACCAATGTGGTGATTCCCCGCGGGGTGGATCGCTGTGAGGTGGTGTTCGAGTGGTATGCGGTGGACCCGCCGGCAGACGCATCCGCCGACCCGACATGGACCCGGCTCGTCGCGTTCAGCGACGAGATCCAGGATGAGGACATCGGGATTTGTGAAGTGGTGCAGCGCAACCTGCGCTCACGGTCATATGATCGGGGCCGCTATTCGGCCGCTCGGGAGAACGGCGTGCACCACTTCCACGGGCTGGTGCACGAGTTCCTGACCTGATCAGCGCCCGACCATCTCCCGCACCAGTTCGATCGCCTTGCTCACGGGGAGCTCGGCCGCGGTGTTGCGGAGTTCGTGGGAGCGCTTGAGCATCTCCGGCTCCAACAAGAGTTCCTCGCGGCGCGTGCTGCTGGCCGAGATGTCGATCGCCGGGAAGATGCGGCGTTCCGCAAGCTCGCGCGACAGCACGATCTCGGCGTTGCCGGTGCCCTTGAACTCCTCGAAGATCACTTCGTCGGCGCGTGAGCCGGTGTCGATCAACGCCGTGGCAATGATCGTCAGCGAGCCCTTCCCCTTGCTCGGGTCCACCATGCGTGCGCTGCCGAAGAACTTCTTGGGTCGCTCCATCGCCTCGGCACCGATGCCGCCGGAGAGGGTGCGCCCGCTGCCGCGATCGATGTTGTTGTAGGCGCGGGCGAGGCGGGTGATCGAGTCAAGAATGATCACCACATCCTGACCGAGCTCCACCCGGCGTCTCGCGCGCTCGAGCGTCATCTCGGCGATCGCGACGTGCCGCTCCGCACCGAAGTCGAAGCTCGAGGCGATCACTTCGCCCACCCCGGCCATCTCCATCTCGGTCACTTCCTCCGGCCGCTCATCGGCGAGGAGGATGAAGATTGTGACGTCGGGGTGGTTGGCGGCGATGCCGCGTGCGATGGCGGTGAGGAGGGTCGTCTTGCCGGCTTTCGCGGGAGCCACCACCAAGGCGCGCTGTCCCTTGCCGAGTGGGACCAGCAGGTCGATCAGTGCGGGGGTCACGTCGCCTCCGCGGGCGATCGGACCGGGCTTGGCGAGGTGCAGCATTTCGGTCGGGTGCATCGCGGAGAGGCGCGCGAAATCCGGGCGGCCCTGGCAATCCTCCGGCGCGAACCCGCAGATGCTGGTCACGGTGTAGAGTGCCGGTGCCTTGCCGCCGCGGGGTGGGCCTGCTTCACCCTCGACCTCGTCGCCCGGACGCAGCTTGTACTTGGAGATGATCGACTGTGGCACGAAGACGTCGTCGTTGCCGGGGAGGTACGACGTGGAGCGCTGTCGGAGGAAGCCACCACCGCGCTCGGTCAGTTCGAGGATGCCGCTGACGATCGGCCCGCTTCCCGGCTCCCAATCGGCGGGAATTTCATAGACGGCGGTCCCACCGCCGCCATTGCCATTGCTGCCGCCATTGCCGTTGCCTTGTTCACCCGCGCCACCACCGGGGCGACGCTTGCCCCGCCCGCGTCCACCGCGCCGCTTCGGCGGCCGCCCACGCGGTTCGCTCACTGGACACCTCCGCGACGACGGCGGCGGGAGGGATTGGCATCAGCGGAGCGGTACAACGACACGAATGCGTGCATCGGAATCCTGAGTGTCAAGCGGGGCGCCGCGCGGCCAACGGCCATGCGGCGTGGCGCACTGTGCGCCCAATGAGTACCACGGGTCCGGTGGTGTCAGGTACGCGATGGCCGTCCGCAGGCAGGCGGTGACCAACGGCATCTCACCAGAGGGAGCCTGTTGCGCCAGAAGCGCAGGTCCAGCGGTGGGTGGGGCACCAACACCCCAACTCGCTCCGCCGACAGGCGTTGAACATTTCGTCGCTCACAAGCCCTGAACTGTGGGGTGGGACGAGGCGCGCCGACTGGCGCGGCAGACGATGAAAATACGCATGGTGGTCCGTGATGCGCCACCCCCCGTCAGGACTAGCTCTCGTCGAGGACCGCCCGGATCCGCTCAGCCAATTCGACCGGGGTGAACGGCTTCTGCAGGAACGGCACCTCGGATGCCCGGAGGCCCACGCGGCCCAGCTCATCGCCAGGGTACCCGCTCATGAACAGGATGCGCATCTCCGGAAACTCGTCTGCGACGCGCTCGACCAGCTCGGGTCCCGTCATCCCGGGCATCATCACGTCAGTGAGCATCAGATTCGGGGTGTCGTTGGAGCGGTCAGCGAGCACGCGGCGCGCGTGGCCCGCCCCATTGGCCGTCACCACGCGGTAGCCGAGGCGCGTCAGAATGCGCGCCGTGACCTCACGGACCGAAGCCTCGTCCTCGACCACCAGAATCGTCTCGGTGCCTTGCGGGCCCCGTCGGGTTGCGGGTCGGGCCTCGATTGCATGGTACTCCCCCGGTGCGGCCGTCGCAGGCAACAGGATCCGGATCGACGTCCCCTGGCCCGGCACGGAGTCGACCTCGATGCCGCCGCCGTGTTCTTCGACGATGCGCAGCGTGGTGGCAAGTCCGAGACCCGTACCCTTGCCGGCAGCCTTCGTCGTGAAGAACGGCTCGAAGATGTGATCCAGGGTGGCCTGATCCATTCCCGCACCGGTATCCGTCACTTCGAGGACGGCGTAGTGTCCGGCGGCCAGGGTGGTCCCCTTGCGGGTGACCACCGTGTCGAGCAGGCGGTGTCCGGTGCGGATGCTGAGAGTCCCGCCTCGGGGCATCGCGTCGCGCGCGTTGAGTGACAAGTTCACGATCACCTGTGCCAGTTGATTGGCATCGCCCTCGATCGGGATCGGGTGTGCCTCACGTTGCATCGCGACGTGCACCTCCGCTCCCAACAGCCGACGCAGTAGCTGGACCGTTTCCTCGGCGAGCGCGGCGAGATCGATCGGGCGGCGCTGGATTTTCTCCTGGCGTGAGAACGCGAGTAGTTGCCCAGTCAGGCCAGAGGCGCGGCCGGACGCCTGCCGAATGATTTCGAGGTCGGCGCGGACGGGTGGCGAGAGCTCTTCTTCCAGGAGGAGATCGGTCGACGCGAGAATCGTCGTCAGCAGGTTGTTGAAGTCGTGCGCCACGCCGCCGGCGAGTCGGCCGACGGCCTCCATCTTCTGCGCCTGCCGCAAACGGGATTCGAGTGCGTTGCGCTCCGTGAGGTCGCGGGCCACGAAGATGACGCCGGCGACCGCGGGTTCCGCCGTGAGGTCGGTCACCACGACGTCGAACTCGACCCAGCGGTTCTCCGCATGCCGGAGTCGCAGGGGCATCGAGAAGTGGGCAGCGCCCTCCAATGGCGACGTGACAGCGTCCAGTGTGGCGGCATCATCGTCGTGCACTAGGGCCGTCACGTGCTGTCCGACCAATTCATCCGGCAACCTCCCGAGGATGCGCTGACTACTTGGTGAGACGAATCGGATCGTGCCCTCTGGTTCGGCGACGATGAAGAGATCGGAGCCATGGCGCACGAGGGCCGCGACGCGGGCATTGCCCTCCTGTTGCGCCTGGGCCCGGAGCAGGCGGGTGTTCTGGTCGGCCGTCAGTCCCTGTCGGACGAGCAGCAGGATCGAGAGCGCCACCAGGCCGAGCACCAACGAGGGTGGGATCGGTAGCGCGGGATCGAAGGCGGCACGGGTGAGGAGAATCGCCACGACCCCGGTCGCGAGCAGCGGGAGCGGGGAGTACCCGCTGGTGACCGCTGGGGACGGCACGCCAACCGGCTCCGCTGTCGTTGCATAGCGGAGGCCGGCGCCGAGGAAGCCAAGATAGGCGAGGGTGAAGGCCGCCTCGCTCAGTCGCTCGACGGGCTCTGGCGCGGGACCCGGCCCGTAGTACATCACCTGGTACAACGACTCGGCGATGATGTAGGCGATGATCGCCATCCCGATCCAGCGGAAGGCGGCCCGGTGTTCCGCAACGCCGCCGCCCACGATCACGCTGTTCAGCGCAAAGAGGAAACCGAGGTCGAGCAGGGGGTAAGCGACACGAACGAAGAGGTCGACCGGCCCATCCACGGCCACCGTCGTTGGCGCGATGATGAGGTGCCACCCCACCAGCCCGAATCCGACAGCGACCACGGCGGCATCGAGGGCGACCTTCCACCCGTCATACTGCCCGGGGCTCCGCCTCGGAAGCCTGACCACGCCGACGATGATCGCGACATAGGACAGCAGAAACGCCACGTCACCAACGCGCGGCAAGCCCTTGGGAAGCGCGACCACCTCGTGGACGTAGATGTACCACAGCATGCCGAGCGCGGAGCCCAACATCCCGGCGCCGAGCCACCGCAACCCACTTCGGGTGGCGGGCAAGAGGGTCTCGCGTTTCGAGGCGACCCACAGGGCGATCGCCCCGCCCAGCGTCAGCGGGAGGTACTGCAGGTACTTGCCGAAGAGGGCCAGGGCCGGGACGGCCGTCTGAAAACTGTACGATACGACGAGCACGACCGCATAGCCGACTGCCAGCAGCCACGCGATCCGCGAAGGACCGCGCAGGGTGAGGTGGGCGTTCCCCCGGTCAGCGAGGTGGGCGAGCGTCATGGCCACCTACAGAGCCAGAAGCGTGCCGCCAATGGGAGCCAAATGGGCCGAAAAATGCCTGAGGGCCGGGGGCTGACTGGTGATACGCATCCCGCGGATCCGGTCGCGCCGGCCATGCACATAGGTCAGCACCTCGGCGAGGTAATCCACGTGGCTCTGGGTGTAGACTCGACGGGGGAAGGCGAGGCGAACCAGTTCCATCGACGCGGCCCGCTCGCTACCGTCAGGCTGCTGCCCGAACATCACCGAACCGATCTCGACGGAGCGCACGCCGCCTTCGAGGTACAGTGCGGCAGAGAGTGCCCACGCCGGATATTCAAGTGCAGGGATGTGGGGAAGCAGGGCGGCGGCGTCGATATAGAGGGCATGACCGCCGGGTGGTTCCATGATCGGAATCCCGACCTGGCGAAGCCGATCGCCGAGGTAGGCGACCGAGCGGATGCGGTAGCGCAGGTAGTCCTCGTCGAGCGCCTCATCGAGGCCGACCGCGATCGCCTCGAGGTCGTACCCGGCGAGGCCGCCATACGTCGGGAAACCTTCGGTCAGGATCAGCGCATCGCGGCATCGGCGCGCGAGGTCGTCGTCGTGCATCGCGAGGAAGCCGCCGATGTTCGCCATCCCGTCCTTCTTGGCGCTCATCGTGGCCCCGTCGACCTCGGCAAACATGGCCTGCGCGATGTCGCGCGGGGACCGGCCCGCCCAGTCGCCTTCGCGCTCACGGATGAACCAGGCATTCTCGGCGAAGCGACACGCGTCCAGAAAGAGCGGCACGCCGTACTGGCGGCAGACGGCGCGCACGGCGCGGAGGTTTGCCAGCGAAACCGGTTGCCCCCCCCCAGAATTGTTGGTGACCGTCATCATCACCAGCGGGACGCGCGCCCTGTCGGTCGCGAGCAAGTGCTCCAGCGCAGCCACGTCCATGTTTCCCTTGAACGGATGCTGCAGGCTCGGTTGCCGGCCCTCGGGAATGGGGAGGTCGAGCGCGGTCGCCCCACGCGCCTCGATATTGGCGCGGGTGGTGTCGAAGTGGGTGTTGTTCGGGACGATGTCACCGGCGCTGACCGTCGCCCCGAAGAGGATGCGCTCCGCGGCGCGTCCCTGGTGCGTCGGGATCACGTGCGTCAGCCCGGTGATGCGGCGCACGGCATCCTCGAAGCGATACCACGAATCCGCTCCGGCGTACGACTCGTCGCCGCGCATCATCCCCGCCCACTGCGCCGACGACATCGCACCGGTCCCGGAATCGGTCAGCAGGTCGATCAGGACGTCGCGCGCCCGCAAGAGGAAGAGATTGTAGTGGGCAGCCTCGAGCGCGGCTGCGCGCTCCGCACGCGTGGTCTGCCGGATCGGCTCGACCGACTTGATGCGGAACGGTTCGATGATGGTGTGTGGCTGAAAGGTCATGTTGGCCGCAGGCGAGCCTGCCAGTAGAGGTAGACGGGAACGCCGAGCAGCAGCAGGCCACCGCCGCGCAGGGCGTTGCCGGGATTGGTGCCGATCGAACCGGCCACGACCCATGCCGCCGCCGCGATGAAGAGCAAGGTACTCACCGGATGCCAGGGAGCACGATACGTGGGCAGGGTGTCGCCATCGCGTCGCCGCAGGACGAACAGCGTGGCCGCGGTGAGGCCGAAGAAGATCCAGTCCGCAAACACCACGTAGTCGAGGAGTTGTCCGTAGGTCCCGGAATACACCAGGAGGACCGCCCAGATTCCCTGGAAGGTGATCGCCGTGACGGGGGTCCGCCATCGCGGATGCAGGGTGGCGAATGAGGCGAAGAAGAGCCCATCGCGCGCCATCGCCTGATACACCCGCGGCGAGACCAACAGTACCACGTTCAGGAAGCCGAAGGTCGAGGCCACGATCCCCGCGGTGATGAGCGTGCGACCCGCCGGCCCGGCCACCGCTGCCATCGTGTCCGCGGCCGGTGCCACGCTGGTGGCCAGTCCTGCCACGCCCAGCGCGCGCAGATAGGCAACATTGACCAGCAGGTACACGGCCGCCACCGCCGCCACGCCGATGACGAGTGCGCGCGGC
Organism: Gemmatimonadota bacterium; assembly: GCA_011390645.1. Classification (GTDB taxonomy): domain Bacteria; phylum Gemmatimonadota; class Gemmatimonadetes; order Gemmatimonadales; family GWC2-71-9; genus Palsa-1233. The sequence continues at coordinate 17,330 of JAABRY010000022.1, forward strand.
AGATTGCGTTCAGGAGCAATCATCTCTTCGGCCACGAAGTTGGTCTGCTGCCAACCCCCAAAGGCGAAGAGGACCGGTACCAGGGCACCGCCGATCAGCAACGGCCATGAGGCCGTTGGGGGGGGGAGTGCCGGCGCGGCCGTCCCGCCGACTGGTCCGACCAGCACCAGTCCGGCCACGATCAGCGCCGCAATCGCCAGCAACTTGAGGATCGTGAAGAGATTCTGTGACCACGCGGCCGGCCGCACCCCGACGATGTTGAGCAGCGTCAGTGCGACGATCGCGCCTGCCGCGAGCGGCTGACGTGCGTCCGCACTCCATCCGAGCAGCGACAGGGCATAGCCTGCGAAGGTCATGGCCACTGCGGCCGCCGCACCGGTGGCCATGATCAGCAGGAGGGCCCACGCGTACAGGAAACCGGCGAGCGGGCCGAACGCCTCACGGAGGTAGGCGTACCCACCGCCAGCACGGGGCCGCCGGGCACCGAGTTCCGCGAAGACGAATGCCCCGAGCAGGGCCACTGCTGCACCGATCGCCCAGACGCCGAGGGTCAACCCGGGAGTCGTGACCCGGGCTGCCACCACCGCTGGATTGATGAAGATCCCCGAGCCGATGATCCCGCCGATGACCAGCATCGTCGCCGAAAAGAGCCCCAGGCGACGGGCATAGCCAACCTCGGTGGGGGCAGTCATCGGCAGCGGGGGGCGGGGTTGGGCAGGTCAGCCTCGGTGTCAGAGTCCCGCAAAGGTTCGCCCGCCGCCCCTTCGAGCGCAAGCACCGCTACTTTTCGGCGCCGCCACCCCGTCCCGGGGAGCGGGACCGTGGTCACGGAGCTGAGTATCTCATGATGCGTTCCACCCTGCTCTGGCTTTCGGAGCGGCAGTCCATCTTCAACTTCGTCCGGCGCAATCGGCTGGCGAAGCACTTTGCCTCGCGGTTCGTCGCCGGAGAATCGATCACGACGGCGCTGGCGGCCGCGCAGGAGCTCAAGGCCAAGGGGATCACCACTTCGCTCGACCTGCTCGGCGAGAGCGTGCACAAGCCGGCCGAAGCCGAACAGGCGCGCGACATGTACATCGCCATCCTCCGCGGCATGCAGGAGGCCGGCGTCGAGGTCAACGCCTCGGTCAAGCTGACCCAGATGGGGCTCGATATCGACCCTGCACTCTGCGAGCGGAACATGCGGGCGATCCTCGATGTCGCCCGCGAGACCGGTGCCTTCGTGCGGCTCGACATGGAGGGCTCGGACTACACAGACCTCACGCTCGACTTCTTCCAGGAGCGACTCTTCCCGGACTACGGACCACACGTAGGCGTGGTGCTGCAGACGGCGCTCAAGCGGACGACTGCCGATACGGAGCGAATGATTGCCCTCGGCGCGCGTGTTCGGCTCTGCAAAGGCGCCTATCTGGAGCCGCCGTCGATTGCCTACGAGGACAAGGCCGACGTGGACGCGCAATATGTCCGCCTGATGGAGGCATTGATCAGCCGCGGGAACTACCCCGGGATCGCCACGCACGACGAGGCAATGGTCGCAGCTACCCGTGAGTTTGTGGCGCGTGAGGGCATTCCCGCCGACCGCTTCGAGTTCCAGATGTTGTACGGGGTGCGTCGCGACCTGCAGGAGCAGTTGGTCGAGGACGGTTTCCGGATGCGGGTCTACATTCCATTCGGCACCCAGTGGTATCCCTACCTGATGCGTCGACTCGCCGAGCGCCCCGCGAACATTGCCTTCATCCTCGGCAACATCATCAAGGAGGGGACGCGGCGCTCGTGACCGAATTCACGCTCGGGGGCTACATGGCGGCACACGACCGCGCCGCGGCCTTCACGGGGAGCGACGGCCGTGCCTACTCGGTGGCGCTCTGGGTGGAGGAAGACCCTGATGAATCCGGCCGCTTTCCTGCCGCGCTGCTCTTCATTCGATGGGACCCGAGTGGCAACGAGCCTGATGGCCACCTCGAGACCCCCTGGATCGTCCGCGGCACCACGCCGGATGACGCCCGCGAGCGGCTCGGTGCCTACTCCCTCTACGACGTGAAGGCCCTCCTCGATGAGGCGATCGCCGCGCCGCCGGAGGATGCCGAATGAGTGAGCCGCTGGGGGTGATTCTCTCGCGCGAGGGCGGCAGTTATCGCATCCTCCTCGACGGGGTGGAACGCATTGGCATCCTGCGTGGCAAGGCCAAGCGCGAGGTCCTGCGGGCGGTGGCGGGTGACCGGGTGCTCATCGATCCGAGCACGTTGCAGGAAGATGTGCTCGCCATCACCACGGTGACCGATCGCACATCGCTTCTCGAGCGACGCGTGCCCGATGGTCGCGGCACCCGCCCGGTCGCCGCCAACGTCGATCAGGTGCTGGTCGTCACGGCCGCTGCCGATCCGACGCCCATCCCCCAGCTCGTCGATCGCCTCCTGGTGGTGGCAGCAGCCAATGACATCCCTGGCGCGGTGATCGTGAACAAGGTGGACCTCGCCTCCGCTGCACCGCTCCAGCAGCATCTCGCCACCTCGGGGTATCCAGTGTACGAGGTGTCGGCGTCAACGGGCGAGGGGATCGATGCGCTCCGTGCCGCGCTGATCGGCAAGGTGTCGGTCTTCACGGGACCGAGCGGTGCAGGGAAATCGTCGCTGCTCAATGCGATTGAACCCGGCCTCGGGCTGCGCGTCGGGGCGATCTCCGCCAAGGTGCGCCGCGGCCGGCACACCACCGTCACGGCCACGATGATCCCGCTCGTCGAAGGCGGTTTCGTCGTGGACACGCCGGGATTCAGCGAGGTCGGCGTCTGGGCAATCGTGCATCGCGAGCTGGATCAGTGCTTTCCCGAATTCGCACCGGCCATCGGCGAATGCAAGTTCGGCGACTGCCTGCACAAGACCGAACCCGGCTGCGCGGTACGCGCGCTGGTGGAGAAGGGTCAAGTCGGGCGCGAACGCTATGGGAGCTACTTGGCGATCTTGGCGGAGCTGGAGGGGTTGCCGGAGGAGTGGGAGTAGGGTGTCGTAGGTCATACGTCGTATGTCGTAGGAATCACGAGGCCGACTCCCATCGCAGGAGGCCGGCCTTTTTGCATACGATCGATTACCTACGACCTACGACCTACGACCTACGACTTGTTGAACGACCTACGACCTACAACTGCGCCCCCTCCCGACACACCGCCACCCCGCTCGGCTCCTCGATCTTCGCACAGGCGGATTCCCGCCGTGCAATGTCGCCCGAATACAGCACCACCACCTGCTCGCCGACGGCACGCCAGCAACGTCGCTGCGACTCGCCGGCCGGGACGGCGCGACAGAAGGCGACACCATCATCAGGGTTCGCGGTGACGTCGATGTAGTTCTTCACCGCGCCGACGAAACACCATGGACGGTATTGTTCGCTGCCATGGCTGCAGTGGTCCACCGTCTTGCGCGTGTCCTGGAGCGTCCAACCGCTGGCGTTGGTGCCGAGGCTCAGGTAACAGGCGCCACGAAATTGCTCCGGGGCGCGGTCACAGTTGTCTGCGGCGCGAGCGAAATCGCTCCCCGAGGCGGCGAGCAGAATGCCACCGTGGCCGACGTAGCAGGAGTACCCGTACTTGGCATCCACGATGCTGCACGGGTAGAGCGCGTCGGTGGAGTCGCGCATCATGAATGGCGCATCGGCCGGGGGACCATGCTGGTGGGCCGCATGTTCGTCTGCCGGCGCGGCATCAGCCTCGAGGGCGCGCACCGAGGTGTGGTGGCCATCGGGCGAAGACGCCACGGCGTTCTCCATGAAGGCGCCGCCATAGCACGATTCACGATCCCAGTCGCTGGGCAGCCAATCGCAACCGCTCAGCGCACGCGGCAGGTCCCAGTTCCACGCCATCTCCAGGCCGTGACCGAGGCCGTGCACGCACTGGAAGCGGAGCCAGAGGTCGGTGCCGGAGGGCGCGATCGTTTCACACAGTTGCGCCGTGCGCAGCGAATCCACTTCACCCTCAGCGGTGAGGTAGGCTTGGATCACGCCATGGTAGCAGCCTGACTGGTACAGCCCATTGCACGTGCGAAAGACCTCTGCCACGTCATCGCCCGGCTGCCATGCGCTGATCCCGATCACGTGGGTGAGACCGTGGCCGGCACCGACGACCTCGCGATTGCGGCGGCCCAGGTCGGCGAGGGCGCCAAGCGCCAGAGGCACCCGCTTGCCGCTGGCGATCAGCAGGAAGGTGTCTTCCCAGCAGGTGCGCCGCGCCTCCGTCTCCAGCGAGCTGCAGCGCTGCTCGGCGAGTTTGGCCAGGCCAAGCGAGTCACCGCGCGCTGCGGCGCTGTCCACGCGCGCCCGGAATGTCTCAAGCGGTTCCTGCGCGAGGTTCGGGGTGCAGGCGGCGAGCATCGCCACCATGACGAGAGTTGCAACGCGTGGCATCACGGGGATTCCTCCGGCACGGGCTTGCGGGTCCAGCGCGTGGCGTCACGCTGTTCCACCTTCTGCATCATCCGGTCGAAGGCGACCTCGAGGTCAATGCCCTCACGGTTCGCCATGCAGATGATCACGAACAGGATGTCCGCCATCTCCATCGCGAGGTCGCCATCGAGTTCCTCGGGCTTCTTGGTCTTCTGCCCGAAGCGATGGTTCACTTCACGCGCGAGCTCACCAACCTCTTCGCTGAGGCGCGCAATGTTGGTCAACGGATGGAAATACCCCTCTTCAAATTGGGCAATCCACTGATCCACACGGGCCTGGTGTGCGGCGAGGGACATACGAGGGGGACTCCGTGTCGAGACTGGTGGAAAGGTAAATGGGAGTGAACAACCAGCCGGCGGTGTCAACCGCCGGAGGGTCCGGCGACTGACGTCGCCGGCTGGGATCGTGTGTGCTCCGGCAGCCACTCGATCACCGCTGCCCATCCGAGGCTCTCGGGGTCGTTGCGGAGATAGTCGCTCACCACGCCGAGCACCTTGAAGCCACGGCTCAACTGGAACGAAAGGGTCGGATCACGGTGACGGCCGCGCATGACTTCTGCCACATATTCGGCGGCGGTCATCCGGGACGCGAAGCGATGATACCCGCGAAGGCGTGCACCCGCGCGAATGCGAACCAACCCCAGTTTCGCGACCAGCTTCTGCCGCGCACGGTACAGTGCGCTGCCGACACCGCGCCCCCGTTCCTCGGGGTCGGTCATCACTTCCGCGCCATACAGCGTGCGACCGGTGATGGGGTTGTGGTTGGTGAACATCCCGGCATCGGTGAAGTGTCGCCAGGAATCCGACATCTCGTAGTCGTCCCAATCGATGATCAGCGATGCGGCCATCCCGAGGACTCGCGTACCCTCCGGCGTGGGCACGACCGCGATGAGCTGCCCCTCCGGAAAGACGTCAAGGTGCGACTGGAGTTGTGCAGCGGACCAACCGTGGCCCGCACCGTAGATCCGCTCGGAAAGGGCCATCACCTGCGGGAAATCGGAGGTGCCCAGCTGGCGTACCCGAAGACGTGGGGCTCTCACAAGGTGATGATCTCCGTGCCGGTGAGCACCTTCGCGGTCGTCTCGCTGTCGCGCAGCGGCAGAACGGTGCCGGTCTGCCGCGACTTCCGCAGGTACTCGAGGTCGAGGTCGCCGATCACCATCATCTCCTGATTGACGTTGCCCTCCGCGAGGATGCCGTCGCGGGCAAAGGCGAAGTCGCTGGGCGTGAGGATGGCAGCCTGACCGTAGTTGAGGTGCACCGCCGGTACCATGGGCAGCGAGCCCACCGTCGACGAGGTGACGACGTACATCTGGTTCTCGATCGCGCGAGCATGCGCGCAGTAGCGTACGCGCAGGAAACCCTGGCGGTCGTCGGTGCACGAAGGCACCACCAGAATGTCCGCGCCCTGCAGCGCCGCCGCCCGCGCGATCTCCGGAAACTCCGCATCGTAGCAGATCGCCACGGCGAAGCGTCCCCAGGGGGCCTCGAAGATCTTGAGGCCCTCGCCCGGTGCCACGAACCACTCCTCACGCTCGAAGCGGGTCATGTGCAGCTTGCGCTGCGCGCCCCAGCGCCCGTCCGGTCCGAAGACGCGGCACTCGTTGCGCAGCACCTCGCCATCGAAGATGGGCACCGTGCCGCCGACAATGTGCACCTTGCAGCGCTCGGCGACTTCGCTCAGCACGGCGGTCACCGCGTCGGCCTGGGCGGCGAGGTCCTTCACCTGGTCGGCGATCGGACGCTTCACGTCACCGAGCGTGAGCAACTGGACGGAGAAGTACTCCGGAAAGACGACCAGTTTCGCCTTGTAGTCTGCTGCGGTCTCGACCAGCGAGGTCACCTGATCGGCAAACGCCGCGAAGGTCTCGACGGGACGCAGGAAGTACTGAAAGGAGGCAACGCGAAAATGGGACATGGTGGTCTGACTCTCGTCGGGGTCGGCAGGTGTGGCGTCTTTGGAGAATAACACCCTTGCCTCGAGCGATCCGGCCGCAAACCGTGGGGCACCATCACACGACGGTGGCCTCTTCAGAGGCCACCGTCGTGTGCTGAACGAACCGAGTGTCGATCGGATGGATCAGTAGTTCGGGATGTTGTCCACGCGCGTGTTGGGGAGCTTGCTCCATCCCACGAACGACTGCAGGGCGTTCTGCACCGAGCAGGAGTTGTACTTGAACAGCTTCATCCCGACGAGCGAGTTGTCGGTGACGACCGAGGGATTGTTCGGGTCGGTATTGTTGAGGCCGGCGTACACCGAGCCGGTCCAGGTCGAGTTGCCACTGACGGTCATCGTGCCACCGATCAGGACGAGTCCCTCCCACTCGAAGGCGTTGCCTGACGTCTCGAAGTCCCCGGTGACGAGCAGGATGCCGTGACCCGCCTTGTTGGCGGCGTAGGGAGCCTTGCCGGCGTTGTTGATCACGATGATCGGCCACGGTTGCTCGTGCTTGGGCGGAAAGGCGAAGCCGCCGTAGTTCTTGCTCGAGAGCTGGGCGTCAGTGAGAATCGTCGCCGTCGGCAGGGCAGCGATGGACGCCACCACATTCCCCCAATCGAAGCCGATCACCTCGATGGCTTCTGCAAGGTCGCCCATCTCGGTGATGTCGCTCCCGCTGGAGCCGTAGATCACCGGGTCATCGGAGTTGCTGGTCTTCACGAATTCGTCGGCGGTCTTCATTTGCAGCCCGGGCGCATCGGGCTGCCCGACGCACCCGTTGCGGCCATCGTACGTTGCCGGCTGTCCCGCCTGCAGAATCCCGTTCAGGGTCGTCAGCGCCGCGCCACCCATGAGCGTCGCTTCGTTCCATTGCAGCAATTGCGCGACCGTACGCTCCGCACGCGGCGTCAACGGATTGTAGCGAAAGCGACCGGACGTACCCGTCGAGGTGAGCAGATACTGGGCGGCGAGGTTGCCGCTGGCCGGTCGCACCTGTTCCAGGCGGAGGACCGCACGACCGCCTGGCACGTCGAGGGTCTCGGTATGTGGCAGGGTGGTGGGCACGCCGGTCGCGTGGGCACAGATGAATCGGTCGATACCATTCTCCGCGACGACAAGGGCGGAGATCGTTCCTGCCGCATCCGCGCTGCTGCGGCGGTCGGCGGTGACCCGCATGAAGCCCGCGATCACCAGCACGGTGATCAACAAGGTGAGGAGGAGCGTGGTCTCGAGAGCGAGGCCGCGGCGATCGGATCGCACATCGGTGAGCGGTGGCATGGGCGCCTCCACAACAGTCACTGGACACTCAGGGGTCCACAGGAAATCTACCCGCTTTCCAAGCAAAACGGTGGCCTCAAGGGAGGCCACCGCGCTGTGTTGGGGGGGGCAGAATGCCGACTGCCGCGATCAGTAATTCGGGATGTTGTCCACGCGCGTGTTGGGGAGCATCGTCCACCCGGAGAACCCCGTGAGCGCCTTCGAAATCGTGCACGAATTGAACTTGAAGGTCTTGGTACCGAGGATCGAGTTGTCCGTCACGACCGACGGGTTCAGGGGGTCGTTGTTGTTGAGCCCGGCGTAGACGGAACCAGTCCACGTCGAGTTGCCGTTCACGATCAGGCGGCCGCCGATCAGGACCAGCCCATCCCAACCGAAGGCGTTACCAGAGGTCTCGAAGTCGCCTGTCACGATCAGAATCCCGTGACCCGGCTTGTTGGCCGCGTACGTTGCGGCAGTCGCGTTGTCGACGACAATAATCGGCCACGGTGTGACGGAGGTGTCGGGGAAGTTGAAGCCCCCGAAGTCCTTGCTCCCGAACTGACCGGGGGCAAGGTGGGTCACATTCGGCATGCTGGATGTCGAACTGACGACGGTACTCCAATCGAAGCCGAGCGCGGCCAGCGCCTGCGCAAGTGTGCCCATCTCGGTGATGGTACCGGTTTGGGTCCCGAAGATCTCGGGGTCCTTCTTGCTGCTGCCGGACTTCGTGAAGTCGTCAGCGTCGAGCATCTGCAGTCCAGGTGCCCACTTGGTTGGGTCAGCGGGGTAGCATCCGTTCCGACCATCGTAGGTCGCCGGATTACCTGCCTGCTCGATCCCGTTCAATGTGGTGAGCGCGGCGGCACCCACGAGACTCGCCTGACTCCACTGGATCAGTTGCGCCACGGTGCGTTCGGCGCGTGCGGCGCGCGAATCGTAGCGGTCACCCGTGGAGACGCCCGTTGACGTCAGCAGATAAAGCGGGGGAATCGGGCCGGCTTCGGCGCGGACTCGCTCGATCCGGACCGTGGCATTGCCGCCCGGTACCGCGTAGGTCGTCGTCAATGGGAGCGTGCCAGCAGCGGGCTGCGTCGGGGTGACCGTGATGAAACGATCCACGCCGTTCTGTGCGATCGCGTACGCGTCCGTCGCCACGCCAGCGTCCATGGTCGAGCGCCGGTCCGCACTGCCGCGGGCAAAGGCCGCCAGGATCCCGATCGTGAGCAGCATGACCAACAGGAGGGAGGTGATCAGGGTGACCCCTCGACGGTCGGTGTGAAGCGAGTGCGACATGCGAGTCTCCTGACCCGTGCTCAGAAGCGACGGTTGGTGAAGTAAAACGCGGTGCTGAGGTTGCTGCTGACGGTCTGTGCGGCCATCCGTGGGTTGCGCTCCGCGCGTCCAGGAAGGCCGACGTTGAGGCCGACGATTGTCGTCAAGTCGGCGGGTACCGTGGTCGTGGCCACCGTCGGGGCGGCCCGCAAGAAGAACGAGAAACGCGCTTGTGTGGCGTCAGTGTACGGGCCACCGATCTCCACTGGCGTGTTGTCCACACCGACGACCTGGCGGTAGAGCGAACGGTGCCCCGTGGTGGCCGAGGTGCCGTAGGAATACTGGATGCGACGGTACAGGACCATTGCCGTCCCGGGAATCGGTTCCACCGGTGGCGTCGCAGGCTGGGCGAGGCTGATGAGTGACGCACCCTGCAGCAAGTCAATCGGCGGGACCGCACTGGTGCAGGTGCTGGTCGCATTCGATGCGGCCAGTGTGGCTTCCTGATACCAGGTATAGACGCCCCCGGTCCCCCGGATCGCATAGCCGGCATGTCCCGGTGCGCTGAAGAGGGTGGCATCCGTGGGCAGCAACTGCACGATATAGTTCCCCCCCGACGCACCGCAGTACACGCCCAGGGCATACGGGATGCGAAGCTGCACGGCATCAGTCGTGGCGCTCTCGATCCCCCATTCCGGATCTACCATCCGCAACTCGGCGCCGAGCAGGGCCACCGGTGTTCGGGCGGCGGTCCGTGCATCACGCTCGGCGGTCAGTCGCTCGGAAAATTTTGACTGGCTGACGAGCAAGGCGACGAGCGACGCGCCAATCACGGCAGCGACCACCATCGCGATCAACAGCTCGACCAAGGTCATTCCGCGGCGATTTGTCATGGCGAAAAGGGGTTGCCGGCACCAGCTCGCCGGGTGCGGGTGAGGACGATCGTATCAGGCGCCACGCCGCGGCCGACGGGGGGCGCGACGATGATGCGCGTCCGAATCGAGTCAGGCGCGACGGCGATCAGCGTGGTGCGCGTGAAGCTCACCCCATCGCGCACCACCGTGGCGGTGGTCGTGCCAGCCACCAGTTCGGCCAACGGGGTGGCAGAGATGCGGGACGCCTCCGTCTGCATGACCGTATTGCGCGCGGAGGCGACCTTGGCAACACGACCTTGCCGTGAGGTGGAAAGCATCCCTCCAGCCAGCCCTGCCGCGACCAGCGACAGAATCACCACCGAGATCAGGACCTCGATGAGCGTGAAGCCTTGGCGACCGCGCAAGGGTGTTGTCATGGTGCCACCACCCGGACCCGACCGGCCCGTGAGAGAGTGACGGTGCGAGTGTACCCGTCGGGGCCGTCGAGTCGGACGGCGAGCGTGTCCGACAGGATGCCGTTGGGGAAGACCACCACCGAGTCCGGCGTGAGCGTCATCGTGCTGACTTCCAGGCCACTGCCGACATTGAATGAGCGGCGCAGGCGCACGGAATCGGCAACACCACGATCGCGGAGCAGCAACGTGCGGTTCGCGCAGTCACACCGGATCACCAGCGGACGCCGCGAGCGGGCGGCCAGCGAGACCGCCTGCTCAAGATCGCCAGCCACAACGGAGGCGGCCTGACGGATCTTCGATTCACTGACTTGCCTGCCGATGCGCGGAACCGCGATCAACCCCAGGATGCCGAGCACCACAACCACGATCAGCAATTCGATCAGCGTAAAGCCACGGCGCCCCACCCGGCGTGTCGCCTGATCGGAAGCCGATGCACCCGCTGATGGCCCAAGCTTCTGCATGCCACGCCTTCACTTTCAATCATCCCCATCGATCGTCCGAAGGAGGAGTACCCCATTAGTATCGCCCGCTTTCCGCGGAACACCAGTCCCCTGACCTGCCAGTTGGGAGTTGATTCCCGTTTGTCAGTAAGAGGGCCAGTTGTCGACCCAACCATTCCCCATCCGCTGCCACCCGCCGAACTGGCTCAGCGCCGAATTCACGTAGCAGGAGTTGTACTGGATGAGCTTGGTGCCATTCGACAGGGAGCTCGGTCCGACATTGCTCCCCAGCTTGGCGTTGAGGCCAGCGAACATCGCCCCCTTCACCTCGTTGTTCCCGTTGCCGGTCACGGCGCCGCCGACCAGGACGATCCCGTGCCAGTCGAAATTGCCGTTGAACGTCGCATCGCCGGTCACCACCAGAATGCCGTAGCCGGACAGCCCCGGCCCCAGCCTCTGCTCGCCACCATCCACGACGATCAGCGGCCAGGATGGCTCCTTCTTGCCGATGTTCATCGACGGCCACCCCGTCGGCGTCTTGTTCCCGTTGGCCTTGAGCACCAGCGCGCTCGGCGGCAGGGCGGAGCCGTCGACGATGCCCTGCCAGTCGATTTCCACCGCGTCAATGGCCTCGTCCATTTCGCCGAGATCGAACGGTTCGTTGTCAGGGGAGCCGTCGATGCCCGCGTAGGTGGTCCCACCCCCTCCGCCGCCCTTCTTGCCGCCGCCCTTGCCGCCGCCCGACACGGAGAAGGAGTCGGTCGGTACCGAGAGCCCGGCGATGGGCGATTCCTTGCTGCACTCGTCGATCCCGGAATAGGTGGCACTGTTGCCGTTCTGCCCCAAACTGCCGAGCACGGTCAACGCCGCCGGCAGGTCCATCGAACCACCGCCATAGCGAACGAGCTGTGCCACGGTGCGGGTCGCCATCGCGGCGGTCGGGTCGTAGCGCTGCGCGGAGGCGAGTTCCCCACGCGAGGTCATCACCAGCAACGTGTCGCTCCCTTGGGCACGGAAGCGCCGCAACGTGACAACCGCCCGCCCGCCGGGCAGGTTGAAGGTCTGCGAGTCGGGCAGAACGCTCGGAGGCGTGGTGAGCCCGTCGAGGTAGCGGTCCAACCCGCTTTGCGCCAACGCAAAGGCCTCCACCGTGGCCGCGCCATCCATTGCCGACCGCCGCTCAGCGCTGGTGCGCATCGTGGCCCCGGTGATGGCCACCAGCAGGAGCAGCGTGAGGAGCATCGTCATCAGGAGCGAGACACCCCTGCGATCGGCGTGCACGGCTGGGATCGGAGAGTCGGTCATCACGAGGTCCGGTTGACGAAGAAGATCGAAGTCCGCAGCGGCGCTTCCGCTGGGGCATTGCGTAGCCGGGGCGCGCGGTCGCTTTCACCCGGGAGAATCAGTTCGAGTCCGGTCAGGTCGTCGAGCGAGGCCGGGGCCGATGCCGTGGAGGCGAGGGCATCGTTCACGTAAAACGCGAATGCAGCGGTGGCATCGAACGGGGCTGCCAGTTCTTCCGCTCCGCCGCCTGCACTGAGGTGATGGCGCCACAGCCCTGTGCGACCCGTCAGCCCGGCCTGCCCGGAGGCGCCGAAGTAGTAGCGGACGCGGCGGAAGAGGGTGACAGCATCGCCCACATCAAATGGGGAGCCGACGCCGGCGCCAGAGAGGCTGATGGTGATTGCGCGGGTTCTCGCATTCGGAGCTGCAGCGGTTCCGACGATCTGGACCACGCCCGCGCTGGTGCATGCCGCCGGCCAACTCCCCTCGGCAACGGTCCCACCCGTGAATACGCTGGTCGCGCTGCCGCTTCGTACCGCGAAGCCGGAGTACCCAGGTGCGGTAAACGCCACTGAATCGACCGGCAGGAGTGCAATCACCTGTGTGGTCGAGGTCGAGGAACAGATCACACCCATCGCATAGGGAATTCTGACGGTGACCGAGCTGGCGGAGGCCACTTCCACGCCCCACGCAGGGTCCACCATCCGCAGGTCGCTTGTCAGTGCGTTGATCGCGGCGCGACTGACGCGTCGCGCGCCCCGCTGCGATTCAGTGAGCTCATCGAAGCGGTTCGCCGAAAGCATCAGCGAGATCATCCCCGCCCCGATGATGGCGGCGACAACCATTGAGATCAGCAGTTCGACCAGCGTGAGGCCCCGACGATCGTGTGTCATGGATTGAACGGGTTCGGGCCAGAGGAGGCCCCTGTGGTTCGATCAATCGTCCGACTCACTGCCGCGAGGGCGCGCGGGCCGGTCGGGGTCACGGTGATGGTGACCGATTGCAGCGTCCCTGTGGTGGCAGCCGTAATCGCGACCTGGTAGGGGAAAGGCTGCGCTGCGACGGTGCGCGTGGTCGTGCCGTCGGCGATTGCACCGGCCGGGAGGGCCGTGACCCTTGAGACTTCAGTGTTCAGTGCGGCGGTGCGATACGCGATCGCGCCGGAGGAGCGAGCGGCTTGCGCGCCCGTCACCAGCGATCCAGCGAGCCCCACCCCGATGGTGCCGAGGATCACCACGGCCACCAGCACCTCGATGAGCGTGAAGCCGCGGCGGTCGCGGCGAGGGATGGTCTGGGTCATTGCGCTGCCCTCACGAGGCCTGCCGTCGACACGGTCACAATACGGGTGTGGCCCGCCCCCGTGAGGGTCACGGTGAGCGGGGCGGAAAGCGTTCCAGTCGGGAAGATCTGCACGGTCGTGGGCGCGAAGGTCATCGTGGTCACCCCGGCATCGGCTCCGATCGAGAGCACCCGCCGCAATCGTACGCTGTCGTTCGGCGATGTGGCGCGGTCGCGTACCGTGTAGCTTCCAGCGCCATCGGTAGTCAGCACCATCGGGCGTCGGCGTCGAGCCGCCAGGGACACGGCCTGTTCCAGATCACCGGCCAGGACGCCTGCGGCCTGATTGACCTTGCTCCGCGCCACGGTCCGACCGACCTTTGGAGCCGCGAGGGCAGTCAGAATGCCCAGACAGACGACCACCAACAGCAACTCCATGAGCGTGAAGCCGCCGCGGCGCGTGGTGGGGACAGGGACTCGGGTCATGGGCCTCTGTAGTGCCAGTTCCGTGCCGCACCCGTCCGATCCGGAGAACCGTCGTGAGACCCCGTGACCGCATTCTCGGCAACCTCGAGCAGATCTACCGCGACTCCTATCGTGAGGCGCAGGAGCACGGCAACCCGGCGAGGATGGCCGATCTCGACAACGCGTACATGCGGGACCAGTTGATGCTGGAGATCCTGTTGGATATTCGGGATTTGTTCGCAGTATCGCCTGCTGCTCCTGCCCCCGGCAAGAGTGCCCTCGAAAAGCTCGAGGCTATTCGCAAATTCACCGGCCGCTGACTGGCCAGGGAGCTTCCCGTGCGCCGTGCCCTCGCAGTCCTGCTCACCGGCATCCTCGCGTGCGGTGGTGGGTCGAACGTTCCCGCGGCCGATCTCGTCCTCTTTGGCCCGGTGTGGACCGGGAACCCTGACCAGCCCGTCGCGGGTGGGGTCGCCATCAGCGGCGACTCCATTCTCGCCGTCGGGGACAGCGCCGTGGTGGCGGCCTTCGTCGGCACGGAGACGCGGACAGAATACGTCGCGGGCCTGATCACCCCAGGGCTTGCAGATGATCACGTCCACTTCTCTGATGGTGGGATGGCGTTGGGGCAAGTCGACCTCCGCGACGCTGCCACGCCCGAAGAGTTCACTCAACGGATTGCAGCATTCGCCAAGTCCATCCCTGCGGGACAGTGGATTCTGGGCGGCATCTGGGACCACGAGAACTTCCCGGGTGCCGAACTGCCCCGACGCGAATGGATCGACTCCATCACTCCCGACCACCCCGTCTTCATTCAGCGCCTGGATGGCCATATGGGGCTGGCCAACACCAAGGCGCTTGAGCTCGCCGGGGTCACGCGTGCGACCGCAGAGGTACCCGGTGGCACGATTGTCCGCGATCCCGATGGCGAGCCGACCGGGATCCTCAAGGATGAGGCGATGGGGCCACTCTGGACCGTGATCCCCTCGCCTTCAGCCGAGATTGCCGATTCCGCCGTGGTGCGCGCCATGCGCCATGCCAACTCGCTCGGCATCACCGCGGTGGCTGCGGTCTCTGCTCCGTGGTACGAGATCGCTGCCACCCGTCGTATCCGGGAGGCCGGTCAGCAGTCACTCCGCGTGAGTTTCTACCCAGCGCTGGCGGGGTGGCAGGGGGTGGCCGACACCATTGCGGCCCGTGGACTCGGTGACGACTGGATTCGCGTGGGAGGGGTGAAGGGCTTCGTGGACGGGTCGCTCGGTAGCACGACGGCCCTCTTCTTCGAGCCCTATCTCGACGAGCCGCGTTCCCGCGGCCTGATGGTCACCCCTGAGGATTCCCTCCGCACATGGATTGGCGCCGCCGATTCCGCGGGGCTGCAGGTCGTGGTGCATGCGATTGGTGAGCGGGCCAACGCGCTGTTGCTCGACATCTTCGATTCCGTCATGACGGCACACGGGCCGCGCGATCGCCGCTTCCGCATCGAGCACGCGCAGCACCTGCGCCCCGAGGAGATCGCGCGCCTCGCACCGCTCGGTGTGCTGGCGTCGATGCAACCATTCCACGCCGCCGATGACGGGCGTTGGGCGCACAAGCGGATCCGCCCCACCCAACTCGAGGGGACGTATGCGTTCCGCTCGGTGCTGGACGCGGGTGCGACGCTCCTTTTTGGCTCCGACTGGACCGTTGCGCCGCTCTCGCCATTTGATGGACTCTGGGCCGCCGTCGCCCGGGAGACCGTGGATGGCGCGAATCCGGATGGATGGATCCCTGCCCAGCGCATCACCCTTGAGGAAGCGCTCACGGCCTACACCCGGGCCAACGCCTACGGCACCTTCGCCGAGAATGGCTGGGGCACCATTCGCCCGGGGATGCTGGCCGATATCGCGGTGCTGGATCGGGACCTCCGCACCGTGCCGACAGCCGAGCTTCGCGAGGCGCAGGCGATCATGACGATCGTTGGCGGGAACGTGGTCTATCGGCGTTCAGCGAACTGAGCGCGGCAAGCAGCGATCGAATGGCGGGACATCACCGCACCCGGTGCTGACTTCCGGGAGGGGTCCGGTGCGACCATCTTTGCCGGATGGCTACTCGCACCGCACCCCGCCCCAAGGCGTCGGCCCGCTATGACAAGGCCGACCTCCTCGAATCCTATCGCCTGATGCTGCTGTCGCGGCGCCTCGACGACAAGGAAATCCAGCTCAAGCGACAGAACCGGATCTACTTCCAGATCAGTGGCGCCGGTCACGAGGCGGTGCTCGTCGCCGCCTCGCGCGTCTTCCGTGCCGGCCACGACTGGTTCTACCTCTACTATCGTGACCGCGCCCTCTGCCTCGGGCTCGGGATGACCGCGACGGAGCAGCTCCTCTCCGCCGTGGCCGCCGCCGATGATCCGAATTCCGGCGGACGCCAGATGCCGTCGCACTGGGGTCACAAGGATCTCAACATCGTCTCCACCTCCTCGCCGACCGGGACGCAGTTCTTGCAGGCCGTGGGCGCCGCAGAGACCTGGCTGCGCGCCTCGTCCGATGAGCGCCTGGCCGAGCTGACCAAGGGGGACGAGGTCGTGCTGGTCACCACCGGCGATGGCACGACCAGTGAGGGCGAATTCTGGGAGGCACTGAACAGCGCCTGCAATCTCAAGCTGCCAGTCGTCTTTCTCGTGGAAGACAACGGCTACGCGATCTCGGTGCCGGTCGAGGTGAATACGGCCGGTGGCTCGATCAGCAAGCTGGTTGCCTCGTTCCCGGGGCTGTTCATTCAGGAAGTGGACGGCTGCGACCTGCTCGCCTCCGCCGATGCGATGCAGAAGGCGCATGACTACGCTCGGCAGCGCAAGGGCCCGGCCCTCGTCCACGCCCACGTGATCCGGCCGTACTCGCACTCGTTGTCGGACGACGAAGTGCACTATCGGCCCACTGCGGAGCGCGAAGCCGATGCCGCTCGCGATCCGATCGTCACCTTCCCGCGGTGGTTGACGGAACAGGGCATCGCGACCGATGCCGAACTCGACCTGATCCAGAATGGCGTGGAGGAAGAGGTCAATATCGCCACCGAGATCGCGCTCGCCTCCCCGCAGCCGGCGACGGACACGATCTACGACTACGTGTATTCGCCGGATGTCGATCCAACCGGCGAGTCGTTCGACACCGAAGACGATCCGCAGTTCAGCGGTGACCCGACCACCATGGTCGACCTGCTCAACATGTGCCTCAGGGACGAGATGACGCGCGACCCGCGGATCGTGATGTTCGGCGAGGATGTGGCCGACGTTTCCCGTGAAGCGCATCTCGCGGATGTGAAGGGGAAGGGTGGCGTCTTCAAGGTCACCTGGGGCTTGCAGAAGCAGTTCGGCAGCAACCGCGTCTACAACTCACCGCTCGCCGAGGCGAACATCGTCGGGCGTGCGATCGGTTTGGCCACGCGCGGGATGAAGCCGGTCGTCGAGATCCAGTTCTTCGATTACATCTGGCCGGCCTACATGCAGTTGCGCGATGAACTCGCCTTGATGCGGTGGCGCAGCAACAACGCCTTCAGTTCCCCGCTGGTGGTACGTACCACCTACGGCGGCTACCTCAAGGGCGGCGCGGTGTATCACTCGCAGACCGGTGCGGCGATCTTCACCGGTGTCCCGGGCTTGCGCGTGATCTGCCCCAGCACCGCGCTCGACGCCAACGGGCTGCTGCGCACCGCAATCCGCTGCGAGGATCCCGTGCTCTTCCTCGAGCACAAGCACCTCTATCGTCAGGCGTACAACAAGGGTGCCTATCCGGGCCCCAACTTCATGATCCCCTTCGGCAAGGGGAAAGTTGTGCGCGAGGGAAGCGATGCGACGCTGATCACCTACGGTGCGGTGGTGCAGCGCGCGGTCGTGGCGGCGAAAGAACTGGAGGAGGCGACGGGACAACGCGTGGAGGTCATTGACCTCCGTTCGCTCAATCCGGTCGACTGGGAGTTGATCGGCGACTCGATCCGCAAGACCAATCGCGTGATCGTCGCCTACGAAGATTCGCTCTCGTGGGGCTACGGCTCGGAGATCGCCGCGCGCATCGCGGATGACCACTTCGCCTGGCTCGATGCGCCGGTGAAGCGCGTTGCCGCGACCGATACCTTCGTGGCCTACGCGCCGGAGCTGGAAGATGTGATTCTGCCGCAGGTGGCCAGTCTGCGACTGGCCATGGAAGAGATCCTGCGGTTCTGAGGGTCGTAGGTCGTAGGTCGTAGGTCGCACGAACTGAGAAGGGCCGGTTCCCCAGCACGGAACCGGCCCTTCATGGCCTACGACCTATGACCTATGACCTACGACATCCCTCTGACCTCCGCCGCCGCGCCAATCGCATTGTCCACATCCCGACTCAACGCCCGCGCCGCCTGCGTCGCCTGCGTCAGATCGCTGCCCACGGCACCGATGCCCTTTTCACGCAGTCGCAGCAAATCGAAGCGCAGGTTCTGCATGGCCAGCACGCAGCTCTCGAAGCGTTCCTGCATCTCGGTACGGCGCGCGGTGAGGTCGAGGTAGGACTGGCGCTGCCGTTCGAGCAGGGCGACCTGACGATCACGCTCTTCAGTCTCAGGGCGTGCCCGGATCTCCTCGAGCTGCTGGTCAATCCGTGCCAGCTCGTCGGTCCCCAGGGAGGAATCGAGGGCATGCAACGACTGCCCGAGCTCGCTGGCCTTGCCGTAGAGGCGTTCCACGGTCTCGACCAGATCCGGGACGAGCTCGCGATCGGCGTCGCCAAGGCGCTCCATCAAGGAGAGGATGGCCGCACGGTCGCCATGCACGCGGAGCATCTGGTCCTGCAGCGTCCCGAACTGGGCCGCGTCTGGGGCCGCGATCGTCTTCACGCCCTTGATCTTCTTCGGGGAGGACGACGAGATCGCATCGGGCGCGTCAGGGCGGTGGAGGACGTCGCGCCATGAGTAGCCGATCTGCCACAACTCCGAGTAGCGCTTGAAGAGGCCGAACGACATCGCGCCGCCGACCAACAGGAACCAGGGCGAGTCCATTCCGGTGGCCACATTGATCAGGAAGCAGCCGCCCACCACCGCGGCGAACTTCGCGAACTCTGCCCGTGCCTGACGGATCACCTTCGGCTCGCCGGTCTCCGGAAGCGGGGTGTCGTCCTTCTTGCCGCGCTTGCGGGGCGAACGACGCGGATCGGGCCTGGCGATGCCTCGGGCGCCCTCGCGTGCCGGGAGGTTCCGTGCGCCGGGGCGATCGCCGAACATCGGCCGTCCGTTGGGCCGCTCGGCGAGCGGTCGTGGACGCGCCGGTGAGCGCTCGCCCGCCAGCGGCCGCGTACCGGTGGGACGCTGGGCGGTCCTGGGCGAGGGCCGCGAGGAGGTGCCCCCCCCCTCGCGATCGGCCGCGCGCCACCCCAGCCCCGTCGGGCGATACCCGGCCACATTCCGGCTCTCCAGCGCCCGCCGCAACGCGTCCGCGGAGGGCCAGCGGTTCTCCGGGTCCTTCTCCAGGCACCGCGCGACCGCCAGCGAGAGATCCTCCGGAATGTCCGGGAACTTCTCGTGCAGGAGCGGCGCCGGCTCCGTGATGTGCTTCATCAGGATGCCGGCGACGGTCGGCGCGTTGAACGGCAACTCGCCGGAGAGCATCTGATACGACACGATCCCGAGCGAGTAGAGGTCGCTCCGACCGTCGAGGTCCTTTTCGCCGGCGGCCTGCTCCGGGCTCATGAACGACGGGGTGCCGATCGCCATCCCTGCACTGGTGAGCGTGGCGCTACTGGTGTTCGAGAGGGCCTTGGCGATGCCGAAGTCGGTCACCATCACCCGGCCGCGCGTTCCCTCGAGGAGGATGTTGTCGGGTTTGATGTCGCGGTGGATGATCGAGACGGCATGTGCGGCGCTGAGGGCGTCGGCCGTCTCCCGCATGACACGACGGGCTTCTTCGGCGGGCATCCGACCGCGGCGGCGGATGCGGGCGGCCAGCGACTCGCCTTCGATCAGTCCCATGACGAAATAGACGACGCCATGACCCTCGCCGACGTCATGGATCGGCACAATGTGCGGATGAGCCAAGCGGGCGGCCGTCTGGGCCTCGCGCGTGAAGCGCTCACGGATTTCGCGTTGGAAGGCCAATTCTGGCGGCAAGGCCTTGACCGCGACCCGACGATGCAGGCGTTCATCGCGTGCGCGGTACACGACACCCA
>JAABRY010000199.1 GCA_011390645.1 Gemmatimonadota bacterium
CAGGATCACCTTCTTGGCGTCGAGGTTGAGGTAGTAGCCACCCCCAATGCGCACATCGGCGCCAGCCTGCAACGCACCGCCGAGCGAGCTGTCCTCGAGGTCGAGGGCCCCGACACCGGGCACATTCAACGCCACATCCGAGAGCAGCGTCAGATTGACGCCCGCGCCGATGTAGGGCCGCACGTTGCCGGTCGGCATCAGGTGGTACTGCAGCATCAGCGTCGGCGGGAGGTGCTTGAAGGTGCCGATCGCCGTGCCACTCAACTCGACGTCGTGTTCCTGCGGATAGGTCAGCACCAGTTCGGCGGCGATGCGCGAGGTGAAGAAGTAGGAGATGTCGATCTCCGGGAAGATCTTCGACGACACCGTGATCGCATCCTCAGGGACGCTGAGCGAGGGGATCGCGGTGGATTGGTTGGCGGGTTCGAGGGCCAAAGCGCGGATCCGGAGCATCCACGGGCCTTCGGAGGACTGGGCCGCGACCGGCGCGACGGCAGCGAGCATGGCGAGCAGGAGCAGGTTCGAACGAAGCGAACGCATGGTGCAACTCCACGTTGGAGATCACCCAGGGGAGCTGAAGCATACGCCCCTTCAGGTCGCCCGCAAACCCGCATGAATACTGGGAATCCTGACTTTTTTGGTCCCGATGGGCTTGTGGAGTTCCCCTGTATCCCTCCTCCTCATTCTCCGTCAGGCACCCACTTGATCCCCATCAGCATCGGGGCGGGATCCTGCGCGCCGAGGATGTAGTGCGTGCCATCATGTGCGACGGCCGAGAAGCGTCCAGGCAACGGAAGGCTGCCGCGATAGCTGCAATCGGAGAGTGCGTAGCGGTCGAGATGCCGATTGCGCCCCTCGCCACCGCCATTGCCGAGCGCGATCACCATCGAATCCACCAGCGTGATCGCGCTCACGGAGAAGGTGGGCTCCCGCACCGGCCCCATTGGGAAACTCTGGCCCGTCACCAGCTTGCCGACGCAGCGCACCGCCGTGTCGTCGTAGACGACGAGCAGGTTGCCGTTCGGATACGCCATCGCCCAGACGCGTCCGCCATTCGACGCGACCACGACGCTCCGGGCGAAGACTGGCAGGTCGGCGAGCGCTGCGAGCGCCGGTGGATGGCGCGCGACGATCTTTCCGTCACGCGTGAGTTCTAGCAGGGTGTATGCGGGGTCGCTCGTCACCGCGATCGGTCGGCCCGCGACCATCGCAATACCGGCTAGCCGCACAGCGTCGAGCGCCACCGTTGTGACGACACCACCGGTGTCGTCAAGCGCAGTCAACCGCGCCAGGTCAGGATCCGCGGCCCATATGAGGTTCCCTGGTTCGCTTTGCAGTCCGAAGTTGCCCCGGAATTCCCCCGGCCCACTTCCAGTGCCACCGCTGGCCCACTCCAGCGCCCCTGTCGTGTCAAAGCGCTTGACGCGATCGTCGCCATAGTCGAACGCCGCAAACCAGCCGTCGCCACTCGCGAGCGTGCGCGGCATCAGGAGCAGCGTATCCTCGGCGGTGCCTCCGATCACGAATGCAGTATCCCAGCGTCCGACTGCCACGTTGCGCACGGGAGTTTCGAGATCAGGGAGCGGATCAAGCAGATCCGGACGCTCAGGTGAGGCCTGAGGCGCGTTGCAGGCCGCGAGCATCACGGCCATCGTGATCATGGTGAGGCAGGTCAATCGCCGATTCACGTGGTGGGCCCGCTGGGAAGAATCCGCATCCGCGACGATACGGGGCCCGGCAGGGGGTGTCAACTCGGAGAACGGGACGCGGCCTGGAGGAGTAAGGGGTGAGGGGTGAGGGGGAACACTGGGTCCGTCGCAGAGATCATCGCGCCTTGCTGGCCCAATCTTCCCCCTCACCCAGGGCGGCGAAGCCACCTCCCCCTCACCCCCTTTCCCCCCGTCGCCGCGGAGCGGCGACGTTATATTGGCCTCGCACCCTTACGGAGGCCCAAACAGATGGCTGGTTCGTCGGAATACACCGGCGTGGACTTTTATGACGTTGACGCGCTCCTCAGTGAAGAAGAGCGCGCCGTCCGCGATACCGTCCGCCAATGGGTGGACGACGCCCTCATGCCGGTCATCGGCGACTGCTACATCGAGGGGCGCTTTCCCAAGCAACTGATCCCCGGCATGGCGGAACTGGGCCTCTTCGGCGCCAATCTCCCCGAGGAATACGGCTGCGCCGGCCTGAACAACGTCGCCTACGGCCTCATCATGCAGGAGCTCGAGCGCGGTGACAGCGGCATTCGCTCGTTCGCGTCGGTGCAGGGCGCCCTGGTGATGTATCCGATCTACGCCTTCGGCAGCGAGGAGCAGAAGAAGCACTGGCTCCCGAAGCTCGCCTCGGGTGAGGAGATCGGCTGCTTCGGCCTCACCGAACCCGACTTCGGCTCGAACCCCGGCGGGATGATCACCACCGCCCGCGAGACGGCCGACGGCTGGGTGCTCAATGGCACCAAGATGTGGATCACCAACGGTTCGCAGGCGACGGTCTCGATCATCTGGGCGAAGACCGGCGACATCGACGACCCGAAGAGCATCCGCGGCTTCATCGTCCCCACGAACCTCCCCGGCTTCACCGCAAAGGACCAGAAGGGGAAGCTCTCCCTCCGTGCGTCCGACACGAGCGAGCTGCACCTGCAGGATGTGCACGTGCCGAAGGATGCGCTGCTACCGGAGTCGGGCGGCCTCAAGAGCCCGTTGATGTGCCTCACGCAGGCGCGCTACGGGATCGCCTGGGGCGGCGTCGGTGCGGCGATGGCCTGCTTCGATGAAGCGCGTCGCTACGCCGGCAACCGGATCATGTTCGGCAAGCCGATCGCCGCGACGCAGATCCAGCAGGAACGCCTCGCCGAGATGATGAGCGAGATCACCAAGGCGCAGCTCCTCGTGCTGCAGCTCGGCCGGCTCAAGGACAGGGGCACGATGACCCCCCAGCAGGTCTCGCTCGCCAAGCGCAACAACGTCAACATCGCCTGCGAGTGCGCGCGCGAGGCCCGTCGCCTCCTGGGCGGCAACGGCATCCTCATCGAGTATCACTCGATGCGGCACATGGCCAATCTCGAGAGCGTGTACACGTACGAAGGCACGCATGACATGCATTCGCTGATTCTCGGGCAGGAGATCACCGGGATTCCGGCGTACTAGAGGTCGTAAGTCGTAGGTCGTAAGAAAGAAGTCATAGGTCGTAAGTCGTAGGTCGTAGGTCGAGCGGGGGTTGGATGCGGGGCTGGGGAGGCACCAACGGACAATTGCGGCTGTTGACCTACGACCTACGACCTATGACCTACGACACTCCATAGAAAGGACATGCACCACAACATGCGCATCGCCATCCTCCTCCGCCGCGTCCCCGACACGACCAGCAAGATCGTCATCGGTGCCGGCGCGACGACCATTGATCCGACCGGGGTGAAGTTCATCCCGAATCCCTATGACGAATACGCCATCGAGGCCGCCCTCGCGTTGAAGGACGCGGCGGGCGAGGGCGAGACGGTGGTCATCTCGTTCGGTGCTGATGCCGTGCAGGAAACGATGCGCACCGCGCTCGCGATGGGCGTGGATCGCGGCGTGCACCTGCAGGGCGAGCCGTCGGTGGACGGACTGGCGAATGCGCGCGTGCTCGCCGATCACCTGCGCGAGGGCGGCTACGACCTGATCCTCTGCGGCAAGCTCGCGGTGGACGACTACGGCCAGCAGACCGGCCCGATGATCGCCGAGCTGCTCGGCCTGCCCTGCGCGACGGCGATCACCTCGCTCGTGGTGGAAAATGGCTCGGCGCGCGTGACGCGTGAGGTCGAGGGCGGCGTCGAGAACGCGACGTGTGGGCTCCCGGCACTCTTCACCTGCGACAAGGGGCTCAATACTCCGCGCTTGCCGGGCCTCAAGGGGATCATGGCCGCCAAGAAGAAGCCGCTCGAGGTGGTGCCGGTCACGACTGGCGCGGCGCAGGTGACCGTGGCGTCGCTGGCATTGCCGCCGGAGCGTCCTGCGGGACGAATCGTTGGTGAGGGCGCGGCTGCGGTGCCGGCGCTCATCGAGGCGCTGACTTCTGAAGCGAAGGTGCTCTGATCATGGCGAACGTGCTTGCAATTCTCGAACAGCGCAGCGGGACCCTCCGGAAGGGTGCCGCTGAGCTTCTTGCCGCCGCGCGTCAGCTTGCTGACGGAACGGGTGGCAACGTCGATGCGATCGTCTTCGGTGATGCGTCGGTCAATGGTCTCGATGCGCTTGGCGCAGCGGGTGCCGATCGCGTGCGCACCGTCACCGATGCAGCGTTCGCGCAGTACGCCCCTGAGGGCATCGTCGCCACCGTGAAGGCGATCGCTGGTGAGTACGGGGCAATCCTTGTCGCTGCAACTGCAACGGGGAAGGACCTGGCCCCGCGCATCGCCGCTGCGATTGGTGCTCCGTGCGGGATGGACGTCACTGCGGTCAGTGCCAACGGTGGTGCAGTGCGCGTGGTGCGTCCGGTGTACGCGGGCAAGGCGATCCAGAC
>JAABRY010000200.1 GCA_011390645.1 Gemmatimonadota bacterium
CGCGGCGCGCTCCGACGTACCGGCGGCCCGAAGCTCGGCGTCGAGCTGTGCGCGGGCAGCGAGCACGTCGAGTTCGGCCACGAGCCATCGTACGCGCCGTGCGCCGGCCCAGCGCTCCCCGAGGGCGCCTCCCGGCGCATCGGCTATCGTGCTGGCAGAGTGGTGCAGTCCGAGCGCGTTGGCGCCGAAGGTACCGGCGGCGAGTATGGGATCGCCCGGCCGCGCGTCGGCTTGGGGTTCCACCGTCCCCCTGCCCCAACGGTCGCCCCATGAACCGCGACCTCATCGAGGGCCTGCACCCCGAGCGGTACGACGTCCAGAGCACCGCGGACGGCCCCGTGGGTTCGCTGCCGCTCACCGAGGAGCTGCTCCGCGACAGCCCCAGCGGCGACCTCTTCGGCCTCAGCCAGAACGTCGGCATGGGCTGGAAGGCGCGCGAGGTCCTGAGCAAACCCTTCCTCATCCTGAGCACCTCCGGCGGCCTGCGCGATCCGGACGGTGCCCCGATCGCGCTCGGGTACCACACCGGCCACTGGGAGCTCGACACGCTGGTGCGCGAGTGCGCGCGCGACCTCACGGCGCTCGGCCACATCCCGTTCGCCGCGTCCTGCTCCGACCCGTGCGACGGTCGCACCCAGGGCACCACCGGGATGTTCGACAGCCTGCCGTACCGCAACGACGCCGCGACGGTCCTGCGGCGGCTCATCCGGTCGCTGCCGCGGCGCCGCGGCGTGCTCGGCATCGCCACCTGCGACAAGGGCCTGCCCGCGATGCTCATGGCGGTGGCCGCGTCGACGGCGCTTCCGGGCGTCGTGATCCCTGGCGGGGTGACGCTGCCGCCCGTCGATGGCGAGGACGCCGCGAAGATCCAGTCGATCGGCGCGCGCTTCGCGCGTGGCGAGGTCACGCTCCAGGAGGCCTCCGACCTCGGCTGCCGCGCCTGCGCCAGCCCGGGCGGCGGCTGCCAGTTCCTCGGCACCGCTGCGACCACCCAGGTCGTCGCGGAAGCGCTCGGGCTCGCGGTGCCGCACAGCGCCCTCGCGCCGTCGGGGCAGCCGGTGTGGCTCGACATCGCGCGTCGGTCGGTCCGCGCGATCCACGAGATGGAGCAGATCGGCACCACCGTCGGCGACATCGTCACGCCGGCGGCCATCCGCAACGCGATGGTGGTGCATGCGGCCTTCGGGGGGTCCACCAACCTGCTGCTGCACGTGCCCGCGATCGCGCACGCCGCCGGCCTGACCCCGCCCACCGTGCAGGACTGGACGGAGGTCAATCAGGTGGTGCCGCGCCTCGTGAGCGTGCTGCCGAACGGCCCCGTCGACCACCCCACGGTGCGGGTGTTCCTCGCGGGCGGCGTCCCGGAGGTGATGCTCCACCTGCGCGCCCTCGGCCTCCTCGACCTGGGGGTGCGCACCGTCGCGGGCGCGACGCTCGACGAGGTGCTGGACGCATGGGCTGCCTCCGAACGCCGGCAGGCGTACCGCGCCGCCTTGACCGCGCTCGACGGCGTCTCCCCGGACGACGTCATCCTGAGTCCCGAGCGCGCGGCCGCGATGGGGCTGCAGCGCACGCTCTCGTTCCCGCGTGGCAACCTCGCGCCCGAGGGCGCGGTCACCAAGAGCACCGCCATCGACCCCGCGCTGCTGCAGCCGGACGGCCGCTACGTCAAGGAGGGCCCTGCGCGGGTCTTCACCAGCGAGCGGGCCGCGATCACGGCGATCAAGAGCGGCGCGGTGCAGCCGGGCGACGTGATGGTCCTCGCCGGCGTCGGCCCGAGCGGCACCGGGATGGAGGAGATCTACCAGATCACCGCCGCCCTGAAGCACCTGTCGTACGGCAAGGACATCGCCGTGATCACCGACGGGCGGTTCTCCGGCGTCTCCACCGGCGCGTGCGTGGGGCACGTCTCGCCCGAGGCGCTCGCGGGGGGCCCGATCGGCAAGCTGCGCGACGGCGACAAGCTCCGCGTCGTCGTCGATCCCCGCGACGGCACGGGCGGCGTCGACCTCATTGGCACCGAGGAGCGCGACCTCGACCCCGAGGCCGCTGCGGCGGAACTCGCCGCCCGCGAGCCCCGGCCCGACCTCGCGCCCCACGCCGAGTTGCCCGCCGACACGAAGCTCTGGGCGCTGCTGCAGTCGCTCAGCGGCGGCGCGTGGAGCGGCTGCGTGTACGACTACGACCGCATCCGTGCGGCGCTGGACCACGCAGGCGCCGCGCCCACCAGCGGTGCGGGACCCCGGGAGGAACCGTGAAGATCGCGAAGCTGGCCGTCGATGGATCCGACACCTGGGCGCTGCACCAGGACGAGGCGTGGCACGCGTTGACGCGCTCGCTCGACGCGCTGCTCGGCGAGCCCGACCTGGCCGCTGCCGCACGCGACTCGGTGGGTGGACGGCTGTGCCGCGCGACGGACGTGGCGCCGCGCCCCGGGGCCGCACCGCACTTCCTCGCCCCGATCGAGTCGCAGGAAGCCTGGGCGGCCGGGGTGACGTACGAGCGGAGTCAGGAGGCGCGGAAGGTGGAGGCCGGCGGCGCCGATTACTACGACCGCATCTACGCCTCGGAGCGCCCCGAGATCTTCTTCAAGGCGACGCGCTCCCGCGCCGTCGGACCGGGCGGGGCCGTCGGGATCCGCGCCGACTCCCGCTGGAACGTGCCCGAGCCCGAACTCGCCCTCGTGCTGAACCGGGATCTCGACGTCGTCGGGTTCACCATCGGGAACGACCTGTCGTCGCGCGACATCGAGGGCGAGAACCCGCTCTACCTCCCCCAAGCGAAGGTCTACGACCGCTGCCTCGGGCTCGGTCCGGTCATCGTCACGCGGGACGAGGTCCCCGACCCGCTGAACCTCGAGATCCGCCTGCGCATCGTCCGCGACGGGGGCACGGTGTTCGAGGGGCGCACGTCCACCGCCCAGCTGAACCGAGGCCTCGAGGAGCTCTGCGGGTACCTGGGCCGGTGCAGCAGCCATCCGCTGGGGGCGATCCTGCTGACGGGCACCGGCGTGGTCCCTCCGGATGCGTTCACGCTCGCACCGGACGACGTGGTCGTCATCGGCATCGACGGCATCGGCGAGCTGACGAACACCGTCACGACCGTGCCGGCTCGCGCGAGCACCATGCGGTGAGGCGGACATGGACGACGACCTGCAGTACCTGATCCACTTCTTCAACGACGAAGCACACCTCTTCGAGACGATCACCATGGCGGGACCCGCCGAGGTGGACGCCGTCTGCGACACGATCTCCGCCCGAACGGGATGGTTCTGGGCGCGCTTCTCGCCGAGCGAACGTGCGGGGTACTTCCGGAGAAGGGCGTTCGTCGAGCGAGCGATGTACGACGACTACACCCGAGCGCATGGGCCGTTGCAGGAGCGGGTTCCGGTCTTCTACTTCTATCTGGTACCCAAGATCACGGAGCAGGCGGCCGCCGGGTTGGCGCGGCAGCGAGCGATGCATGGGGAGGCCGAGGCCCGGGTGCTGATGGCTCGGCTGGCCGACTTCGAGGACACGGCGAACCTGACGTTCACCTTGAACGACAGCCACACGGCGTACGGGCGGCGGATGAAGGAGGCCGGCTTGGACTTCGGCGGCGCGCGGAACGTTCGCGTCGATCTACCGGACCACGACCGCGTCTTCCCGCTCTCGATGATCGAGCCGATCCACCGGGCGTACCGAACGCATGGGCTGCAGTACGAGGTCCAGGTGTGGGATCGTCGGTTGCTCGAGAACCTGAGGTACACGGTCCTCTGACGGCACGGAGCCGCAATCTCCCGACGCTCGTCGACAGGACGGGGCGCACCGTCGTGCAGTGCGCCCCGCTTCGTATGTCCCTGTCTGCGTTCGCTTTGGTGGAGCTGAGGGGATTCGAACCCCTGACCTCCTGAGTGCGATTCAGGCGCGCTCCCAGCTGCGCCACAGCCCCAAGCGCCCAACAGCGTACCCGCGGTCCCGATGGGTGTCAACCGAAGCGGAGCACGTGGCGCGCGCCTCCACGCGCACCGGTCCCCCGCTCGGCGCCGTCCGCTCGTCGGCCACGGAGTGCCGTGTACCATGGCGGCACATGATTCCGAACGCGTGCGTGGTCGAGGTGATCGAACGGGTGCCCGACGCCGACGTGGCCATCGTCGCGGCCCGCGTCGGGGAGCGGCTCGGGATGCCGCCCGAGCGGGTGCGTCAGCTCATCGACGGGCGGACCGGCCCCATCACCCGGGCGCTGCGTCCGGAGAAGGCCGACGCGATCGCCCAGACGTTCGAGGCGGTGGGCGTGCGGGTGGTCATCCGTGCGGCCGACGCCGACGAGATCGAGGAGGCGCGCGCCGGCGGCGCGGCCGCCCAGTCCGCCAAGGCGCCCAGGGAGGCG
>JAABRY010000201.1 GCA_011390645.1 Gemmatimonadota bacterium
CAGGGCATGGCGCCCGGCAAGGTGACCCCCGTCCGCGGCGTGCCACGCGACCAGATGGAAACGTACGCGCCGCCACCGCCCACCAACGCGTGGCAGATGCTCGAAGCCATCCGCGCGCTCGGGGACGACGCCAGCTTCCATGACCTGCAACTGAACGGCATCCCCACCAACACCGTCCGCTCGGCGACGGAGATCAACGCGCTCAGCAACGCCGGCCAGAAGAAGCTGGCGCAGGACTTGAGCAACATCAGTCACGACCTCAGCGCGCTGGCGCGCATGACGTGGGCGCTGATCTTCCACTTCAAGATCGAACCGAAGGGCGTGCAGCCCGTCTTCCAGGGCAGCAAGCAGTACGTCATTGCCAGCCAAGAGATCGACCAGGATCAGATCCTCGCGGATCTCCTGGAGTTCCAGGCGATGAAGAGCGGCATGCAGTTCACGCCCGAGGAGCAGAGCGTCCTGATGGACGCCATGCGGCAGCAGATGCAGGGCGGCTCGCAGCTGTTCATCAGCACCGCGAAGCGTGACGACATGGAGTGGCGCCCGAACGGCGCGCAGCTCATCGCTGACAAGGTCGTGCGCGCCGGCAAGCTCGAGCGCCTCATCGCCGGCCTCATGCCGGTGCTGCCACTCGCTCGGCAGGATCGCGCCGCGTGGCACCTCCTGAAGGGCTACCTGCAGGCGCTCGACATCCACAACTGGGAGGACTACATGCCGCCCGAGCCGCCCGAGGGCGTCGCGGACGCGCAGCAGTTCCAGCAGTTCGCTGAGCAGATGAGCACCACCAAGCAGGGCGGCGGGGTTGGATGAGCGATCGACCCCTCGCGAACCTCACGGGCACCGCGCTGTCTTCGCTGGCGCGCGAGCTCGAGGAGCGCATTCGCCGCACCGACGCGGACCTCGGCCAGCTCGCCATGCGTGACGATCCGCGGCCGGGGCACTACGAGAGCATCTTGCGCCTTGGCGGAGCACGGAAGGCGTACGGTGACTTGCTCTCGTTCACGAGGGCACTCCTGAAGGAGGAGCAGCATGTCTGACGAGCACGTCAACGACCAGCACGTCGAGGATCAGGAGGAGCTCGAGGAGCTTCACGAGGAACTCCTGACCGACGAGCAGCCGCAGGCGGCAGCGGACGCTGACCGCACCGACTGGAAGGCGAAGGCGATCGAGGCGGAAACGCGTCTTCGCATGCTGCAGGAGCAACGCGAGCAGACCCCGGAGCCGGTCACGCAGGCGCAACGCGACGAGGTCGCAGAGATCGAAGCGCAGATCGAGGAGATCGAAGCGAGCCTGCCGGAAGCGAAGGACGAGAAGAGCTTCTGGGCGCGCATGCAGGGGTACGAGAAGCTGAACAAGCTCAACCGCGAGCTGTCCCGCGCCGTGAAGCGCAGCAGTGACACGGCGTTCGCGAACATGCAGAGCGGCAGCGTCGTGCAGCAGTTCAAGAGCCGGTACGCCAGCGATCCCGTCTTCAAGCAGATCGAGGGCGCGTGGGATACGTGGGTGCAGCAGCTCGAGCCGAACCTTCGCACGAACCTCGGCATGCTGGAGCTCCTGCGGAAGAACCTGGCGTTCGATTACATCCAGCAGAACGGAGGGCGCGTGCCACAGCAGAAGAAGAGCGCGCCGGCGCCGAGCGCGCCGAGCGGAGCGTTCACGCCTCAGCAGCAGGCGGCAGCGAAGAGTCAGAAGGGTCAGCCGGCGTTCAAGACCGAAGCCGAGCAGCGCGTGGCGGAGTTCTACGGCATGACGGCGGAGGACTACTACGCGCCTCGGAACAACGAGGTCGGACCCGACACTGAAGGCAACGGCATCCAGATCATGGACGTGCCGGCTGGCTCGCGCCGTACGCGGCGAAGCTGAGGAGGAAGAGCATGGCGACGAGACGAACCGCTGCGGAGGAGCCGAAGCCTACGGCCGAAGAGCTCGCGACCGGCAGCATCAGCAAGATCGATCCCCGCGACGAGGTACTGAACCAGTACCGCTCGTTCACTGGCAGCGGCAGCCGGCAGGACACGCCGGCGCACGATCTGCACATGCGCGTTGGCAACGTGCCGACCGAGCGGGTCGTGACGTGGGTGACGGATCCGAGAATCGACAACGGGCGCGCGATCGCCATCTGGCGATCCCTCGGCTTCCGGTTGGTTGAGATGGACGAGGTGTCCAACGATCCGAACATCGACGAGAAGCTCTTCTGCCGGTACTTCGAGGAGGGGCCGAACAAGAGCGTCGCGATGGGCGGCGGCGTTCTGATGATCGGGTACCGCCAGTACCGCGAGGAACGCAAGGAGAGCGAGCGGAATGCGGCTCGCGCCCAGGTTGCCCAGCAGCAGGAGAAGATGGATTCTATGGGCATCAGGCACGGGGGCCAGATCTCCCGCGGTGGCCTGACGGAGGTGTAAACGATGGCAGTGCGGTTCCATACCGCCACCAATGTCCACGGGCCGGTCGCAGTCGATTCTTCGGCTGAGATCGAGCGCAACGCCGTGGTGCGGGTGGTCAGCGGCGTAGTCGTGGCCATGACGGACGGTGCGAATGCCAACCTCGCCGTCGCGCTCGACAAGTTCCCCGACGCGGAGTACGAGGAAGGCAGCACCAGCAAGGCTGAGGTGCAGCTCTCCCTTCTCGGCGAGGACTGCGAAGTCGAGCTTCCCTTCGTCACGACCGATACGGGCGGCATCGTCCAAGCGAACATCGGTGCGGCCAGCGCATACAGGCTGACCGCGGCCGGCGTCGTCAACCTCGAGTCCACCACCAACGGTGTGTTCACCATCCGTCGCCTCGGCTACGGGTCGGCTCTGGGCGACCTGACCGGCACCGTCGTGGGCGTCGTGAGCGACGCCGCGGCGTTCTGAGGAGACTGAGATGGCATCTGTGATCAGCCAAACCTTCGACGCCAAGCTCCACCGGGCTGCGTGGTCGAAGATCAGCCGCGAGGGCTTCGAGACGATCCCCAAGGTTCACTCGAGCTACCTCAACGTCGAGCCGTCCACCAACGCGCTCGAGACGGACATCATCTACAGCGGCCTCGGCGCGGTGCCGAAGGTCGCCAGCGACGTCGTCCAGACGCCCCTGGTCGACTTCAAGATCTCGCCCAAGGTCGTGTACCGGCACAACGAGTACCGGTACCAGTACGTCTACACGAAGGTGGCGGCGGACGACGACCAGTACGGCCTGGTGACGGACGTCATCGGCACGATGGGTGAGGGCGCCGCCTTCACGATGGAGACGGTCGCCGCCGAGATCCTCAACCTCGGCACGGACGCCACCGCCTACGCGACGTGGGACGGCAAGGCGATCTTCGCCACCGACCACGAGCTCGTCGGCAGCACGACC
This sequence comes from Gemmatimonadota bacterium, assembly GCA_011390645.1. GTDB lineage: Bacteria > Gemmatimonadota > Gemmatimonadetes > Gemmatimonadales > GWC2-71-9 > Palsa-1233. The sequence goes on from JAABRY010000201.1 coordinate 3,337, forward strand.
ACGTACAGCAACCGCGTCACGGCTTCCGGGCCGACGTACGCGCTGCTGCAGGTGATCTACTCGTACTTCCGGCGCGTCCTGAACGACCAGGGCTTCTGGACGCCGGTCGAGATCGAGTCGATCCAGGTCAGCCCCGAGACGGCGCCCCTGTGGCGGCAGCTGCTCGCCAGCAACTCCGCGTACGCGACCCTCGCGTACACCGGTGGTGTCGGCGGCGCGGCCGGCTACACGGCGACCACCAACACGAACTCCGGCATCGGCGCGGTCTACGCCGGCCTCGGCCTCACCGCCGACAAGGTCGTCGAGAACGTGTACCTCACCGGCACGGACGACGCGTTCGTGATCGGCGTCGGCAAGAAGGCGTACGCGTACATTCGCGAGGCGCCGAACACCGACACGTACAACATCAACGACCCCAAGGCGATGGCGCACCGCATTCAGATGCGCTTCAGCCAGGGCGTCACCGATGCGCGTCGGATGCTGTACATCCCCGGCAGCTGATCGGGGAGAGGCACCCTAACGACGAGGGGGTCGGCCGGCGTGGCCGGCCCCCTTCTGCATGAGGAGGCACTGTGACGTTCGGGCAGGCTCGCACGATCCTCAGGAACGACATCCTCGCGGAGCTCAGCACGGAGTTCTTCGGCGAGGAGGAGCTCCTGCGGTACCTGCTGGAGTCCGCGCGTGAGCTCGCTCAGGCGCATCAGTTCCCTACGGAGATCGGTACGGCAGCCATCACGGAGGGTGACACGACGTTCACTCCGGTGGTGGGCAGCGCGACGTTGTCCATCAACGAGGCGGCGTTCAACGGCTTCGAGCTGAAGCTCGTGCCGCTCGCGACGGTGCTGCAGTACCTCGAGCTCCGGGAGGGCGTGCGGCGCATCGCGCCGAACCCCAGGTACTACTCGTTCGATCCGCGGCGCGGTGGGGACGTGCGCTTCAGCCCGCCGGCGCCGCGGGATGGGACGATCACGTACGAGGTGGTCGTCGAGTACGACACGGACAT
>JAABRY010000202.1 GCA_011390645.1 Gemmatimonadota bacterium
GCGCTCGCCCGAGGCGCTGGTGGACGAGGCGGTGGACCCGGCGGCGCTGCGCGCGATGCTGCCTCGCTTGGCGGCGGTGACGGTGGGTTCGGCGGTGGTGTTGGGGGCCGTGATCGGGAGCTACCGGGGCGGGTTGCAGGTGCCGTACGCGGCGATCAAGCTGCCGCTGCTCTATGGGGTGCCGCTGGTGGTGACGCTGCCCGCTGTTCGAGCGCTGTACCAGGCCTTCGACGCGGAGGTGGTGTGGCCGCAGCTCGCCGGGGCCGGGCTGGTGGCGGTGGCGCGGGCCGCGGTGTTGGCCGCTGCGTTGGCCCCCGCGCTGTGGCTGCTGTACTCCCTGGCTCCTGGCTACCACGCCGCGGTGGCGTTCATGGCGGGGATGCTGCTGCTCACCGGGCTGCCCGGCTTCCTCACGGTGGCCCGCGCGGCGGTGGGGGGCCGGATGCGCTGGGCGCCCGCGCTGGCCTCGCTGGCCCTCATCGGGGCCACCACGGCACAGACCGGCTGGCTGTTGCGCCCGTTCATCGCGCGGCCCACGGCCGAGGTCACGCTGCTCCGCCCGATAGAGGGCGACGCCTTCGGCGCGCTGGCCCGCGTGCCGCTGGCCGCGATGGACATCTATGTGGGCTACGACCCGCAGCGTCGCGGCTTGCTGGGCGAGGGGCTCGAGCGCCGCGAAGGGGTGCGGCGATGATGGCGGTGGCGTTGTCCTTCGGGCCGTCCACCGGGGTGGGCGCCTTGCTGCTCGGCTACGTGGGCGTGGGTGTGGGCGTGGCGGCCTGGCTGTCGCGGCGGGGTGAGCCGCTCGGCCCTGCCTTGAGCGCGGTGGCCTTGTGGCCCCTCCTGTTGCCGCTCGACGGCGCCGCTTCGCCGGTGGCCTTGGCGCGCGGTCCGCTCGCCGAGCGCATCGACGCGGTGTTCGCCGCGCTGCGGTCGGCGCTGGCCGAGGGCGAGCCGGCGCCGTGGGGGGAGGACGTGGCGGTGCTGGAGTCGGCGGTGCGGGCGGCGGATGCGCGGCTCGCGCGCGTGGACCGGCTGCTCGCGAGCGGCCCGGTGGAGGTGGGCGAGGAGGTGGCGCGGAGCGCCGAGGCGCTGCGCGACGCGCGGGCGCGGACGGTGGAGGAGCTGGTGGGGGTGCTGGCCGGGGTGGAGCGGCTGCGCTTGCAGCTGGGCCTGCTCGCGCTCTCCGGGGAGCTGCACGACGCGGGCGCGCTGCTGCGGGGCTTGCGGGATCGGGTGGCCGCGCTCGATGAGGTGTCGGTGACCGCGGCGCGGGGCTGAGGGTTGGCGCTCGAGGATCGCGGGCATGGCGAGGTCGGCAACTTTTTCCTGGACAGCGTACCGTGTTGTGGTACACTGGTGCAGAACCGTCGAGGTGAACGTGGCGCCGACATCCATCCATCCATCCATCCATCCAAGGGGTAGTGCGTGGCGCTGCGCGCTCGCGGTGCTGTTGTGGCTGAGCGTACGGCCACTGGCCGGCTGGGCGAGCGACGAACCCCTCGGGCTGGAGGCCGTGGCGTTTCCCGACCCGATCGACGTGTTTGAGTTCGTGGGAGGGGAGGGGAATCCCTTGGATCGGCCGGAGGTGCGGTCTGTCTTGGCCGAATTGGGAGACGGGGATCCGGTGATGGGGCTGCGAGCATCCGTACTTTCGACGGGCATCACCGTCGCAGCAGAGGGGAGCGATCCCGTGTACGACGTACAGGTGGTTGTGCCGGGGCGGATCGTGCACGGCTTTGCCCCTGCGCCTGAGCCGCAGGAAGACGGCGCGTGGATGAGTCCTGGCGTGGCCGCAGCGATGGCCGACCCGACAGCCGGCGATGTTGAAGTCCACATGCGCGTCAAGCGCTCGCTGCTCGCGCCGATGCCGCATCGGTACGTTGTGGAGGAGGAAGCACGCCTGCGCGGAGAGGATCCGATGGCGGCCAGGGAGGCATGGCAAGTCGATCGGGAAGACCGCGGGGTGGAGGGTGTCGCGCTGTTGGCAGGCCTCGTGGCTGCTGCCGGTGGCGACGTGCTTGAAGTAGACACGCGCCGGGGAAAGGTGCGCGCCGTCGTTTCGGGGAGTGCGCTGGCCGGCTTCGCCAGCGACGCCCGACTGGCGTCCATCGAGCTGGCGTCGGAGTGGCAGGCGAAGGAGGACAACGCCGCCGGCTACTGGCTGAACGTCTACGGCGATCCGATCGACGGCATAGAGGTGGAGAGCCTGGTCCAATCCAAACAGTTCTACGATGCCGGCTTTTATGCCGAGAATGAAGCGCTCGGTCTGGTCGAACCCGAGGGGGACGACATTCGTCGAAGCCATGATGGCTTTGACGACAACACGGGCACCGATCGTGTCGTCAATCTCCGGTGGTCTGGCCCGTTGCTGTGGACCTTCCCGAACCCATCCATCGGCTCTGGGCACTCCACGGGGGTGGCCTCCATCATGGTCGGCGACATCACGCGCGGCCAAGACGCGGGCATCACAGATGCGTGGCAGCGGCGCCGGCGGTCTGGAGTCGCTCGGCGAGCTGGGCTTCTCGGAATGACCACGGAGTCCGCGTCGCGGTTGGTGACCGAGATGACGATGAGCTCGCGGGATATCCAGGTGGTCAACATGTCTGCGGGCACCGGGGGGGACGCCCTGTGTGAGGGCAGGGATGACTGGAGCGACACCGCGAACGAGCTCTTTGAGAGCGGGGTGGTGCTGGTGAAGTCCGCCGGTAACGCTGGTCATGGGAACGTCAACGACTGCAAGATAGGTTCTCCGGGCTCCGCCATTGGCGCTTTCACCGTCGGCGCCCACCATCCGACGGTGGACGGTAGCGGCACAGTGGTGCATTTCGGCACGTCACGGGGCGGCACCCCCACCGAGGGCCGAGGCAGAACGATCATGGACATGTCTGCCCCCACGGTGTTCGAGTTCCCGTACACGGGCCGTGATGATTGCTCCTTCGAGTATGGTCGTGCGGGGAAGGCAACGGTCAACTGCCCGAGCCCTGGTGCCACCTTTGGGCAGACGAGCGGGGCCACACCCATGGTCGCTGGCGGGTTCGCGCTGATGCACTCCTTCTATCGCACGATCTATGGGTCGCCCTCACCTGGAGCCATCCACGCGCTGATGCTCCTCATGGGTGATCGTAGGCAGCTAGACGGCACGTTCCTGACCGCGGGCTACGACAGCGTATGGGGCGCAGGCCGCCTCCGGCTTCGGAGGGTCGACGCGACGGGGCTGGACGCACCGTTGCGTTGGACGCTTGGCTCCGCCTGCGTGCCCCACAACCAGTCACTCCTCATCCCGATAACCACCGCGGATGTCACGAGCGATGTGGACGTTCTGAAGGCGGTGTCATACCTCTACGACGCCCGCCACGACGATACCGGCAGCGTCAACAACGACCAAGTCGGGCTTTCGTTGATGCGAGAGTACTCGCCCGGTCTGTGGACCTCCGTGGCGAGCGACTTCTCCACGGACAACAAGAAGAGGGTGTTCGTCTACAACCCAACTCCCGGACGGTACGCGCTGCTGTTGACCGGCACATCGGTGGGCGCGACGAACGAGGGTGGTTGCGGAAGTCAGGAGATGCGAGTTTGGTATTCGTATATGCATGAGGATTCAGACCGTGATGATGGTGGCAGCGCGCTCGACACGGTGCGACCGGAGGACGAAGACATTGAGTAAGCTCATCGCCAAATGTGTTCTATCGCTCGCCGTTGCAACGTCGGCATGTGGCAGCCAGACGGACCCGCCCATCCCGGAGCCGGATGACGAAGCGGTCTGTGCTGCGGGCACCGACGTCGAGTTTCTGGCGGCTCGCCTAGACCCAAATAGGGGATGTGCCGACGAGGACGTCGTGGCAGGCACCTGCGAGGCGTTCGAGGTCTTCCTCACCCGGGGGGCGGTCGACCCGCCAGAGAGCCCGTGCTCCCTGGATGCGTTCTCGTTCACCGAGGTGGCTACCGGCGACTGCCTTCGTGTGTATCCGCGATGCCCTGGCATCCTCGATGACCCGCGGTTCGAGGACTGCTCGCGCTCGAACGAGGCCACCTGTTGTGGCTGGGGTGAGGATGAGGGTGTGTGGTATCCCTGGTGCCTATATGCGGAGTGATCGCGTGCGCGGATGGAAGTCTACGGCGATGAGCGCGGGGGTGCGCCCTGAGTGCACTCGGCCAGCAGACAAGCGGTAGGGGGAGTCGAAGACAGGCACGGCGACCATGGAGGTCGCCGCCCTCGAGGCCGGTGTGTGCCGCTGGTG
>JAABRY010000203.1 GCA_011390645.1 Gemmatimonadota bacterium
TCAGCCGGGTGCGCTCGAGGAAGACGGCATCCACGGTGCGGCTTGCCCGCACCACGCCGTCGTTGGTGATCGGCGACCCGGGGGCGTCGGCGCTCTGGGCGGCGAGGGCAATCGGCCCCAACAGGGCGGCAATGGTTGCGAGGAACGGGCGCAATGGTGGCATGGAACGGCGCAAATGCTTCATCTCCGTGGGGACGCGCGACCGGATCTTGGCCCCACAGAGTGGGCGATCCGGCGTCAAAGTGACTACAATCTGCGCTGACCGCGACCTTCGACACATGGGATCCCGATGCTGACCCTCCTTGCCGCTGCCACGCTCGTCGCCTCCCCCGCGATCACGGACTCCACCGACGCGATGCGGTGGGGCGGGATGGGGCATCGGGTGATCGCGCGCGTTGCTGCCAGTCACCTCACACCCGCCACACGGCGCGAGGTGCGGCGACTCCTCGGCAACGAGAGTCTCGCCAAGGTAAGCACCTGGGCCGACGAAGTGCGCCGCGACCGCCCGGCCACCGCGCCGTGGCACTACGTCAACATCCCCGTCTATGACTCCGTGTATCGCCCCGACCGCGTCTGTCGGGACGGGTGCGTGATCTCGGCGCTCGAGCGCCAGCTCGAGCTGCTCGCCGACCGCTCCTTGCCGCGGAATGATCGCGCCGAGGCGCTCAAGTGGGTCGTCCACCTGATCGGTGACATGCATCAGCCGATGCACGTTGGCGATCGCGGGGATCGCGGGGGCAACGACACCCGCATCACCTGGGATACCCTGCCCGGCAACCTGCATGGCCTCTGGGACACCGGCCTGCTGCTCGCGACGGGGCTGGACGAGAACGCGCTGGTCACGATGCTGGAGCGGCGCCTGCGTCAGCGAGGAGACCTCGCTGCCCTGACGAGTGGCAGCGTGACGGACTGGGCGATGGAATCGCACGCGGTCAGCCGCGACGTGGTGTATGGCTTCCTGCCGGCATCGCTCGCGCTCGACCGGAGCTACCTCGTGAAGGTGCGGCCGGTGCTCGAAGACCGAATGCTCCGGGCGAGCGCCCGCCTGGCGGCGGTGCTCGAACGCGCGCTCAGGTAAGTCCGGCGCGGAAGCGATCGAGGAGATCGATCAGCGCCTGCACTTCGTCGGGCGTCAGCGTCGCGGCCACCTGCTCATCCACCGTGACGAGTTGTGGATCGAGCTCGGCCAGAACCGCCAATCCCCGAGGCGTGATCCGACACCGGATCGACCGGCGGTCTTCCGTCAGTCGCTCGCGGGAGATATGCCCCGACTCCTCGAGCTTGTCGACCAGCCGGGTGATCGCGGCGGCCGGGTCGATCATCCGATCACGAATGGCCAGCGTGGCCAGCCCGTCGGTCCCAGCGCCCCGCAGGATCCGCAACACGTTGTACTGGGCCGTCGAGAGGCCGTACGGGGCGATCACCCGCGCCACCGCCCGATCCACCAGTGAGGCCGTCCTGGCAATGCCGACCAACGCCTCCTGCGTGATGGAGGGGAATGGGCGGGTCTGCTGCAGCTCCTCGACGAGACGGGAGCGGGAAGAGATCGACGGCTCACTCATGCTCGCAAAGGTGGCGGAGCTTGCCCACCCGGGCAACCGAGTTGCCCTCCTCACTCACTCATATTACTATATAGGCATATGCTCGATCTTATTCCAGGACTGATCGGATTCGTGTTCGTGGGGCTCTCCCTCGGGATGCTCGGCGGCGGGGGCTCCATTCTCGCGGTCCCGGTCCTCGTGACGCTGCTGGCGGTCCCGGCCTCCACCGCAGTGCCGATGTCGCTCCCTGTGGTCGGGATCACGGCAGCCGTCGGGGCGTATGGACGCTGGCGAAAGGGGCAGTTCACCCTCAAGCCTGCGGCGATGTTCGCCGTCGTGGCGATGGCTGCCTCCTTTGCCGCAGCGCGACTCGGCGCGGGGCTCGACAACGAACCGCGGCTCGTGATCTTCACCGTGGTCATGGTGCTCGCCGCGCTGGCGATGTGGTGGCGCGCAGCGCAACCGCCGCGCTCGGCCGAGTCGACCCCCGACGCCCCCGTGGTGCCCTTCCTGCTGCTGCCAGCGGCCGTCATCACGGGCACGCTGACGGGGCTCGTTGGCGTGGGGGGGGGATTCCTGATTGTCCCCGTGCTCACCGGCGTGCTCGGGTTGCCGCTTGCCAAGGCCACCGGGACATCGCTCGCGGTGATCGCCCTGAGTACCACGACGGCGGGCATCGGCTGGTACGGGCGGGCGACGCTGGACCCCTGGCTCACGGCCGCCGTCACCATCGCCGCACTCGTGGGCATGGTCGTCGGCACCCGACTCGCGCCCCGCTTCTCGGCTCGCACCTTGACTCGTGCCTTCGCTGCCCTGCTGTTGGCAGTCTCGGCCTTCACCTTGTGGCAGGCGTTCCGCACCTGACCGCGACCCCGGAGGATTTCGATGCTCGTTCGCCGCTTCTATGATGACCGCCTCGCCCAGGCCGCGTATCTCATCGGGTGCCAGCGCACCGGCGAGGCGATCGTGATTGATCCACCTCGTGACATCGCGCCGATCCTCGAGGCGGCCCGCCAGGAGGGCATGCGCATCACGCGAGTGAGCGAGACCCATATTCACGCCGATTTTGTGTCGGGCGCACGCGAGCTCGCCGCCGCCACTGGTGCCCAGTTGCTGCTCTCCCGCGAGGGGGGGGCAGACTGGCAGTACGCCTACGCCGAGGCTGCGGGAGCGGAGTTGATCGGCGATGGCAGCCGGATCGTGCTCGGGGGAGTGCGGCTCGATGTCTGGCACACGCCGGGGCACACGCCGGAGCATCTCGTCTTCGTGGTCACCGACACGGCACGCAGCGAGGAGCCGGTCGCCATGATCTCGGGCGACTTCCTCTTCGTGGGTGATGTCGGTCGGCCCGACCTGCTGGAGAAGGCCGCCCACGTGGCCGGCACGATGGAAGCCGGTGCGCGACAGCTCTTCGCCTCGCTCCAGCGCACCGCGTCGTTGCCCGACCATCTGCAGATCTGGCCTGGCCATGGTGCGGGCTCGGCCTGTGGCAAGGCGCTTGGCGCGATGCCGAGCAGCACGCTGGGCTACGAGCGGCGCACCAATTGGGCGTTCGGACTCGCCACCGAGGCGGAGTTCGTGGCGGCCGTGCTCGAAGGGCAGCCCACACCGCCGGCGTACTTCGGGATGATGAAGCGCATCAACCGGGAGGGTGCCCCTGTGCTCGGGGAGCGTGGGCCGATCGGCGAGCTCGCCCCTGCCACGCTCGCCGCCCACCACGAGGCGGCCCAGCTGCTCGACGTGCGCCCCGCGGCGAGTTATGCGGCGGGCCACGTGCGCGGCAGCGTGAACATCCCGTTGATCAAGGCGTTCACGACCTGGGCCGGCTGGTTCTTCGCCTACGATCGCCCGATCGCGCTCCTGGCCGACTCGGCCGCGCAGGGCGAAGAGGCCCGGCGCGCCCTCGCCTCGATTGGCCTCGACGACGTGACCGGCTGGTTCCCCGCGGCCGCCACGCTGGCAAGTGCCCCGCCCCCGCTGGTGGCGATCTCCCGCCACGACGACGTGGCCCAGGCCGAGGCGATCATGGGGGGGGGACGCACCGTGGTGGACCTGCGCGAGCCGAATGAATGGGCCGCCGGGCACATTCCGGGGGCGACGCATCATCCACTCGGCACGGTCCAACACACACTCGCCGGCCTGCCCCGCGACACCCCGCTCGCCGTGCACTGCCAGGCCGGGACGCGCTCGGCGATTGGTGCGTCGGTCCTCGAGGCCTCCGGCTTCACCGACGTGGTCGACCTCACGGCAGGGTACGCCGGGTGGGCTGCCACCGGTCGCACGCCGGAGCGCGCATGAGCGAGATGCATCACTTGCCACCCGCGCTCTTCGCGCCCGTGGCCGAGCGTTTCCGAGCGCTCGGCGAGCCGGCACGGCTCTGCCTGCTCGACGCGCTGCGCGAGGGACCACGCAGTGTCGGCGAGCTGGTCGAGCTCACCGGTCAGACGCAGGCGAATGCCTCGCGCCACCTCGGCGTGCTCCACAACGCGGGCCTCGTGAGCCGGCGGCGGGAAGGGGCATTCGTGTTCTATGAAGTGGCCGACCCGGAAGTCTGGCAGTTGTGTGATCTGGTCTGCGGACGGTTGAAGCGAGACGCGGCGGCGGTGCTGAAGGAATAGCAACTGGTGATTGGTGATTGGTGATTGGCGATTGGTGGAGAAGCGAATGT
>JAABRY010000204.1 GCA_011390645.1 Gemmatimonadota bacterium
CCCCACAACTCGTTCTTGACACATTCGGCGACTGGCGGCATACTTTGTTCGGTAAGCAAACAAAGCCCGCCCACCGCCGTCATCCTAGACGACCGCTCGGCGCGGGACCTCCGCCCCCTCCTCGGAGTCGTCAGATGCCCCCGCGATCGTTTTCACGTTCCATCGTCGCCGTGATGGGGGCGTCGATCGTCCTGGCCGCGTGCAGCCGCGACCTCAGTCTGCTCGAGCCGGCGCCCTTCCCGAACGAGCCGGGGATCTATCTCGATGGCTTCGCGCCCGGCCTCGGCTTTCAGGCGTTCTCCGGCTCCAAGACCGATGCCGTCCAGATCGATGCCGCGACGAAGTTTCGGGGCACCAATGCGATGCGGATCACGGTGCCGGCTCCGGGCGACGCGAGCGGTGCGTACGCCGGTGGCGCGTTCGTCAGCAACGTGCCACGCGACCTGCGCGAGTTCGACGCGCTGACCTTCTGGGTGCGGGCCAGCACGGGCGGACAGCGCCTCAATGTCGCGGGGCTCGGCAACGACAATACGGGCACGTCGCGATTCACCGCCGAACGCGCCAACATCCCGCTCACGACCAGCTGGCAGAAGGTCGTCATCCCCATTCCACTCGCCGCGCGGCTCGACGCCGAGCAGGGCATGTTCTTCTTCGCCGCCGGGCCGGACAACGGCATCGGCTACGATCTGTGGATTGACGAACTCAAGTACGAAACGCTCGGCACCATCCGCACACCGCGCCCCGCGATCACGCCGGCCACCCTCAGCGCGCAGGTCGGGGCGACGCTCACCATTTCCGGCACGTCACTCACGGTCGATGTGGACGGTGCCGACGTGAGCGTGGCGGTGGCCCCGTCGTACTTCACGTTCACGTCAGCCAATCCATCGGTCGCCACGGTGGACGAGAATGGTGTGGTGCGGGTGGTGAGTGCGGGCACGACGAGCATCACCGCGTCGCTTGGTGATGTGGTCGCCTCGGGGGCGATTACCGTCGCCACCGAGACGGCGCCGTCCGTGGCGGCGCCCACACCGACTCGCCCCGCGGCCGATGTGATTGCGCTGTTCAGCGACGCGTACAGCAACGTGCCCGTGGACACCTGGTCGGCCGAGTGGGATCAGGCCGATGTGAGCGATACACAGATCGCGGGCAATGCGGTGAAGCGATATACCAACCTCACGTTCGCCGGTATCGATTTCAGCTCGCAGCCGGTGAATGCCACGAGCATGACGCACCTGCACGTGGATCTGCTCCCCACGACCGCTGCCACGTTCCGCATCAAGCTGGTGGACTTCGGTCCCAATGGCGTGTTCGGTGGGGGCGACGACAGCGAGCACGAAGTCACCGTCTCGAGCACGGGCGCGGTCGGCAGCTGGAGCAGCTTCGACATTCCGTTCAGCGCGTTCACGGGGCTCACCGGACGCAGCCGCGTGGCGCAGCTGATCATCTCGAGCACCGCCGGCACCGTGTATCTCGACAATCTGTACGTGTATCGGGAGGGTGCGCCGCCGACGCCTGGTGGTGGACCCGCCGCTCCGGCGCCGGCGCCCACCTTCCCCGCCGCCGATGTGATCTCGCTCTTCAGCGACGCCTACACCAACGTGCCCGTGGATACCTGGTCGGCCACGTGGGACGATGCGACGGTCGAGGACATCACGATTGCGGGCAACGCGGTGAAGAAGTACACGAACTTCGTCTTCGCCGGAATCGAGTTCACCTCGGCGCCGATCAACGCCACCACGATGACGCACTTCTCCATGGACATCTGGACGGCGGATCCCACGGCGGCCCCGGCGATCTTCAAGATCAAGCTCGTGGATTTCGGTGCGAACGGCGCGTTCGGCGGCGGCGACGATGTGGAGCACGAGCTCACGTTCACCGCCGCCACCACGCCGGCGCTCTCCTCGAGCCAGTGGGTGCGACTGGATATTCCGCTGTCCGCGTTCACCGGGCTCACCACGCGCGGACATCTGGCGCAGTTGATCCTGGTGTCCGACCCCAATACGGTCCATGTCGACAACGTGCTCTTGCACAAATGATCTGGGCCTCGGCGCGGCGTCCCCGCGCCCTTAGGGGGAAGTGATGACTGAGCGTTCCGAACAGGCGGTCGCAGGCGAGACCGAATTGTCCGCGTCAACGCGCCCATCCGCGCTGGCGGACGACGTGCTGCGCATGATCTGGACGGAACGCACCATCTCGCGCGCCGAAATCGCGCGACGCGCCAACCTCTCGCGCTCCACGGTCTCGGAGCTGGTCGGGTTCCTGCTCTCCACCGGCCTCATTTCCGAGGCCGGTGTCGGTGCGTCTCGAGGCGGACGGCGTCCGATCAACCTCGAGTTTCAGGATGAAGCCTGCGGCATCATCGGCCTGGATATCGGTGCGACGCACCTCACAGCGGTGCTCACCGATCTGCGCGGGCGCGTGTTGTCGGCCGAGTATCGCGAGTGGCCGGTGCGCTCCGATCCGGACGGTACGCGCGCCCTCTCGATCGAGCTCATCGTGGCCTGCCTGGCCAAACGTCCCGACGTGTCGCGCGCGCTGCTCGGCATCGGGATCGCCGTGCCGAGTCCGGTCGACCCGCGTCATCCGGAGCGCCTGTCACCGCTGGTCCTGCCGGACTGGGGCGGGCGAAACGGCTTCGAGGCGATTCAGTCGCGCTTCGGTGTCCCGCTGTTCATCGACAACGACGCCAACCTGGGGGCGCTCGCTGAGCAGTGGTGGGGCGCGGGACGCGGCGTCTCGGATTTCGCGTACATCAAGGTGGCCACGGGCGTGGGCTCCGGGCATGTCATCGAAGGGCGCGTGCGTCGTGGCGCCACCGGTGTCGCCGGCGAGATCGGACACGTGGCGATCGATCCGCGAGGCGCCGTGTGCGCGTGCGGAAACCGCGGCTGCCTTGTCACGTTTGTCGGCTCGAATGCGCTGGTGCAGCGCGCGCGCACGCTGCTCCCCGAGTTTCCGTCCTCTTCACTGGCCACCGTTCCGCTCACCATCGAAGCCATCGAAGCGGCGGCTATCGCTGACGATCCGCTGGCGGTGCAGGTGGTATCCGAAGCGGCCGAGTATCTGGGCATCGCCATCGCCGGCATGCTCAACCTGATCAATCCCGGAGCGGTGATCATCGGAGGTGGCCTGTCACGCGTGGGGCACCGCCTGCTGGCCCCGCTTCGTGAGGTCGTGCTGCGTCGCACGTTCGTGAGCGCCGTGGCCGCGTCGGAGATCAAGCACAGCGATCTCGGTCCGCTCGGCGTCGCCGTCGGGGCCGCCACGCTCGCACTCGAAGCCGCGCTGGCCGACCCGGCGCTCTTTCCGTCCATCGGCGCTCGGTAGCGCGCCCGATTCCCCACTCGCCATGCGCCGTTCTCCACTCCTCGTCGCCGCGCTCGCGGCCACCCTCGTCGGATGCAGCAGCACGGAGCCGTCAGGCGAGTGGTCGCTCGTGTGGTCGGACGAGTTCGACGGCGCAGCCGGCACCTTGCCGAGTGCCGCCAACTGGCGCTTCGATGTGGGCACGGGCTGGGGAAACCAGCAGCTCGAGTTCGATACCGATCGTGCGAGCAATGCTTCCATGGACGGCAGCGGCCACCTCGCCATCACCGCGCGCCAGGAAGCGTTCAACGGCAGCGCGTATACCTCCGCCCGCATCACCACGCAGGGTAAGCAGGAGTTTCGCTTCGGCCGCGTGAGCGCGCGGATCAAGCTGCCCGTGGGTCAGGGGATCTGGCCGGCCTTCTGGTTGCTGGGCAGCAACATCACCTCGGTGGGCTGGCCGCAGTCGGGCGAGATCGATGTCATGGAGTACCGCGGACAGGAACCACGCGTGGTGCTTGGCAGCGTGCACGGACCGGGCTACTCCGGCGGCAATGCGCTCACGCGTCGCTACGAGATGCAGCAGGCCCGCTTCGATGATGATTTCCATGAGTTCACCATCGAGTGGCAGTCGGACCGCATCGACTTCTTCGTGGATCGCAGCCTGTACCACACGGTGCGACGCACCGATGTCCCCGGCGACTGGGTGTTCAATCAGCCGTTCTACCTCATCCTGAACGTGGCGGTGGGCGGGACCTTCGTGGGGTCGCCGAATGCCCAGACGCGATTCCCGCAGGTGATGCTGGTGGACTGGGTGCGGGTGTACGAGCGCGGCCAGTGAGCATCGCATCGCGCGTGCGCGCCCTGTCGCAGCTCGCCATTTCGGCGTGGCATGCGCGC
>JAABRY010000205.1 GCA_011390645.1 Gemmatimonadota bacterium
TTGAAGCGATCAGTGAGAGCACGGCCGACGATCTGGTGGAGCGAGGCATTGCCCGCGAATTGGTGCGGGTGATCTTCCCCGGGATCGATACCGGGCAGTACACTCCGGATGCGAGTGTGCGAGCGGAACGCCCCACCTTCGCGTATCTGGGTCGATTGCAGAAGTACAAGGGGGTGGATCTGGTGCTCCGGTCGTTCGCGGCGGCGGCACTGCCCGAGGCCACGCTCGAGATTGCAGGCGCAGGGAACTACCGACCGGCACTCGAAGCGTTGGCGCGTGAACTCGCGGTGGCGGATCGGGTACGGTTTCTTGGACGGATCGATGAGGCAGCTAAGCAGGCCCTGCTTCGACGGGCATGGGCTCTGGCGTTCGCATCACCCAAGGAGGGCTGGGGCATTACCAATCTCGAGGCTGCGGCGAGCGGGACTCCGGTGATTGCGTCGAACTCCCCGGGGATTCGTGAATCCGTCCAGCATGAGGTGACCGGCTATCTGGTCCCCCATGCAGACACCGCAGCCATGGCGCAGGCGATGCGCCGCCTGGCGTCCGATCGGTCGCTCGTGGAGCGGCTGGGCGTGGCGGCGCGACAGTTCGCACTCGGGTTTTCCTGGGAGCGAGCCGCCGAAGATACCGAGGCCCACCTTCGTGAGATCGTGGGCCGGCGAGGAGATGGCTGATGGAGATCATCCTGCACGCGCACCACGCCGACGTCACCGAGTCCCTTCGCAGCAAGGCCGAACGCGCCGTCGAGCGTCTCTCCGCGCGCGTTCGCCGCGTGGTGACCGCCATCGTGCGCTTCGAAGGGGATGGGCCCAGTAAGCGGGTCGAGATTGTATTGCAGGCACCGCGCCGAGCCGACATGGTGGCGCGTGCCTTCGATCGGCAGTACGAACCCGCCCTGTCGCTGGCCGTGCAACGACTCGAAGCCCAGGTGGAGCGCGCGCGCCGTTCACATCGCCCCCGATCCCGCCCTCCGGAGACGCCTCCCTGGTGAGTACGCGCCTGACCGTTGCCAAGCTGCTGGACGCCATGCGGGACGCCCTCCAGCTCGAGGAGCTGGGGGAGTCCGTTGGCCACGACCGAGAGATCACGAGCCCCGAGGCGTCCAGCCCGGGGCTCGCCCTCTCTGGCTACCTCAACCGGTTTCCGTACCAGCGCATTCAGGTGCTCGGGGAAACCGAAATCACGTATCTGCAGTCGCTCGACGAGGCCACGCGCACCGCCAACCTCACGGCGTTTTTCGATTTCCCCATGCCGTGTGCGTTCGTCACCAAGGGTCTCGAACCGCCGACGCCGCTCGTGGACGTGGCCGACCGGGCCGGCGTCGCCGTGCTGCGGTCGCAGCTCAAGACCGCCGAGTTCTATCGCATCATCAAGCCGTACCTCGCCGATCATTTCGCGCCCGCCACCACCATGCACGGCTCACTCGCCGATGTGTACGGGGTGGGGCTGTTCTTCACGGGCAAGAGCGGCATCGGCAAGTCGGAATGCGTGCTCGATCTCGTCGAGCGCGGTCATCGCCTGGTGGCCGACGACCTCGTGTTCGTGTCGCGCAAGGGCAGCGATGTGCTCATCGGCCGCGGGCACGAAATGCAGCGGCACTTCATGGAGATTCGGGGTGTGGGCCTGCTCGATGTGCCCGCCATCTTCGGCGTGAAGGCCGTACGTCAGCAGAAGCGCCTCGAGGTGGTGGTGGTGCTCGAGGAGTGGAACGGAGAGTCGCCGGCCGATCGCACCGGTCTCGATGTGCAGCGCACCACCATTCTCGGGGTGGAGCTGCCGCGCATCACCGTGCATCTCAATCCCGGCAAGAACATCACCGTGATCGCCGAAGTCATCGCCATGAATCATCTCCTGCGCTATCATCGGGGATACGATTCGGCGACGGCGTTCAACGAGATGCTCATCAACAACATGAAGCGGCGCAGCGAAGACGCCCATCGGTACCTGCTGGAGGACGAGGAGTGAGCGACGATGCCGTCGTCGTGGCCGTGGTGGCTGGTCACGGTCGCTTCGCCGAAGGGCTGGTGTCCGCGGTGGAGCAGATCACGGGGCGCGGCGCCGCCTTCGCCACGCTCTCCAACAGCGGCCTCGCTCCCGCCGACATCGAACGCGCACTGCTGGAGCGGCTCGACAGCAGCGGCGCACGCGTGATCTTTACCGATCTGCCGGCCGGCAGCTGCACCATGGCCGCGCGCCGCGTGCAGCGCGCACGCCCCGATGTCGTGCTGGTCACCGGCGCGAACGTCTCGGCGCTCATGGAGTTTCTCTTCTCGGCCGTCAGCCCGCTCGACACGCCCGTTGGCGGTCTCGTGGATGTCGCCGCGCTCGCGCAGTCGGCGGCGGCGAAGGGACGCGAGACGCTGGTCGCCAGCGGAGGCACACCCACGTGAGCCTGCTGTTGCATCGCATTGACGACCGGCTCATTCACGGCCAGGTGGTCGTGGGCTGGGGACAGCCGCTCGGCTTGCGGTTCATCGTGCTGGTGGATGACGACGTCGCGGCCAGCGATTGGGAGCAGGAGCTCTATCGCATGGGGGTGCCCCCCGACGTGGAGGTGTACTTCCACGCCGTCCGCGACATGGCAACGGCGATCGATCACTACGATCGTGATGTGCGACCGGGGCTGCTGCTCGTGGGCAGCGTGGACACCATGCGGCGCCTTGTCGACGTGGCGCCCTCCATTCGCTCGGTGAACATCGGCGGCGTGCACCACGCCGAAGGCCGCGTGCAGCGCATGCGCTATGTGTTCCTCACGCCCGACGAGGAGGTCTCGTTGCGTGCGCTCGAGGCGCGCGGTCTGGCGATCACCGCGCAGGACGTGCCCTCCACGCGTCCCGTGTCGCTCGCCGACGTGCTCGCCGGCAAGCCGGACGCCTGATCGTCGTGCTCCCCTTCACGCTCGATCTGCTGCCGCTCGTCCTGCTCGGTGCCGTGCTCGGACTCGACGTCGTGAGCTTCCCGCAGGCCATGATCTCACGACCGATCGTGGCCGCGACGCTGGCGGGCGCCTTTGCCGGATCACCCGCCGCCGGACTGGTCGTCGGCGTCGCCCTCGAGTGTCTCGCACTCGAAACGCTTCCCTTCGGTGCGTCGCGCTACCCGGAGTGGGGGAGCGCCTCCGTCGTGGGTGGGCTGATCGGCACACGCGGTGCCGACGGCGCGATGCTGCCCGATCCGGGCGCGTGGGTCATCGGCGTGATGGCGGCGATCGCGACCGCGTGGGTCGGCGGCTGGAGCATGGTGCAGCACCGCAAGCTGATCGCGCGATGGGCGCGGCCGCGTCTCGAACAGCTCGCGGCGGGATCGATGCGCACGGTGGTCTCGCTGCAGGTGTATGGCCTGACCGCCGACCTGTTGCGGGGCGGCGGGCTCACGCTGCTGGGGCTGGCAGTGGCGTGGCCCATCTCGACGTGGGCCATTGCCGCCTGGCGCCTCGGCGCGCTCGAAACGCGCGGCGTCCTCATTCTCGGGGCTGCCGCCGTGGCCGCGTCTGCGGTGTGGAAGGTGCTGCACGGGTATTCGGTGACGCGGCGGCTGTTTGTCGCGGGCCTCGCGGTGGGCACGCTGCTCGTCGGGTTTCGTGGCTGACATCGTCGTCACGCCCCCCGGCGTTGCCCCGTCGCCCTCGCTGCCCTCGGGCATGAAGGCGGCGCCGTTGCCTGTCGCCACGCGTGCGGCGATGCTGCTGCGCTGCCTCGCGATTCAGGGCGCCTGGAACTATGAAATCCTCAACGGCAACGGCATCGGGTTCTGCGTGGAGCCCGCCTTGCGGCACCTCCCCGGTGGCGACGGCGGGGACGCCTATCGGGAAGCGCTCGCACGCCAGTGCGCCTACTTCAATGCGCATCCGTACCTCGCCTCGCTCGCCGTCGGCGCGCTTGCGCGGGCCGAGCTCGATCGTACGCCACCCGAGCGCATCGTCCGGTTCCGCACCGCACTCTGCGGGCCGCTTGGCAGCCTCGGCGATCGGCTGGTGTGGGCCGCCTGGCTCCCCGCCTGCTCCCTCGTGGCGCTGCTGCTCTTCGGCCTCGGCCTCGGCCCCGTCGGTGTTGCGGTGGGGTTCCTGGCGCTGTACAACACAGGACATCTCGCGCTGCGTGCCTGGGGGCTCGGGTCCGGGTGGCTCCATGGGCTGCGGCTCGCATCGGCCCTCGGGGCAGCGTGGCTGCAGCGTGGGCCG
>JAABRY010000206.1 GCA_011390645.1 Gemmatimonadota bacterium
TACCACCCATCGTCGATGGTGATCACGGTCGCGCGCGGCGGGAGTGGTGTCTCGCTCCGCAGGCCCGCAACGGCCTGATCGAGGGGGATGACGTTGTACCCTCCGTGCCGCAACAACTCCAGGCGCCTCCGAAACGTTCCCGGACGAATGAACATGCTGTCACCGCCGAACGCATCATCACCGAGCCACGCACCGTGGTAGCAGAGAATGCGGACCGCGGACCGGCCAACCGCCCATCGCGCGACCGCGAAGCCACCCAGCGTTTGTGCAAGCGACAGCGCAACCTGTTTCGCCCTACGCATCGGATGCACCGCTCTCGTGATGGTGCCGCAGCCAGGCATCGGTCGCCAGCAGGTGCCAGGCGAAAGTCGACGCCACGCCATCGCGGCGAGCCGCCGCCACCTGCTGCTCAACCCCAGACCGGGTACACCAACCACCCCTCACGAGGGGGGAATCGTCTCGCAGGCGGTCGACCATCGGGCTGGCTCCGCTGGCAATCCACCGTTCGACCGGAATGGTGAAGCCGCGCTTGCGCCCACGAGCCAGTTCAGGCCCGAGATGCCGCCGGGCCAACTCCCGCAGGACCGCCTTGAGCTGGCGGCCGTGGAGTCGCACCTCGTGGGGCAACCTGCCGGCCAGTGTCCAGAGGTTGTGGTCGAGGAAGGGCGACCGCGCCTCCAACGCGTGATGCATCGTGCCGCCATCCACCTTCGGCAGATATTCTCCCACGAACGCCGTGCGGCGTTGATGCGCCACGTAGGCACCGAGCAACCTCCGCCCGCCGCCGCTCCGCTGATCCGGGACGGCCGCGGGGAGGGTCTCCGCGAGTCGTGGCCCTGCGCACTGCTGCCACGGTCCCTGCCACTGGGAGCGCTGCGCGTCGTCGACCGCGGCCATCCCACGGGTGGCGTAGTCCACGAGCCGCAGCGGTCGCCGCAGCGGCCCGGCACCAGCGTGCAGGACGCGCGGCGTCACGTTGGCCACCACGCCCGCAATGGCGGCCGGGGTCGCGCCTGCCAGCCGCTCGGCGGTCTGGAAGACAAGGTGCTCGGGATACCCGAGGAACCCCTCGTCGCCTCCATCGCCGGTGAGTACGACCGTCGCGTGCGGGCGGATGGCTTCCGACACCTTCAAGAGCCCCAGCGCCGATGAGACCCCGAACGGCTCGGTGTAGGCGGCGACGAGTTCGTCGATGGACCCCAACCCGCCGTCGAGCGGGAGGACATCGTGCGGTAGCCCGAGCCGCTTGGCGGTGGCCCGCGCGACCGGTGACTCATCGGCAGGGTCACCCGGAGTGGCGACGGTGAAGGTGCGCACCCCAGCGTGCAGCTGACTCGCGGCCCACGCCACAAGGCTCGAGTCGATGCCGCCGCTCAAGAGGCACCCGACCGGTACATCGGCCGCGAGCCGCAGCCGCACCGCCTCGAGCAGTGCGACTTCGGTTGCCTCCACCGCGTCCGCGAACGAGATCGAACCGGACGCTGCCGCGGTCGGGTGCTCCCAGTACTGGCGAATCGAGGCACCACCACCTGCACGCCAGGTCAGCAGGTGCGCTGGCGGGAGCTTTTCGAGTCCTTCCCAGATGCACATCTCGTCGGGGACGTACCCGAGCCGGAGGGATGCTCCCAACGCGTGGGGGTTGATGTCGCCACCGAAGCCGGCAGCATGGAGCGCACCCGGCGTCGAGGCGAAGCAGAGGGAGTCTGCGGTCGGATGGCCGTAGATCAGCGGCTTGACGCCGAGTCGATCACGCACCAGGTGCATCGTGCGCTGGTCCGCATCCCAGAGGCCGAAGGCGAACATCCCCTCGATGCGCTCCAGCAGACCATCGATCCCCCACTCGCGGTATCCGACGAGGAGGACTTCGGTGTCGGTCTGGGTGCGGAATTGGTGGCCTGCGGACTCGAGGGTGGCCCGCAGGGGGAGCCAGTTGTAGATCGCCCCGTTGAAGGTGACCATCACTCGGCCATCGGACGTCGCCATCGGCTGGGCGCCGGCCGGGGAGAGATCGAAGATGGCGAGGCGTCGGTGGCCGAGCGCCACGCCGTCGGCGACGTGGACGCCGTGTCCGTCGGGTCCACGGCGCGCCATGGCATCGAGCATCAGACGCAGGCGCGTGGTGACGTCGTCGGCGTGGGCCTGCGGATTGATCCAGCCAGCGATGCCACACATGTCGGGTCCGTCGGGACAGGGGTGTCTGCAGGGTGGAGCGTGCCGCGGAACAGATTAGTTTGCCCCGACACGCACCAGTCGCCTTCACGAGGACCTGCTTTGCAGGAAACAGGCCCGTCGGGCAGAACCTCGGAAGCTAGTCGGCACCTCCTCCCCGGGAAACGTTCATGGCGCCTGCCGCCCTCATCGTCGCGAACAGACTCCCCTGGCCGCTCGACGACGGGTGGAAGATGCGCACCTGGCACAGCATCGAGGCGCTGGCCTCGGCGTTCACCACCACCCTGGTGGTCGGGGCTGGGAGCACTGCCGCGACGCTGCATGCAGCGCGCGCGGCGTGGGGGGGGCGGGTCGAGATCGTCGAGGTCCCGCTGGGCCGGCGGAACACGCTCTCCCGACTGGCCGCTGGCGCCCTGACCCGCCGACCGATTCAATACCTCAATCAGCAGAGCAGCGGGGCGCATCAGGTCGTCGCGAAGCTGGCCGCTGAGCGCAACTTCGCCGTCGGTGTGTCCGTGACGACCTTCATGTGGCCGTACCTCGATCATCTCGATATCGATGCGGTGCGCATCGTCGATACCCACAACGTCGACTCCGTCAATCTTGATCGCTATGTTCGCACGCTTGGCATCGGTCCCCGCCGATGGTACACCCAACGCACCACCGCGAACCTGCGCGCGCTCGAACGCGAGGTCTTCACTGCGGCAGATCAGGTCTGGGTCTGCTCCGAGGAGGAGGCGCGCGACGTTGCGCGCGTGCGAAGCACTGCAGACATCCATGTGGTGCCGAACGGTGTCGACACTGCGGCGTTTCACCCGCGAGATGGTACGGTGGTGCCACACCGCCTGCTCTTTTTCGGACGGCTCGACTATCACCCCAACACCGACGCCGTGCTGCATTTCATGCGCGAGATCTTCCCGTTGATCCGCGCCGCGCGCCCTGAGGTCGAGTGTCAGATTGTCGGGCCTGATGCACCACCTGCGCTGGTGCAGGCGATCGCGTCGACCCCCGGGATGGTATTGGTCGGGCGAGTGGATGACGTCCCCGCGACGATTGCCACCGCCGCCGTCGTGGTGGTCCCGCTCCGAGCTGGGGGGGGGACACGGCTCAAGATTCTCGAGGCAATGGCGGTGGGTCGGCCGGTGGTGTCCACCTCGATCGGAGCCGAGGGCCTGCAGATGACCGACGGCGCAGAGATCGCGCTGGCCGACGCACCCGCCGAATTCGCGGCGCGCGTGATGGCGCTGCTGGAAGCGCCATCGGAGGCTCACGCCCTGGGGCTGCGCGGCCGAGCCGCGGTGGTCGCGCGGCATGACTGGGCCGCCATTCGTGCCGACATGGTCCGGCTCGCGACTCAGCCGAGCGAGTGGTAGAGCTCGAGGTGGGCCGCGACGCGTCGTTCGAGTGAGTACGCTACGCGCAGCGCAGCGCGATCGGCTGCTGCGGCAGGATGGGGCGGCTGGGTGAGCCAGGTTGTGATCGCATCGGCCAGTGCCTCCACATCGTTGGGAGGCACCAGCGCCGCCGCCGCGGAGGAGCCGATCACATCGGGAATCGCACCGACCCGTGTGGCGATCACGGGCAGGTCCGCCGCGATCGCCTCGAGCATCACGTTGGGGAGCCCCTCACTCCGCGACGGGATCACCACGGCGCTGCAGCGCTGGTAGAGGCTCCACGGATTCTCAAGGTGGCCGATGAAGTGCACGCGCGACGCCACGCCGAGCGTGTCCGCGAGTTCCTGCAGCGCCTGCCGTTCAGGGCCGTCGCCCGCAATCACCACTGACCATGCACGCGCTGGCTCCCGTGTCGCCACTGCGGCGACCGCACGAAGGAGCAGGTCCACCCCCTTCTCGTGGCTGAGTCGCCCAATGCACGCCAGCACCGGTTGGGGCAGGCCGAGATCCCAACTCGGCTGTGAATCATCGGTCGCCGAGTTGGGCGGGAGCACCGCGTTGCTGATGACTGTCGCGCGAG
>JAABRY010000207.1 GCA_011390645.1 Gemmatimonadota bacterium
GGGACCCTGCTCTACGAGAAGGGCGCCTTCTTGAATGTGTGCTACGACGAGCTTGTGGTGCGACAGCCCGCGCTGGTCACAGAAGTGCACACCGCGTACGTCGCGGCGGGTGCAGAAGCAATCGAGACCAACACCTTCGGCGCCAACCCGATCAAGCTCGCCGGCTACGGCCTGGCCGACGAGACCGAGTCCATCAACGCCGCCGCCGCGCACCTCGCCCGCGCAGCCGCTGGCCCCGCCGTCGCAGTCCTCGGCGCCATCGGCCCACTTGGTGTGCGCCTCGAACCCTTCGGCGAACTCGCCGTTTCCGAAGCGGAGGCCGCCTTCGGTCGTCAGGTGGACGGCCTGCTCGCGGGAGGTGTAGATGGCTTTTGCCTGGAGACCTTCTCCGACCTCGACGAACTGCAAGCCGCGATCCGCGCCGTACGAGAGCGCAGCGATCTCGCATTGATCGCGCAGGTCACTGTGGGCCCCGAGTGCTCCACCGCGTATGGCGCGGCGCCGGAGCAATTCGGGCCGATCCTCGAAGCTGCGGGCGCTGACGCGATCGGCGTGAACTGTTCGATCGGCCCGCAGGTCGTGCTGGAGACCATCGAGCGATTGGCGCGCGTGGTGTCAGTGCCGATCAGCGGGCAGCCCAACGCAGGGCTCCCACGTGATGTGGGTGACCGCAAGATCTACATGGCGTCCCCGGAGTACGTGGCCGAGTATGCGCGTCGGATGGTCGAGGCGGGTGCCACGCTGGTCGGTGGCTGTTGCGGCACCATGCCCGCGCACATCAAGGCGATGCGGTCGTTCCTCCGTGCTGGCGCGGCGGCGACGGTCACCGCCACGCGACCGACACCCCGCGATGGGGGGGGGACATTCGCCACCGCTGAACTGCCCGTCGCTCAGCACGCGGTCCCGCTGGCCGAGCGCTCGGCGCTGGGTGCCAAGCTCGCGGCGGGCAGCTTCGTGCGCACGGTGGAGATCGTCCCGCCGCGCGGCGTGGACCCGGCCCCGATGCTCAATGCTGCGCGCACGCTCCAGGCCGCCGGCGTGGATGCCGTCAACCTCCCCGATGGCCCGCGCGCGCAAGGATGGGCGCGCTGCTCGCGGGACTCTTGATTGAACGCGAAGTCGGCATCGAGACTGTGGTCCACTACGCCTGTCGCGATCGCAATCTGCTCGGCATGCTCTCCGACCTCCTCGGCGCCGCGGCGAGTGGCTTGCGCAACCTGTTGATTGTCACGGGCGATCCGCCCAAGATGGGCCCCTACCCCGATGCCACGGCGGTCTTCGACATTGACGCGATCGGCCTCACCAATCTCGTCACGCGCTTGAACCACGGTCTCGACCCGGCCGGCACCTCGATCGGCACGCCGACCCGGTTTGTCCCTGGTGTGGGCGTGAATCCGGCGTCACCCGATCTTGAGCGCGAACTGCGGCGCTTCGCATGGAAAGCCGAAGCGGGGGCATGCTTCGCGATGACGCAACCGGTCTTCGACCTGGCGCAGCTCGATGCCTTCCTGCCGCGCGTCGCGCACCATGGTGTCCCGATCATCGCCGGAATCTGGCCGTTGGTCTCGCTCCGCAACGCCGAATTCCTCGCCAACGAGGTCCCGGGGATCACCGTCCCGGATGCGGTGCTCGCCCGGATGCGCCGGGCCAGCGTTGCCGGCAAGGAGGCCGCGCTCGCCGAGGGGATCTTGATTGCGCGCGAGATGGTCGCCGCCGTCCGCGAGCGAGTCGCTGGTGTGCAGGTGGCCGCGCCGATGGGGAGGGTGGAGGTGGCGATTGAGGTCCTCGGGGGGTAGAAGGTGAAACGTGAAAGGTGAAAGGGAGATCCAACCGCCCCGTTTCACCTTTCACCCCGCGCGGCGAAGCCGCGCCCCCCTCTTATATTCCAGATCAACACCAACACTGGATCCCAATCCATGTCCGTCGATACCGCGCCCGCCCCGCTCTCTTCCCTCTCTGAAGAGGAAGAACTCTTTCGCCAGACCGTCCGGGATTTCGCCGAATCGGAGGTGAAGCCGTATGTCGAGGAGATGGACGAAGCCTCGAAGATGCGGCCGGAGCTGATCGAGAAGTGTTTCGAGCTGGGGCTGATGGGGATCGAGGTGCCGGAGCAGTACGGGGGTGCTGGCGGCAGCATCTTCCTCGCGACGCTCGCCATCGAGGAGCTCGCGCGGGTCGACGCCTCCACCGCCATCTACGTCGACGTCCACAACACCCTC
Organism: Gemmatimonadota bacterium; assembly: GCA_011390645.1. GTDB lineage: Bacteria > Gemmatimonadota > Gemmatimonadetes > Gemmatimonadales > GWC2-71-9 > Palsa-1233. The sequence continues at coordinate 2,220 of JAABRY010000207.1, forward strand.
GTCAACAACGCGATCCTCAAGTGGGGCACCCCAGAGCAGCACGCCCGCTGGTTCCCCCGCATGACGGTGGACCTGCTCGGCGCGTTCGCACTCTCCGAGCCGGCCTCGGGCTCGGATGCCTTCGCGCTCGAGACCCGCGCGGTGCAGGACGGCGATGACTGGCTCCTGACCGGCCGCAAGTTCTGGATCACCAGCGGCGCCGAGGCGGGCATCTTCATCATCTTCGCGAACGTGGACCCAAGCAAGGGCTACAAGGGGATCACGGCGTTCGTGGTCGAGAAGGACTTCCCCGGTTTCAGCATCGGCAAGCGCGAGAAGAAGCTCGGCATTCGTGCCTCCAGCACGGTGGAGCTGATCCTCGAGGATTGCCGCGTGCCCTCGGCCAACGTGCTTGGCCCCGTCGGCATGGGCTACAAGATCTCGATCGAGACCCTCAACGAGGGTCGCATCGGCATCGGCGCGCAGATGATCGGCGTGGCGCAGGGCGCGCTCGATGCCGCGGTGAAGTACGTGCAGGAGCGGAAGCAATTCGGCAAGGCGATCGCCGAGTTCCAGGGCGTGCAGTTCCAGCTCGCCGACATGGCCGTCCAGCTCGAAGCCGCCCGCCTGCTGGTCTACAATGCCGCACGCATGAAGGACGCCGGCATTCCGTTCGTCCGCGAAGCCGCGATGGCAAAGCTCTTCGCCTCCGAAGCCGCCAACATGATCACCGGCCTGGCCGTGGAGCTCTTCGGTGGCTACGGCTACTCACGCGAGTATCCGGTCGAGAAGTTCTATCGTGACGCCAAGATCGGGGTGATCTACGAAGGGACGAGCAACATGCAGCGGCAGACGATTGCGAAAATCTTGCTCAAGTCGTAGGCAGGAATCGTGGTAGTGTCGTAGGTCATAGGCCATAGGTCGTAGGACAACGAATCGGGGCCGGACTCCTTGCAAGGAATCCGGCCCCGGTTGTTTTCGACCTACGACTTACGACCGACGACCTACGACCTCTTAGTACTTCTTCGCCGGCGGCAGGATCACCGCATCCACCACGTGAATCACGCCATTCGTCGCGCCGATGTCGGCGGAGACGACGTTCGAGCCCATGTTCGGCCCGACGTGCACCTTGGTGCCCGCCAGGTGGATCACGATCTCTTCACCCGAGACGGTCTTGGTCTTGATGTAGCCGTCCTTGTCGGCGAGCTTGGCGAGGTCGGCCGCCATGATCTTGCCCGGCACGACATGGTAGGTCAGCACGCGGGTCAGCGCGGCCTTGTCGGCCCGGAGGGCGGCGACGGCCTCGGCGGGCACCTTCGCGAACGCGGCATCGGTCGGCGCGAAGACGGTGAACGGCCCAGCGCCCTGGAGGGTCTCGACCAGACCGGCCTCGGTGAGGAGGGTGGCGAGGGTGCCGAACTGACCGGCGGCAACAGCGGTGCCGACGATGTCCTTCTGGGCCTGGGCCGAGACCGGCGCGGCGGCCACGGTGCCCACGAGCGCCAGAGCGGCGGCCGAGCGGGCGATGGTACGGAACTGCATGGTGGTGCTCCTTCGTAGGGGATAAAGAATCGTTGGACTCCACGGGGCTCACCCAACCGGTGGGCCCGGCGAGCACGTGATCTCTATGACCCCAATGGCAATCTGTGGTTCCAACACAGATCCGTCCCCCGCCCCGCACGCATCTTGCTACCTTTCCGAGACATGAAGTCGCGCCCCCTCCTCTTCTTCCTCGCCATCATGGCGTTGCAGGTTGCACCCATCGCGGCGCAATCGGCATTCAAGGATGAGATCGGTCCAGCCTTGGACAAATGGCGCGCCGCCGCTGAGAAGCGCGCACCGGGGACGTGGGGCGTGGTCGTCG
>JAABRY010000208.1 GCA_011390645.1 Gemmatimonadota bacterium
GTCGTCGCGCCCACGAGCGTGAACTTCTCCAGCGACATCGGCAGCGTCTGGGCATGGGGCCCGTCGCTGAGGCGGACATCGACGCGGAAGTCTTCCATTGCCGGGTAGAGAAATTCCTCCAGTTGCGGCCGCAAGCGGTGGATCTCGTCGATGAAGAGGATGTCGCCCGGGCCGAGCGCGGTGAGCAATCCCACCAGGTCACCCGGCTTCTCGAGCACGGGGCCGCTGGTGGTGCGACACTGCACGCCAATCTCGCGGGCCATCAGCATCGCGAGCGTGGTCTTGCCGAGTCCGGGTGGGCCGAAGAAGAGGACGTGATCCAACGCCTCGCTGCGACCGCGCGCCGCGTCGATCGCGATCTGCAGGGACTGACGCACTTGTCCCTGACCGACGAATTCGTCGAGCCGTGATGGCCGCAGCGCGCTCTCCGCGCCCCCCTCCTCGGGAAGCGCGGCCGGCGTGGTCACCTCGACGCGATCGGTCATGCGTTCACGCCGCCTTCGCGGTCCAGCGCACGGGCGTGGCGCCGCGGGCAATGTCGTGCGTCAGCTTGCAGTGCATGCACCGATCACTCGCGCTGTCATCGCGCGGTGCAACGAGGCGGCGGTTGGTCGTGCCGCAGCGGGTGCATTGCCATTCGGCGGTATCGGCCGGTCGCGACGTGTCCCAGATCATCGTCAGTTGCTCCTCAGTGCCGCGAGCGCGCGGCGGATCAATCCGGTGGTGTCGAGCTTCGCATCCGCCTCGGCCGCGCTGCGCACGGCGGTCTCCGCCGCAGTGGCCGGGAAGCCGAGCCCGACCAGTGCGCGCACGGCATCCGAGGCCGGTGAACTTGGCGGCATCGCGCCTTCGCCGGCGGCCGGCAGGTCATCGAGGCGATCGGCCAGTTCCAGCGCGATCCGCTCTGCCTTCTTCCGCCCGATACCAGGGACCGAGGCGAGTACCGCGAGGTCGCGTTCACGAATCGCTCGTACCGCCCGATCGGCGCCGAGTGCCGAGAGGATCGCGAGAGCGAGGCGCGCCCCGACCCCCGAGGCGCCGAGCAGTCGCTTGAAGATCACCCGGTCGACCGCGCGATCGAAGCCGTAGAGCGCCCAGGCGTCCTCGCGGACGACCAGTTCGGTCACCAGTTCGACCGGCTGGCCCTCGGCAGGCAGTCGCTCGAAGGTGCCCAACGGCACTTCGACCAGGTAGGCCACGCCGCCTGGCGTGAGGATCACCACACCGGTCGGGTCGCGCTGCTGCAGCGTGCCACGGAGTCCTGCGATCATCTCCCCCCCCCAGCAAGCCGCAGGCGCGGCATCAAGCGCAGCAAGTGCGTCAGTGCGATCGCGGTGCCGTCCGCGGCATCGGCCGGTGCGGGTGGCGTGGCCAGCCGCAGCAAGCGCGCGACCATCTCCCCGACCTGCCCCTTCGTGGCGGCACCGGTGCCGGTCACCGCGCGCTTCACCTCCGATGGCGAGATCTCCGCCACGGGCAGCCCTGCCCGCTCGACCGCGAGCAGGATCACGCCGCGACCGTGCCCGAGCACGAGGGCGCTGCGCGCGTTCTTCCCGTGAAAGAGCCCTTCGACCGCCACCGCATCGGGGCGATGCCGGGCGAGGAGGTCGCCGATGCCGTCGAAGACCACGCCCAGACGGGTACCCAGCGGTGCGCCGGCACGCGTGCGGATCACGCCGCATTCCACCAGGCGCGCAGGGCTTTGCGCCCCACCGCTCACGACGCCGTAGCCGCAGGTCGCGGTGCCCGGGTCAATGCCGAGCACGGTCAGCGACCCGGGGGTGTTCAGGCGCCGGCCTCCTCAAGCTCGAGGGCATCGAGGTCAAGGTTCGTGAAGACCTTCGAGACGTCATCCAGCTCCTCGAGCACGTCGATCAGCTTGAGGACCTTCTGCGCTTCGGTCGCGTCGAGTTTCACCAGATTCTTCGGCACCATCGCGAGTTCCGACGACTCGGGCACGTACTTCCGCTCGGCGAGTGCATCGATCACGGCATGGAAGGCGGTCGGCTCGGTGCTCACGACGAAGTACTCGCCGTCCACCTCGAAGTCGCTCGCGCCCGCATCGAGGGCATCCTCCATCACCTTGTCCTCGGTCAGGCCGGCGACCGGGATCAGGATCTGGCCCTTCTTCTCGAACATCCACGACACCGAGTTGCTGGTGCCGAGGTTGCCGTGATTGCGCGAGAACGCGTGGCGAATGTCGGCAACGGTCCGATTCGGATTGTCGGTCGAGCCCTCGATCAGGATCGCGGTGCCGCCGGCGCCGTAGCCTTCGTAGGTGACCTCATCGTACGAGACGCCCTCGAGTTCGCCGGTCCCCTTCTTGATGGCGCGCTCGATGTTTTCGCCGGGCATGTTCGCGGCCTTGGCGTCATCAATCGCCTTGCGCAGCCGGGCATTGGCCCCGGGGTCGCCACCGCCAGCCTTCGCCGCGACGGTGATTTCGCGAATCAGCTTGGTCCACGACGACGCCCGACGCGAGTCGGTGACGGCCTTCTTGCGCTTGATGGTTTTCCATTTGCTATGGCCTGCCATGGGGCGGAGCTCCTAGTTTGGTCATATGTCGTAGGTCGTAGGTCGTAGGTCAGGTCGGGCAGGATTTTCGAGCGCATCGTCCCATTTCGGCGTTGGCACTCCCCAAGGAGTTCCGAGGACCGGCGGGCCTGCGACCTATGACCTACGACCTATGACAGTTGTCTTACGACCTACGACCTACGACCTAAGACTTCCGATCTCAATGCCAGCCCCGATCATAGCCATCCCCCCACCGCCCGGCAACGCACCGGGTTGCCTCACCCCTCTCGGGACGCTAGGGTTCGGCCCCATGCGAACCCTTCCATTTCTCCTCGCCGCCGCCCTCCTCGTGACGGCCTGCGGTGACAAGCCCGCCCCGGAGGTCGAGGAAGCCCCGCCGAGCATCGCGGAAGTCTTCCCGAACCTGCCGTTGCCGCCCTCTGGCCAGCTCCTCTCACAGGAGGGCGCCGGTCAGGCGATGCAGATGATCTTCTCGTCGACGCAGCAGGGCGACTCGATCGCGGACTACTACCGCGAAGTCCTCTCGGCCCCGCCCTACGAGCTGATGAACGAATCCACCAACAACGGGGTGATCTCGTTCTTCGTGGAGCAGAACGGTCCTTCGATGTGGGTGGTGGTGCAGGGGCTCGAGGCAGGTGGCTCGCTGGTCACGCTGGCCGGCGCACGCGCTCGTCCTGGCACGGCGGGTGACAGCATCCGCATCCTCGAAGCCAAGCCCGTCAATCCGGACAGCATTCCAGGCGCAGCGCTGCCGTTGAACTGACCGGGTCAGACCTCGGCGAGGTCCTCGAACCGGGCAAGGGTGGGCTCGAACCAGAGGTCCACACTGCCGAGAGCCCCAAAACGGTCCTTCAGCACGAGTACTTCCGCCGACCCCGCCACCGCGGGGTCGGGTCGCATCAGGTCCTCGCGATGCAGCCCCAGGACCACGTCGGCTTGCTCGCGCACGCCGAGATCTCCCAACAGGTCCAGCGTCGGCCGGGTGCCGCGGGGGATGCCGTCAACCGCGCCGGCATGCCGGACGAGGATCACGGGGACCCCGCGGGCGATCGCCGCGCGTTTGCACGCGAGCACCCAGGCGGCGGCCGCTGCTGCGCGACGATGCCGTCCCCAGTGCAGTCCTTCGAGGGCGTCGACCACCACCAGTTCCGCCCCCTCCGCCACGTCGGCGAGGTCAGGCAGCCAGCCTCCGGCCGGTTGGGTGTGGAAGGCCAGCGGCAACGAGCGCAGTTGCAGCGCGACGGCGGCGATGTCAGCCCGGCGCTGATCATCGAGCGCGGTGCCGGCGAGTTCGTCGAGGGTGGCGCGGGCGGCCTGGGCGAGGGCGCGCTCGGCGAGGCGGGTCGGGCTCATCTCCGTACTGAGCACCGCCACGTTGATCCCCTGCTGCGCTGCCCTGAGGGCGATCCCCATTGCCAGCGCGGAACAGCCGACCCCACTCTCGCCGCCGAGGACGATCAGATCCTCCCGACGGAGCCCGCCCCCGAGGCAGGCATCGAGT
>JAABRY010000023.1 GCA_011390645.1 Gemmatimonadota bacterium
AATGAATGCGGAGGCGCTGGTGCAACACCCGGATCGTGCCGAGCTTCTTCCAGGCCTCGAGCTCGGCCTCGGAGTGCCGTCGCACGCGACCGATCGCGGCCCACGTCACGACCGCATGCACGGCCGGGGTCTCGTGGGCAAGCAACAACGCCATCCCCCCCCCACGCGAGTGCCCCACCACGCCGACACTGCTGGGCACCGCGGTCCCGAGTTCGCCAGCCATCAGTACGCGCAGCACCACGCCGAGGTCATCCAGCTCCCGGGAGTAGGTATTCACCGCGAAGCGATCAAGGCGCGTGAAGTTGCCGTCCGCATCCACCCCGGCACCGCTCACCGTCGCAGTGACGGCCGCAAACCCCGACTTCGCCAGTCGCTCCGCGAACACCGGCAGAAAGGCGTAATCCTTGAAACCCTTGAAGCCGTGCATCAGCAGTACTGCAGGCTGTGGGTGATCACGCGACGCCGCGCGGACGTCCACGAGAATCTCGCCGAGGGCGCCGGGGAGGGTGTGGTGGGTGAGGGTGGGGGTGGCCATCTATCGAACCGCCCCCTCCAACAGCGCCACCTCCCCCTTCGTCGCATCCAGCTCGGCCATCACACCCACCGGCAACGTCCACTGCTCATCAATGTGGCCGAACGGGAAGCCTGCCGCGACGGGAACGCCGAGCGACCCGAAATAGGTGTAGAACATCTCGTCGAGACCCAGGCCACCATCGCCGGTGGAACGCGAGAAATCGGTGAAGCGGCCAATCGCCACGCCGGCGAGGCCTTCGAGCTTTCCGGCGAGGCGCAAGTGGGCGAGCATCCGGTCCACGCTGTACACGTCCTCTCCGACATCCTCGAGGAACAGGATCGCCCCGGCAAGCTCGGGGAAGTACTTCGTGCCGAGGAGGGCCTGCAGGAGCGTGAGATTGCCGCCCACCAATCGTCCACGCGCCGTACCCGGCGTGATCGTGATGATGCGGCCGTCGACCGGCGCGATGACGTCGGGTTTCGGGGCGGGACGACCGAGCGCTCCCGCCGCGCTGATCGAGGTCAGCACGCGGTCGAAGTGGTAGCGCTGGAAATTTCCCATTGGTGTGCGCGCGATTGGTCCATGAAACGTCACGATGCCGGTCTGCTGCCAGAGCGCGAGCAGCAGGACCGTGATGTCGGAATAGCCGATGACCGGCTTCGGATGCCGTGCGAATCCCGCGAAGTCCACCCGATGGATGATACGATTCATCCCGTTGCCACCGCGCAGACACCAGACGGCGTCGAAGTCGGGGGCACGCAAGGCCGTGTTCAGATCAGCGAGTCGATCGTCATCGCGGCCAGCAAGGTAGCCGAAGGCGTTTCCCGCATTCGGCAGGACAACGCCCTCGTAGCCGAGGCCGGCACAGAGTTCGAGGGCGCGGGTACGATCATCGCGTTCAAGCAGCGGACCGGAGGGGGCGACGAGCGCCACGCGGGCACCGGGACGAAGGCGGGGCGGGAGGATCGGGTTGGGCGACATCGCGGCTCCGGTTACGATTGAGGGACTTCAGCAGGGGAACAGCATGGTGCGATCATCCCATTCGACCCAACTCGCCGCCGCACGGGCCATTCTCGATGCCCGTGAGCAGATGGTGGCCGAATGGGCCGACTGGTTGGAAGCGCACGCGAGTTCCGGCGTCTTCCCCCGCCCCGTGCTTGAGCGTCAACTGCGGCTCGTGGTCGACGCACTGGTTGAAATGCTAGGCCCGTTCAGCCGTGAAGCCAAGTCGGTCTGGTCGGGCGTCATGGAGCACTACGGGCGCACCGCTGCCACGCGTGGTCGCGCGGCCGGTGAAGTGGTCGAGGAAATCCAGCAGCTCCGCCTCCTCCTGATCAAGTACATCGGAGCCTTCGTTGCCGCGATGCGGCAGCGGCGCGCGGTGGTGGTCTTCGTCCGCCTGAACGACATCATCGACCGCGGGATCGCGCAGGCGGTCGTCGGCTATACCGACGCCCTTGTCGCCTCGTTGATGCTGACCGATCGGCTGACGACACCGCTCACCGAAGCCTCACCGGAGGATGTGGTGCGGCACCTGGAGGTGCTCGAAACCGACCTCACGGCCATCACCGCACGACGCTGACACCATGAGCGTCCTGACCATCCTCCCCGGCCTCCTCTGGGGGTTCCCGCTCGTGGGCATCGCCAAGCTCGCGCGCCGCGACCCGGATGTCGCGAAGGCACCACCCGCGCGCGGCATCCCCATTTCCGTCATCATCCCGGCACGCAACGAATCCGGGACGATTGCCACGGTGATCCGCTCGATCCTCGCCTCCACCTACGATGCTTTCGAGTTGATCGTCGTGGATGATCGCTCCACGGATGACACCGCCGCACAGATTGCCGCGATTGCCGCGACCGATCCACGACTCCGGCTCATACGCGGTGACGAGCTACCGGCCGGATGGTTCGGAAAGCCCTGGGCGTGCGCACAGGGGGCAGCGGCCGCCACAGGGCGCTACCTCCTCTTCACCGATGCCGACACCACGCACGAGCCCGCGCTCCTCGAGCATGCCGTCGGAGCGATGGAAAGCGACGGCGCCGCGCTGCTCACCCTCACCACGCAGCAGACCTGTGTCACCTTCTGGGAACGGATCGTGATGCCGCAGATCTGGGTGGTGCTCGGACTGCGCTACCCTCCGCAGCGCGTGAACACCGCGACACGCCCCGATCAGCTCGTCGCCAACGGGCAGTTCATCATGGTACAGCGCGAAGCCTACGATGCGGTGGGCGGGCACGCGGCGGTGTCGGGCGAGGTGGTCGAGGATCTCGCGCTCGCACAGGCCTTCCTCCGATCCGGACGTCGCGTGCGGCTGATGTTCGGCGAAACCCTCATCAGTACCCGCATGTACCGTTCACTCGGCGAGATGGTCGAGGGCTGGTCCAAGAACCTGTATCTGGGCGCCCGGCAGTCCGCGCCTGCCAATCCCGTGGCGCGAGCCCTCGCTCCCCTCGCCCTGATGCTCGGCTTCGTCTGGTGGCTGGTACCGGTGGCACTCCTGGTCGCGGGCATTGCAACGGGGGCAGCGAAGCTGGCGATCGGCATCTCGCTCTTCTTCTGGATGCTGATCTCCTTCGGGATGCGCATCCCGGCCTGGTACGGCGTGTTCTATCCCCTCGGTGCGCTGATGGCGCTGGCGATCGTGATTCGCTCGACATTGCGCGGCGGGCGGCGGGTCGAGTGGCGGGGCCGCACCTACCGCGTGCCAGCCTGACCGTTCCGCACCGGCGGGTGCCGTGATGCGCTGATTCGCGCCGCGCCCGGCTGGGGGGGGCATCCACGTTCGGTGCATGCCTGCACCAATCCCCACACCCGAGCACGTCGCGCACGCCCACGCGCGCCTCATTCACGACCTCGGCGGCGCCGCCTGCGTGGTTCCGGTCCCCGCCGCCCTCCCGATGATCGCTGCCGAAGTGGGCGCGCTCGGCTCGCTCCCGTGTTGGAGCGTCATGGCCTCACCACGCGAGGTGTCCCAACTCGCCCGCACCTTGGCCCGACATGGAGATGTCGGAATGCTGATCGGCACGGACAACCGGACCGACGCCACGTCGTTCGCGATCACCCTCGCCCCGGTTGCAGTCACCGTGTGCCCTGTGCTCTCGCCGACACCGCTCGCCTTGCAGCGGCTTGCCGCACGACGCCTCGACGGCCTCGTCCCGCTCGAAGCGGCGGTGTTCGCTGCCCAGGCACTCGACATCGATGCTGCCGGTCGCCGCGCCTTCCGCATGCTGCACGGCGTGCTGCAGGAGATGGTGCTCGCGCTCCCCACCGCGATTCCCGTGGCCGATCGTCACGCGTGGGCCCTCCTGCAGGCGACGCGTCTGCTCTTCCTCCGGTTCGTGGAAGTCGAGGGATGGCTCGATGGTCGACCCGACTTCCTGAGTACCCTCATGGACGAGGCCTGTCGGAAAGGGCGTGATCCAGCGCGCCATCTACTGCATCCCCTCTTCTTCGGGACCCTCAACACCCCACCATCGGGGCGATCGCGACTCGCACGTGCCTTCGGGACGATCCCGTTCCTCAATGGTGGGCTCTTCGAGGCACATCCCATCGAACGAGCGCGGCGGTGGCCGCTGCCGACGGAGGCATGGTTTCGACTCGTCGCCTTGCTGGTTGACCAGATCGAGGTCACGCTCGATGCTGACGGGGTGGACGAACGGGTCACCCCGGAGTTGCTCGGGCGCGTCTTCGAAGGGGTGATGGACCCCGAGGCACGCCGCGACGCTGGGGCCTTCTACACCCCACCGACACTTGTGCGCGCGATCGTCCGCGAAGCACTCGCCTGCCACCTCGCACCGCGTCTCCAGCGCAGTGAATCCGTGCTTGCCGACGCCCTCGAGGATCCGGACCCTCCGCTCCAGCGCGCCCTGCTCGACCTGCGCATCCTTGACCCGGCTGTTGGGTCGGGAGCGTTTCTCGTCGGCGCGCTTGATCTGCTCCACGGGCCAGCTCCCCGCGACGCCAGGCGTGTGCGCCACCTGGTCACCCGGCGGCTCTTCGGCGTCGATCGGCATCCGGGAGCCGTGCGGCTGACCGAGCTCCGCCTCTGGCTCGAAACTCTGCGAGCCATGCGTGGACGCACTCCAGCAGCGGTGACACCGTTGCCGAACCTTGATGTGAGCATCCGAGCAGGTGATTCGCTGCTCGACCCGCTGCACGGACATCCGCTCGCGCCACGCGCCGCCCTGGGACTCACGGCAGAGCGTCGCGCCGTCGTCAGCAGTCACGGGGCCGAGAAACGGGTGGCGCTGCGCGCGTTGCGTCGCGCCGAGCGGACCGCACTCGCCGCAGCGCTTGAGGAACGCGAAGCGTCCCTGCAACACGCCCTTCGGGATCTTGATGATGGAGCCACGACCCCGTCCTTCTGGGGGGAGACGCTTCCCACTTCCGCCACGGTGCAGCGCCGCCGTGCACATCTCCGTGAAGTGCTCCGAGCGGTGCGTGCGGAATCACGCAGTCTGGCGCGCGATACGTCGTCAGCCCCCTTCGCGATCGAATCGGCCTTCGCACCTGTCATGGCGCAGCGCGGCGGCTTCGACCTGATCCTCGCCAACCCGCCATGGGTCCGGGCGGAACGACTGCCGCAGGCCACGCGCCGTGCGTTGGGCGCCCGGTACCGGTGGTGGCGCGGGAGTGGGCAGGGATTCCGCCACCTCCCGGATCTCGCCATTGCCTTCCTCGAGCGCGGCGTGGAAGCGCTCGCCCCCGGCGGCACCCTTGCCTACCTCCTCCCAGCCAAGGTGCTGACCGCCGACTACGCCCTGGTGGCACGCCGCGCGCTGGCCGATCGCCTGACCTTGCATCGCGTGGCCGACCTGGGCGACGATCCGCGCGCAGGCTTCGACGCGACCACCTATCCTCTGGCCCTGGTGGCATCACGCCGTCCCCCCCCCAGCGGGCATGGGGTTCACCGTCGCCTCACCGCAGACGCCCCACCAATCCCGCAGGCGGAATGGGCCGCACGCAACCACTGGTCGCTCGCCGATCCGGCACTCCAGCGCGTGATGCGGCGTCTGTCCACCCGGTGGCCCCCAGTGCAAGCCACCCATCCACCCCGCCTCGGCGTCAAGACCGGAGCCAACGATGCCTTCCTCGACCCGCCTGAGGCCCTCGCACCGTGGACGCGCCCGGCAGTTCGCGGTCGTGACCTCGGCGCCGAGGGCGTCACCATTCGGCATCGTTTGCTGTGGCCTGCCGATGCCCGAGGACAACCCTGGGATCGCCTGCCTGCCGCCGTTGCGGCACACCTGAGTGCACATCGTACCCGCCTCGAGGCAAGGTCGGACAATATCGACCATCTCTGGTGGCGACTTTTCCGGACCGATGCGGCAACCGCGGTTCATCGCGTGGTCTGGTCGGACCTCGCACGCACCCTGCGCCCTACAGCGGCACTGCCACCAGATGCCGTACCACTGAACAGTTGCTACGTGATTGCGGAGCGAAGTGCCGCCGGTGCGGAGGCGCTTGCACGCTGGCTGGGTACGCCATGGTTACGTGCCATGGCCCGGATGGCAGCGGAACCCGCCGCGAGCGGGCATCATCGCTTCGGGGCACGGGCAGTCGGGGGGTTGCCCCTCCCGCCCACATTCGCCGACGCCGTCCAGGGTACGCCTGCCGGGGTGGACACGCGTGCGGCCGAATTGCTCGAGCTCACCCGTGCCGAACAGGAGCTGCTGCGCGATGTGGCCTCGGATTGTCGCTGATGCGCTCGACATCGCGCCGCACCCACCTCCATTGCGGGGCGTGGACATCGCCTGCGACGCGAGCCTGTGGCAGATTGCCTCCCGGCAGGCATGGCGTCCCTCCGAGCATGAGGGCGCGCCGCCGGCGTGGCTGCGGGCGCATCAGGTCCCATCGTGGCGGCGCAGTGTCGCCGCGCTCCAGGTGTACGGCGGGGCGATCCTCGCCGAGCCGGTGGGTGCTGGCAAGACCTGGATTGCGCTCGCCGTCGCCAGCGCACTCGGTGGACGGGCGACGGTGGTGGCCCCCGCCGTGCTCCTCCCACAATGGCAGGCCGCTGCCGCCGGACTTTGCCTCAGGGTGGAATGGCATTCGCTCGAGCGGTGCAGCCGCGGTGTCCCCCCCCCTGACAGCGGTGGCATCGCCATCGTGGACGAAGCGCACAGACTGAGGCACCTCGGCACACGGCGAGCCGTCGTCGTGGCGGACTGGCTCGCTCGACGACCCGCGTTGCTGCTGACCGCCACCCCCATCGTGAACCGACGCGCCGACCTCCTCGCCCTGCTGCAATTGGTGGTGGGCGACGGCACCTTGCGACATGACGGCGTGCCCTCACTGGAGACGCTCGCCAGCGCGGACATGCCTCCCCCTGCACTTCGGCGACTCGTGGTGCGCACGATGTCGGAGACCAGCGGCACGCCGCTCGTCACTCGGCGCTTCCCCATCTCGCCGGAAGAGCACCAGCGTGCGGGCAGAGCCGCCGAGGGCATCGCTTCCCTGCGCCTCGCCACCACCGCAGGAACCAGGCGCCTCCTGCACGGTGTCCTCGCCGACGCGGCCGCGTCGAGTGATGCAGCATGGCAGGCCGCACTGCAGCGGAGCGACGCGCTCGTGCAGCAGGCCAGCGAGGCTGGGGGACTCTCGCGCGAGATGCTCCGACGCTTCGCCGGTTCAGCGTGTGACCAAGGCGTGTTGTGGGCGCTTGTCGCACCTGAAGCGCAGGATCGCCCGGTCCTGCTGCCGACAGAGGACCTTCCGACGTTGCGGGCCCTGCGCGCAGTACCGACCGCGGATGAGCACTGGCTGGCGGAGGTCAACCTGCTGCTGGCCGATCACGCGGTGACCGTCCTCTTCTGCCGCCATCGTGCCACGGCACATCTGCTCCGCCGTCACCTTGGGGACGCCGTGGCCTGGGTGACCGGGCATGAGGCCGGCCTCGGTCCGCACCGTGCCCCCCGCCACCAGGTGCTCGCGGCATTCGGTCCGAGGCGCACAGAGTGGCGAGTACGCCATGCGCTACCGACGGTCCTGATTGCGACCGACGTCGCTGCGGAAGGGCTTGACCTCCAGGCCGCCTCGCGGCTGGTGCATCTCGATCTCCCGTGGACCGCCATGCGCCGTGACCAGCGGAACGGTCGCGTGCGACGTCCGGGGCAAGCTGCCGAGGTCGTGGATATCATCGAACGGCATCCCCCCCCCGCATTGGAGCGTCTCCTCCGACTCGGCTGGCGAATCCGCACCAAGGCAACGATCGCCGACCGATGGCTCGACGCGATGCAGCACGGCACGGATCAGCTCATGGTCGCCGCGACGCACGAGACTGCCACGCGCGACGTGGAACGTCTCTGGCTGGTGCGGATCGGGCATGGGGCCACGCCTCGGGGGACGATATTGGTGGCATCGGGTCGTGGTACCACATGGGTCCCGACGGCGGGAGAGGTGACACCGATGCTCGCACGGTCGGTAGCGACCCCGAGAGTTGCACGTCCTGTCGATCACGAGACGACCGGACGCGACGTGCTCGCCGCCGCACATCGCGCGCTCGCCGTGCCCAGCCTGTTTCCAGCCCTCTCTGCCCGCATCCAACGTCTGGCACGAAGGGTCGGGCATCGGCGCGACATGGCAGGGCTGGTCGCGCTCGACGGACTGCTCGCGCACCTCCACGTCCCGGGGCCCCTCGGTCTCCGTCGCGAGCTGGAGCGGCTCCGGCATGCACCGGACGCGGAGCTGCTCGCACATCGGCTGCCGAAAAGAGTGCAGCTCGGGCCACCGGTCGCGCGGATCATCGCCTCGGTGATGGTGGATGGGGGCCGGTCCCCGCTACGTTCCCGGCATGACCAGCTACTCGACCGTGCTCTTCGACCTCGACGGGACGCTGATTGACTCAGTGGACCTGATCGTGGACAGCTATCAGCACACCTTCAAGACGCATGGACTGCGCGAACACTCGCGGGACGAGATCGTCGCCGGGATCGGCACGCCACTGCGCACTGTCTTCGGGGCCCTCGGCGCGAGTCCGGATGAGATGACGACCTGGATCGCAACGTACCGCGAGTTCAACCTCGCCCATCACGATGCGCGCGTGCGGGCGTTTCCCGGCGCGGTGGACATGGTACGCGCCCTGCACGCCGACGGCCGGCGACTCGGCTTGGTCACCAGCAAGAACCGCGCGGGTGCGCATCGTGGGCTGGCGCTGGTGGGGCTGGGAGATGTGATGGAAGTGGTGGTCGGTGCGGACGATGTGGAGCACCCCAAGCCCCATCCGGAGCCGGTGCTGCGCGCGCTTGCCGAGCTGGGAGTCTCCACCGACGGCGCCATTTTCATCGGCGACTCCGTACACGACCTCCACAGCGGTCGGGCCGCTGGAGTCGCCACGATGGGAATCACGTGGGGCCCCTTTGCCCACGCCGATCTGATTTGCGCGGGCCCGGATCATTGCTGTGCCTCACCGGCTGAGGTCATTCGGATCCTCGGCCTCTAGCGGGCATTACTCCGTCCCGAGCAGGCTCCGAAGCCGTCGTCCGATCATCACCTGCGCGGCGGCATTCGACACCGCGATGAAGATCGTGTCGTCACCGGCAATCGTCCCGACGATCTCGGGCCAGGCCAGAAGATCCAGCGCGTTGCCAACCCGTTGCGCCTCACCCGGGGGAGTGTGCAGCACCAGGAGGGCGTCACCGGCAGGGTCCACTGTCAGCAACGATTCAGCGAGCCGACGCTCGTTCGGGTCAGTGACCTCAACGAGGCGCGCCGCAACCGGACGCGCATAGATTCCGTCGACCTTGACGAGACCGAGTTGCGAGATGTCGCGACTCACGGAGCTCTGGGTGACTTCCCACCCCTCCTGCCCCAGCGCATCGGCGAGTTCATCCTGCGTCCGGATCGGACGCGTGGCCACGAGTTCGAGAATCTTGAGTTGGCGCTTCTTGCGATCCAGGCTCATGACGAACCCCGTCCGCCGCGCGCCAACCGCATCACCGCGCCGTCGTGTCGCTTCCACTCGCGAATGTTCCACCGTGTCAGTTCCCGGACGCGTGCCCGCAACGCCGGCAACCCGAGGTTGCCCATCCCGCCGGTGCTCGATCGCATGGCCTGCACCTCGGTGGCCGAGAGGGTCGGCATCGTCACGCCCCGCTTCACCTCCGCCGCGACCTCGCGGTACGCGCGCCGGAACGGCACGCCATCGCGGACCCGCCGCATCGCCTCGTCGGTGGCATAGACTTCATGCGTGAGGGCCGCCCGCGCACGCTCGCCATCCACCCCGAGTTGCGGCACGGCGGTGGTCAGCATGCCGAGCATCTCACGCGTGCGATCGAGTCCGCGGAAGAGCGGCGCCTTGAGCAGCTGGAAGTCACGATGGTACCCGCCAGGGAGGCGACCCTTGAGCGCCATGATCGTGGCGAGGTCGCCTTCGAGGGCGGCCGCCCTGCCACGCGTCAACTCGAAGAGGTCGGGGTTCCGCTTCTGGGGCATGATGCTCGATCCCGTCGAGAGCTCCACGGGCAGCGTCAGCCATCCGAATTCGTCGCTGGTGTAGAGGATCACGTCGGCCGAGAGCTTTGCGCAGGCGTGCGCTGCCTCGGTACACCAGAAGAGCGTGGCGGCCTCCACCTGACCGCGCGCGGCCTGAACAGAGGTGACGACCTGGTCGATTCCGCTGAAGCCGAGCGCTTTCGCGGCGCGCTCGCGATCGAGGGGTAGCGGCACTCCGTACCCGGCCGCGCTTCCGAGCGGGCAGCGGTCAAGACGCGGCCAGACCCCGTGTACCGACTCCGCCGCGTCGAGCAACAGTTCCGCGTACCCTGCCGCCCACAGTCCCGCGGAGGACGGCATCGCCACGCGCTGGTGGGTGTAGCCCGGCCAGAGGACGCGACGGTGTGCGGAGGCGAAGGCGAGCAGTTCCTGCGCCAGTCCGAGCATCCCCGCATGCAACTGGAGCACCGCGTCCTTGAGATAGAGGCGGACATCGGTGGTCACCTGGTCGTTGCGGGATCGGCCCGCGTGCAATCGTTCACCGGCGTCGCCGAACTCCCGGGTCAGCCACGCCTCCACCGCGCTATGGCCGTCTTCATGGCCGGCCTCGATGTGCAGCTCGTTGCTGATCACCGCTCGCAATGCCGCACGCAACGCAAGCCGAAGGGCCGCGTGTTCTTCGGCGGAGACGATCCCTCCCCCACGCAGCGCCTCGATGTGCCCGAGTGAGCCGATCACATCCCAGCGCAACAACCGGGCATCCACCTCGCGATCGTCACCAACCGTGTACGCCATCATCTGCGCGTCGGGAGAAGCACCGGGGGACCACAGCGTCTCGGGCGTCGTCATGCGAGGTATCCCTCGGCCACGCGGGCGTAGAAGCCCCGGGCCGCCGTGACTTCGGAGAGGTTGACCGCTTCATCGGGCGTGTGGGAGCGCCGGGAGGTGCCGGGCCCCACCTTGATCGCGTCGAGGTGGCGGAGGAAACACCAGTCACTGCAGGTGGGTGAACCATACGTCGTCGCCTCGGGGGCGACCGCCTGTGCCACGGCGAGGAGCCGCGAGTCTGCCGGGGTTTCGCACGGCACCAGGCGCGTGGAGGTCACCACGACCTCACAGTCGAGCCGATCAGTGAGGGCAGCGGCGAGTTCCTCGTGCGTCCAGGCCGGCGTGGACCGGATATCGAGGACAGCGCGGGCACTCGGTGGCGTCACATTGCGGGAGACCCCGGCCTCGAGCATCGTGGGCGTGACCGTGGTGATCCCCAGCACAGGGTGCACTCGCTCCGCGACCAGATCATCCAGTTTCACCAGTTCGCGCGCGAGTGCGGTGATCGCGTTGGTGAAGTCGCCCCCCGCCGCGGCGTACCCGGCGTGGCGCTGGTCCCCATGCGCCACCAGATCCACCATCATCAGGCCACGCTGCGCGATGCTGAACTGGAGGTTGGTGGGTTCCCCGATCAACGCCGCATCGAGGCGGCCCGCACGCGGCACGGCGAGCGGCATCGTGGCATCGCGCGTCTCCTCGCCGTAGGCGAAGATGCCCAGCACTCGTCCACGGAGCGGGGTCCCGCGGGCGGCGAGGTCGGCGATGGCCCAGAACATCGCGCTCACGGAGGCCTTCGCGTCACCCGAACCGCGACCGTACAGCAGGTCGCCCTCGATGACCGGCATGAATGGATCACGGGTCCATCCTTCACCGGGTGGCACCACGTCGAGGTGCGAGGCGAGTGCGAGGGTCGGGCCCGTCGCCTCATCGCCCACACTGATGCGGACCGACGTCTCGTCGCGCACCACGTCGAGTCCGAGGCGACGCGCCTCGGACTCGAGGTATTCCGCTGCCGGTTGCTCGTTGCCGCTGATGGACGGAATCGCCACCAGGTCGCGGAGCAGCGCGATCTCAGCTGGCCAGGTCGACGCCAAGGTAGGTCGCCTTTTCCTTTCGTCCCACGATCATCGTGCCGCACCCCGCCCCTGTGAACACTTCCAGCAGCAGGGCATCCGGCGCCCGCCCGTCGATGATGTGGGTCCGCTCCACCCCACCAGTCGCCGCCCGGATGCAGGCCTGCACCTTCGGCTTCATCCCGCCCGCGAGGGCGCCGCTGTTCATCAGCTCGGCGAGGTCGTCCGGGTCCGCGAACGTCACCAGCGTACTTGGATCGTTCCGGTCACGGAGCACGCCGGGTGCGCCGGTCATGAAGATCAGCTTCTGCGCGCCAACCGCCACCGCGATCGACTCCGCCACCGTGTCCGCGTTGACGTTGTACACGTTGCCGTCGGCATCGCCCGCAAGCGAGGAGATCACCGGGACGAAGCGCGCGTCGAGCAGCGTGGTCAGGATGCGCGGGTCCACCTTGTCGATGTCGCCGACATGGCCGTAGTCGACCGTGCGCTCCTGGCCCTCGTCGTCCACCACCCGCAGCGGGAGGCGACGATGCGCCGTCACGAGGTCGCCATCCACGCCGGAGAGGCCGGTCGCCTGCAGACCATGGCTGCGCAGGGCGGACACCAACTCGGTGTTGAGGAGCCCACGGTACACCATCTTGGTGACCTCGAGGGCGTGGTCGTCAGTCACCCGGCGGCCAGCAATCATCTCTGGTTCCACGCCCAACCGGCGCGACAGTGCGCTCGCCTGCGGCCCCCCGCCATGCACGACGACCAGTCGAATCGACAGCGATGACAGCAGCGCGAGTTGCTCCGCAGCCTGGTCAAGGAAATGCTGGTCGCTGAGCACGTCGCCACCGAGCTTCACGACGAAGACGTGGTCGCGATATGCGCGGACGTAGCGGAGGGCGCCCTTGAGGCCGGGGATTCCCTTGGAGGTGTCGATGGTCATTGTGATCCAGTCGTAGGTCGTAAGGTCGTAGGTCGTAGGTCATAGGTCGCAGGACGTAGGTCGGGAGGTTGCAGGTTCGCATCAGGTCGCCAAGTGCACTGGCGCGTGGGAAACACGACCTACGACCTACGACGTACGACCTGCGACCTCCAGCAACAACGCCCGCTGCACATGCAGCCGGTTTTCCGCCTGATCGATCACGGCGCTCTGCGGGCCATCCAGCACCTCGCCGTCGATCTCCACATTGCGGCGGACCGGCAGGCAGTGCATCGCGATTCCCTTGCCACCAGCGGTGGTGCGCATCCGGGCCGCGGTGAGGCGCCAGTCGCGCTTCCCCTCGCGGAATGCCCGCTCGTCGTCCGGTCGGCCGAAGCACGACAGCGCCCCCCAGCTCTTCGGGTAGACGGCGTGCGCGCCGTCGATCGCACCATCGACCTCATCAGTGATCGTCAGCGAGCCGCCGCGGGAGGTGGCGAGTGTCTCGATGGCGGTGTAGTCGTCTGGGTCCAGATCGTATCCAGCGGGACGCGCAATCACCACCTCCATGCCGAGGTGGGCTGCGGCGATCGCGGCGCTGGCGGGGACCGCCGTCGGCAGTGCCTTCGGGTGCCACGCCCACTGCAGGACGAATCGCTTGCCGGTCGTCTCGCCCAGGTGTTCGCGCAACGTCAGCGCATCGGCGAGCCCTTGGCACGGATGGCGACGCGACGACTCGAGGTTGATGACCGGCTTGTCGCTGTACTTCGCGAAGTTGCGAATCGTCCGGTCCTCACGCTCGACGGCCCAGTCGGTCCCCTTCGGGAAGGAGCGCACCGCCAACGCGTCCGCGTAGCGGGCCAGCACCCGGGCCATTTCGATGATGTGTTCGACGGTGGTCCCGTCCATCACGACGTCGAGTTCCGTCTCGAGTGCCCAACTGCCCTTGCCCGGTTCGAGGCAGAGGGCGTGGCCACCATGCAGGAACATTGCCGTCTCCATGGAGGAACGCGTGCGGAGCGACGGGTCCATGAAGACCATCGCGAGCACCTTGCGCTCGAGGCCACCGAGCAGTTCGCCACGCTTGACGCGCGCCGCGAGGGCGAGGAGGCCGTCCACCATCTCAGGGCTCCACTCCTCCATCGCGAGGAAGTCACGCCCGCTCACGCGAGCACCACGCGAATCGCCTCGAAGAGCATCGCTGCCTCATCCGCGCTGAAGGAAAGTGGCGGCAGCAGCCGGAGCGTATTCGCGTCGGTACTCGTGCCGGTGAGGATCCGACGCTCCCAGAGCGCCCGCTGCACCCCGGCCGCCGGCCGATCGAGTTCGAGCCCAAGCAGGAAGCCGCGACCGTGCACGGCCTTCACCGCCGGAAGTCCGGCACACTTGCACGCCAGCGTGCCGCCCACGGTGCGCGTGTTCTCCAGGAGCCCCTCGCGGTCCATCACCTCGAGGTTCGCGAGCGCGGCGGCACACGGTACGGGGCCACCACCAAACGTCGACCCGAGATCGCCGAGCTGAATGTCGTCTACCAGGGAATCCGCGGCGAGCACTGCGCCGATCGGGAGACCAGCCGCGAGTCCCTTGGCGAGCGAAAGCGCATCGGGTGTCACCCCGAAGTATTCCGCCGCCGTGAACCGACCCGTCCGACCCGTGCCGCACTGCACTTCGTCGAAGAGCAGCTTGGCGCCGCGCGCCGTGCAGAGGTGCCGCGCCGCCTGCAGGAACTCCGGCGTGCAGGTGCGTGCACCGTTGAATCCCTGCACCGGCTCGATCAGCACCGCAGCGATCGTGTCGTCGATCGCTGCATCGAGTGCGGCAATGTCATTGAGCGGCACCTTCCGCGAGAGCGGCATCCCCGCGCGCGACGCGCCCGCTTCGTACTTCGCACCATCGGTGCAGGCCAGGGTCGCGACGGTGCGGCCATGCCAGCCGCCGCGCAACGTCACCACACCCTGCCGCCCGGTCTTCCGGCGTGCGAGTCCGAGCAGGTTTTCGTTCGCTTCCGCGCCGGAGTTGCAGAAGAAGACCTTGGCCAGCGGCGCTGGCGCCCGGGCGATCAGTGCCTCCGCGAGGCGCTCGCGGCCGGCGTGGGGGACGGCGGTCGAATAGAAGAGGAGGCGCGCGGCCTGATCGGCGATCGCACGCACGACATCGGGATGCGAGTGACCGCAGGTCGCCACCGCGTGCCCGCCGTACGCGTCAAGCCATTCCTGACCGTCCTCGTCCACCAGCCACGACCCGTGACCGCTTGCGGCCCGCAGTGGAAAGGTGGCATACACCGGGAGCAACGCCGACGGCGTGTCATTCAGCACGGGAAGGGCCCTGGGGCGAGAAGTCCGGTGCGCTCGTCGAGGCCGAGCGCGAGGTTGAGTGCCTGGATGGCCTGGCCACCAGCGCCCTTGATCAGGTTGTCGATGACGCACATCACCTGCACCTCACGCCCATCGGGCGACGGGACCGCATGCAGGAGTGCGAGGTTCGATCCCACCGCGTGCGTCAGTTCGGGGGGGGCATCGAGCACGCGCACGAACGGGCGTCCGGCAAACCGCGCCCGCACGATCGCATTCGGATCGGCCACCGGCTCTGCCAGATGCGCATGCAGGGTGGCGTGAATGCCCCGCACGAACGGTCCGGAATGGGTGATCAGTCGCGCGTGGGCGGCCGCATCTCCGCGCCAGGTGCGCCACTGCTCGAGCACTTCGCCTTCGTGCCGGTGCCCCATCGCCTGATACGCGAACATGTTGTGTGCCCGCGCCGGATGGTGTGCACTCGGCTTGGGGGCCTGTCCCCCACCACTCGACCCGGTCACCGCAAAGATCGCCGGTGCCGACGCCAGCGGCAGCTCGGCAATGCCGTAGAGCGCCAACTGTGCCGCGGTCGCGAAGCAGCCCGGGGCGGCGATTGCGCGCGCGCCATGCAGCGCGGTGCCCATCACATCCGCCAAGCCATACTGAAAACGGTGCACCAGCGCGGGGGCTGGGTGCGGCCCATAACTGCGCTCGTGCAACCGGCCGTCGTGAATCCGGAAGTCCGCGGCAAGATCCACGATGATTCCCGGTCCCGCGTCCACGATGTCGCCCATCACCTTGCTGGACTCACCGTGCTCGAGCGCCAGCAGCACCACATCCTGCCCCACCGCGGCCTCGGCCGGAGTGTGCGAGGCAAAACGCGCCTCGGTGAGCAACGCGAGCGACGGATGCAGTTCCGAGATAGGTCGCCCGGCTTGCGAGCGCGAGGTCGCCACCACCTCGCGGACGTCGGGATGCTGCAACACCAGGCGGAGCAGCTCCCCGCCGACGTAGCCTGCCCCCCCCAACACGGCGACCTTCACGCCGCGCCGCCGTTCGCTGCATGCCACACTTCGAGCGCCTCGCGCACACGCTCGATCATCCCCTCGGCATCGCGCCGGGCGTTGTGCGCCGGCAACCCGAGGGACGCGGTGATGTAGTCGCGGCCGACCGCGTTGTCGGTGGCGGGACCGGTGATCACGGTGATCGGGAGGTTGAAGTCATCGCGCATGATCTCGCGCGCCCCCCAACAGGCCACAGGGTCCGGCGCAGCCATGACATAGGCCGCGCCATACTTCGTGAGGTCCGGAGCGCGGAGGATGTCCTGGACCCCGTACTCACCGAGGATGCCGTCACCCAGCTCCGCCACAATCACGTCAGGGCGCGCCCCGAGCGGCTCGACCAGCTTGTTCATCAGGCCGCGTGCCACCGGCACCGTCATTCCGGCGTGGGTGCTCGCCGCACCGGCGTCATTGAAGGTGAGCGCAGCGACCGCGCCAGCATCCCGCATGGACAGGGCGTCACGCATCAAGGAGACGCCCGTCAGCTTGAGCGCGGCAACGCGCAGCCCGCCGCGCGACAGCCCGCGCACCAGCTCGGTCGCAGCCACGGTCTTGCCGGCGTTCATGCAGGTACCCGCCACGTACACCACCGGCACGGTGCAATGCAGCACTTCGGCCGGAGCGATCGCCCGATCCCGGATGTGGGCCGGGCGACCCACACGATCGCCGAGCGCCGGGAACGACAACACCGCCCCGAGCACCTCGGCCTGAAACGGCGGACCGATGTCAGGGTTCTGCGAGGTGCACCGTCCGAGGATCCCACCGAGATTGAGCACGTCAATCGTGTCGCCAACCGAGATCACGCTTGGCACCTCCCCAGCGTACCCGCGCAGCGCACGGCGCGACCCGAGGGTGCCCGCCATCACATCGCCAGAGCGCAACTCGACCATCCGACCGGAGGTGTCCTCCATGACGTTGTAGTTGCTCTTGTCCGTGAGGATGCGCACGGCGAGCACGTAGCCCTCGCTGGCGACGATCTCATCGCCGAGGAAGACTTCCTCCGTCAAGCCGGCATTCCTCGTGGAGGAGGAGAGCCGATTCAGGCGCACGCGCGTCGTCACCACCATGTCAGCTTTCTCCCTCTCCGCGCGCGGCCGCCCGCATCGCCAACAGTTCCGGAATCGCGCCGACCCGCGCGAATGCGCGTGCCTCGTCGCCGGTCCACAACAGGTTTTCCTCGCCGTACGTCGCCACCGCGCGATCGAGCATCGAGAATGGTGACGTCGCCCCCGTCACGAGGAAGCGGCCGGGTGCAATCCGCACACGAGTCTCGCCAGTGACGCGGCGCTGACTGGAGGCGACCATGGCCTCGATGTCACGCAACGTCGGGTCGAAGTAATGCCCCTCGTGCAGGCGATCGCCATAGAACCGCCCCAACTGGTCCTTCCAGAAGGACTGCCACTTGGTGAGCACCATCTTCTCCAATTCGCGGTGCGCCCCGATGAGGACCAGCGCCGCACCCGCCTCGAAACCGATCCGCCCCTTGATGCCCAACGCCGTTTCGCCGACATGGATCCCGTGGCCGATCCCGCTCGCCGCGCAGATATCCGAAAGGCGGTCAACAATCTCATGGCCCGGGAGCTCGGCGTGGTCGAGGGCGACCGGGACGCCCTCCACCCACCGAATCACCCGGTCATGCGCCGCCGGCGCGTCCGCGGGCGGGTCGAGCAACTCTGCCGGCGGTGCAGCCCAGGTGTCGTGGGTCCACCCCCCGCCCCAGGTGGTGCCCCAGAGGCCGCGGTTGATCGAGAAGTCGCCCGACTTCGCGGGCACGGGGAGGTTCCGCGCGGTCAGGTAGGCGATGGCCTGCTCGCGTGCGAGCGACTCTTCCCGGATGGGCGTGATGATCTCCAGCTCCGGCGCGAGCACTCGAAGCGCGATGTCGAAGCGGATCTGGTCGTTGCCCGCGCCGGTCGAGCCGTGCGCCACGGCCGTTGCGCCGATCTGCCGCGCCACCTCGATCACCGAAATCGCCTGCTGGGTGCGCTCTGCCGCGACCGACAGCGGGTAGACCTCTCCCCGAAGCACATTGGCCTGGATCAGGACCCTGACAAAGCGATCGAAGACGAGGGCTCGGGCGTCGACTTCGTGATGCTCGACGGCACCGACCGCCATCGCCTGCGCGCGAATGGCCGCGCACTGGTCAGGCGTCGTCCCGCCCGTATTGACGAAGACGGTATGGACTGAAAGCCCCCGCTCAGCCAGCCGGGGGACGCAGTAGGAGGTATCAAGCCCGCCAGAAAAGGCCAGGGCGACAACTGATGTTTTCTGCATAGTGCATAAATATCCACAAAAGATTCGCCGTCCGCAAGGGTTACCCCTCGCCCACGATCTCCACGACCCGGCCGCCGACCTCCACCCACCCTCCGAACGTGGCCCCGCGCGGGGCGCCGATCACCCGGCGCAGCTCCTGAATCGGGGCCCGCAGTCGCCAGTTCCGGGTGACCCACAGCCCATCGGGCAATCGCTCGAACGTCACCTCGCCACCCGCCCCGCGTGAGGGCACCCACCGTGGCAGCCCCACGTATTCGAAGGTGAGTCGTCGCAAGGTCAGGCTTTCGCGATCGAGTACCAGCGTCCCCGCGATGTCCACGTGGGCGGTCCGGGTGCGTGGCGTGAAGCGCACGGTCAGGGAGTCGCCGGCTGCGCCCGCCAGGTCGAAACAGTGCGATCCCACGAACCACGGGGCTGCGAGCACCTGAAGGTCCGGACCATAGTAGATCGGTCCGCTGTCCTCGGTGTAGCCGGTCGCCGGACTGAGGTTCCCGGCATCGTGGACGAAGCCCCCCTCGCGCAGCAGGTCTTCATCGGCGGAGGCAATCGGCCATGACGCACGCGCCTGCGACACCGTCGCCTGCCGCGCCGAGTCACCAATCGTCGTGCCGAGGCGCACGCGCCAGCTCTCGGTGACGAACTCGAGGCGACGCGAGGCGATGGTTGCTTCCACCAGCCCGAGGGCGGTGGTTGCCTCCGCAAGCAGGCGCTCGACCACGGGACCACTCGCGGGATCCACGCGGCATTGATCGCCCGAGGTGACCGCCAGAATCTCCGGGAGTTCGAAGGGCCGTTCCATCAAGGCGATATCGCGGACGGTCGCCACTGCGCCGACCTCGATTCCGCTCTGCCGCTCAGGGGTGAAGCCGATCGCTGCCACGCGCAACTCCCACGTGCCGGCACGCGGCGCGAAGACCGCATACTGACCCGACGCGGAGGAGAGGGTGCGCGCCACCACGGTACCACCGGAATCCGCGAGCGCGACCAGTGCCCCCCCCAGTGGCGCGCCCGTGGCGGCGACCGTCACCTGCCCGCGCACCAGCTGCGCGGGGAGGGTGGTCACCCCCCCGAGCAGGAGTCCCAGCAGGAGCACACCTCGCCTCACCGCGGCCCCCCGTTCACCGTTCACCGTTCACCCCGTTCCCCCTCACCCCTCACCCGATTCCCCTTCATTTGGACACCGTCAACCACGCCGTCTCCGTCACCGTGCTCCCCCCCCCAGTGATCGTCACCCGCAACCGGTACCGACCGGGGTCGAGATTCTTGAGCCCGATGGTGCGCAACACCTCGAGGCGCTCCCCGCCGGCCTCCTCCGTGAATTGCAGCGACAGCGCCGGCTGCGCATCGGGCTTGGCGGCGTCGAGAAACTCCAGTCGTGTCTGGTACTGCGCACCCGCCTGCAGCCCGTGCAACTGGAAGTACAGCGTCGCCTCGCTGCCACGGGCGAACGCGTTGACCGGATTGAGCGGCACCGTGGTGGTGCTCGACCGCCACGCCACCCCGCTCCCCTCGCGTCCGAGCACCAGTGACGAGATGCCGAGGCGCGCGCCCCCCCGAGGGACGGGGATGGCACCGAGGGACGCCACCGCGCCGCGGCCGTCATCCTGGGTGACCACCAGCGACATCACCTGCCTCCCACCAGGCAGGATCATCTCCAGCACCCCCTGCAGCGCCTGCCCCTTCGCCAGCGGCGTGGGGACGGCAAAGTGCCGCAGGGTGTCGAGGTCACGCCGTTCGCCCGCCTCATCCACGGCACTCAGGCGGAAGCGGATCGAATAGACCGAGCGCCCACCCGCGGCGGGCGGCTGGGTATAGACCAGCTGGTCACCCGGAATCGCAAAGGCTGCGACCGCGCGCGGACCATCCCCCCCCCCGCGATCGAGTCCGTACAACTGCACGGCCGGCGTCACCTTCTCCGTGAAGTTCCGCGGATGCGCGTCGGTGGTTGTCGCGCGCAGGATGTTCTCGACACCGACCTCCACCGACTGGTTGACCGAGCCCGGGCCGATGCGACCGCCATCGGTCAGCGTGGCCATGTTGCGTGCGCCACGATCGCGGAGCGTGGTCCCCACGGCACCCATCGCCAGCCGACCGTCGGCCTCGCTCACCGGGTTGTTCATCGCGCACAGCGACGGCTCGAGATGGCAGAACTGGTCACGGAAGCGGGCGGGGACATCCAGCAGGGAGGGCACCAACGTGCTTGCCCCGACCTGCCCGTCGAAGTTCTCCTCGCGGAAGAGGAGGACCAGTCGGCCCTCATCGCGATCGTAGACCCAGACAGCCAGTGCCTCCCCGCCCACCGACGTGGCCATGCGGCTCGGCCCGCCATGGCGAATGTGCACGATGCCGCGGTCATCGAGCACCGATTGGGTGCTGCGAAACGGTCGGAAGGGGCCGTCGAGGCCTGCGATCCGCATCGCCTCCATCGCGACGCGCGTGCGGGCCGTGGCGAACGCCAACGCTTCATCTGCACGAATTTCTTCAGCCGTCTCCCCCCGTGCCGGGGCGAACTCCGCGTCGATCATCTCGGCGCTTCGGGCCTCTCGCACCAACAACTCATCCACGAAGGTGTCGATCCCGCCGGTGCGTGTGCGGATCTTGTGGCGCCCCGACGGTGGCAACACCAGGGTGAAGTTCGCCCACGCGTGTTCGATGCGACGGTAATGCTCCTCGAGTCGCTCACCCTCCGTCCAACCACCGGCGACGTCGCGCGCCGCCCAGAATCGCTGGAGCCAGCCCGGTCGCTCCGCCGCCACGGTCGAATCCCACGCCGTGATCTCCTGTGGCTCCGCGACCCACTCCAACTCGCGGCGATACGCGGCCTTGGCGGCGGGCGTGTCCCACCCGGCGCCGGCAAAGAGCACCATGCGCCCGTCACGCGATCGGCCGACGGCGTGCAATTCGCGCGCGAGCTCCAGCCGCACCACGCCGTCGTCCACACCACGGGTGAGCAGCGCGTCCTCCAGCAACGTCACGGCGGTGTCCCGACTCCCCGCGAGACGCTCGACCTGCGCCATCCCCATCAGCTCCAAGGGGCCCAACATCGGTCGGGCGCGACGGAGCGCATCCACTCGGGTGCGAATCTGGGAAGCACCCTCGCGCGGAATCGGGGCCAGCGCCAGCGCCTCCGCCGCCATGGCAAGGGTCGGTTCAACCTCCAGCGCGCGCACCAGTGCATGCCCGGCCCCTGCCTCGAGCGACACGCCGAGCGTTTGCAGCGGGCCCTCCTTCGCGCGAACCCCTGCGCGCGCCTGCTGCAGGCGCGCGATGCCGAGGCCGTACCACCCCAGCGCCCACTGCGGCCGGGACACGACGACCTGACGGACCAGCAGTTCGGCTCGATTGGCATCGTCGGCGGTCCCGGAGGCCTCTGCGCGCAGCGTGGCGAGCAGCCCCTGGCACAGGAGCCGGTGCGGCCCGCTGTAGTTGGCGCACCGCGCATCCGTCGGGATCGCCCCGGAACTCTCCACCCGCCCGATCTCCGCGAGGAGAGAATCGAGCGCCGCACGCTCCACCCCGTCCTGCGCTGTGAGCGAGGAGGTACTGACCAAGGCCGAGACGGCGGCCGTGCACAGCATGGAGAATCGTCTGGACATGATGAGCCTCGCCTGAGAATGTCCTCGGGATCCAGCGGGTGACGCGCCAGAACAGTCCACCCACACCGCCCGTTCACCGTTCACCCCTCACCCCTCACCAGCTTCTCGTCGTCACGGCTTCGTCTGCAACGACAGCCCATAGTTCACATGAAGCGCCAGGTTCGTTGTCTCGGCGCGGCCTCGGGCGATCGGCAGATCCAGGGTGGAGACGGTCCCCTTCACACCGAGGACCCCATATACGTGCGGACCAAGCCGCATGCGGCGAGTGATCCCGATCTGGCCCGTCCAGCCGGCGAAGTCATAGCGCCCACCCTCCTTCCCCAAGGTGAACGAATAGGTCTCGTCGCGCACCGTGCTTCGCGGCACACCCCAGGTCGGCCCGACCCCGACCGACAGTTCCTGTTTGCCAAGCGGCAGAATCCGCTGCGCCAGGATGATGTTGACGCCGTTGGTGACCCAGAAGCGCTTCACCAACGGCTCGGGCGGGTTGTCGAGGTAGAGCTTGTGGTGGACGAATTCCATCCCCCAGCCGGTGGCGCCTGACATCCGGGCGATGCGTGCGCCGTAATACCAGGTTGGCGTGAAGGGGCGGGTGGACCAGTCAGGGGTGACGCGGATGTCCGCCTCGCCCTCCTGACGGAAGGTGAGAGGGGTCCGGGCGCTCCAGGCATCCCCAAACCAGCCGTCCAGGCGCCATTGCGCACCCACCTGCACCGGACCCAGGACCAGGACGAGCAGGGCGGCGACCAGAATGCGGCCAAGTGTGCAATGCGTTCGAGGCGAGAACGTCAGGGGCATCCAGAATCTCCAACTCCGGCGGAGTGCCGGAGGATGTTGGGAATCTACACGGCTTTACACCGACGTCGCTCTTGGGGTCTAGGCCTTCGGAGGCCTCGCAATTGCGCTGTAAGTGGATATATTTGAAGAAGTTGGGGTAGTCTCCGAGCTTCACGCTCGCCCCCCCCCACGGCGTGGCTTCGCTCTTGCGCCGTTCTTGACTGGATTTTTGCATTCGTAGGATGTTGTGGCAGGACGACTTGCGGAGGCTCGCGATCAGGCAACGGCCTGCACCGGACCTACCGATTCACCATGGAGGATTGATGCGTTTCACCAAGTTCGTAGTGGCGGCCTCGCTTCTGATCGCTGCCCCGGCAGCAGCGCAGGAAAAGGGGACGTTCGAAATCGGGGGTTTCGGCCGGTACACTGGCTATCCGTCGAAGGCCTATCAGGTGCGCGGCCCGGATGACAATCGTGTCGGATTCGGTGGCCGCCTCGGCTACTTCATCTCCGACAAGATTGCCCTTGAGCTCGACGGCTCGTACAACCCGACCGACCTGAAGGCCGATCAGCCGAACGTCCCCTCGACGATCGGCGCGCGGTCACGCCCGCTCGTCCACAGCCTCTACCACATTCAGGCTGTCTACAACCAGCCGCTCGGCAGCGCGATCGGCTGGATGCTTGGCGTCGGCCCGGGCTACCACAAGCTCACCAAGGGCATCGACGAGAGCTACGTCGGCATCGGCGCGATGACCGGCCTCCGCATCAAGCCCACCGATTGGCTCAATCTCCGCCTTGAGGGCACCTACGACGTCATCCCCAATGGCTTCGGCGATGAGAGCAACCGGTACCTGGGCGCCCAGGCCGGCCTGTCGTTCCTGCTCGGCGGTGGCTGCGACCACTCGACCGACATGATCGGCATCCGCCCGACGAGCGCCACGCTCGAGCCGGGTCAGTCCCAGACCTTCATGGCCGAAGCGTCCTACTGCGGCAAGCCTGACGCCGTGGTGTACCGCCTCAGCGGCCCGGGCACGCTCGACTCGCTGACCGGCCGCTACGTCGCGACCGAGACTGGCACCGCCCAGGTGATGGCGTACAGCCAGAAGGGCAAGCTGATGTCCACGGCCAACGTGACCGTCCGCGCCCCGGCTCCGCCGCCGCCGCCGCCGGCTCCCGCTCCGGCCCCGGCCCCGGCGCCTGTCATGCCGGCGTACACCTTCGAAATGCAGATGGTGCATTTCCGCTTCGATCGCTCGGACCTGACTCAGGGCGCCAAGGACACGCTGAACACCGTGGCCAACACCCTGAAGAGCAACGCTGGCGTGAACGTCGACGTCATCGGTCACACCGACTGGGTCGGCACCAACGCCTACAACATGAAGCTCTCACAGGCGCGTGCTGAGACCGTCAAGAAGTACCTCATCGAGCAGGGCGTCGCTGCCGACCGGATCGCGGTCAAGTGGCGCGGTGAGGAAGAGCCGGCTGCCGACAATGGCACGGCGGCAGGTCGTGCGACGAACCGTCGCGCTGAGATCAAGCAGAACAACTAAGCTTGACGCTCAGGATGTGAAGATCCCCCTCGGATGCCTCGGCGTCCGGGGGGGATTTTCGTTGGATGTTGGATGTTGGATGTTGGGTGTTGGACTGAACGGGACATGGCCTCTGCCGCTCAGGGGTGAGGGGTGAGGGGGAACGTTGGGCCAGTGGTTGAGTTGAGCTCGCCATGATGGCCCAGTTTTCCCGCTCACCCATCACCCCCGCGCCGCGGAGCGGCGCGCCCTACTCCGGCACCGTCCCGCCGGCTGGTATCGTCGCCCCGCCTGCCGTCACATCCGGCAGATACTCCACCTGATACATCTTCAGCAACTCGAAGAGATAGCTCAGGGCCAATGGGCCGATCAGGAGGCCGAGGATACCGAGGTAACTCACACCCGCGATGGCGCCGACGATAGTGATCAGCGGGTGGATCTGCGCGTACTTGTTCGAGATATACGGGCGGATGATGTTGTCGACGTTGCCGACCACCACGATGCCCCAGATGAACATCGCCAGTGCCGCCCCGGCTCGGCCATCCGAGAAGAGCACCAGCGAGCCGGGTCCCCAGATCAGCCCGCTCCCCACCACGGGCATCACCGACAAGACGAAGGTGGCCGCGCCCCAGAAAATCGGATCACCGAGGTTCGCCATCCAGAAGGCGATGCCGATCAGCAGGCCCTGCGCGAGCGCACACAGCCCGGTCCCGAGCACCGTGGACTTCGTGACCGCTTCGAAGCGCTCCTTCAGGCGATTGGCATTCTTGTCGGAAAACGGGATGTAGGGTCGCAACCCGGTCCATGCCCCGCCGGGATTCTTGAGGATGTAATAGAGTCCGAAGAAGGAGAACAACAGGTTCAAGGTGAGGCGCGTCACCTTGCCAAGCACCGTGATCGCACTGCCACTCATGAACGACACCAACTCCGAGCCAACCTCACGAAGCTGCTGCCCGATCTCGAACGGGCCAACGGTGAGAGAGTCGAGGCGATCGAGCAGCGGAGACGCGAGCACGCCGCGCGCCGCGTCCTGGGCCTGCCCCACGAGCAACGAGACCAACCAGGTCAGCGGCAACACCAGTCCGACCAGCGCCACGAGAATCACGATGAGACTCGCGATCGACCGACTCCGCACGCGCGGCACCAACCAGTTGTGCATCGGTGCGAGGATGGTGTAAAGCACCGGAGCGCCCAGCAACCCGGACGCATATGGCGCAAGCGCGACGATACAGATCACCGCCAGAATGATGACGAGCCACGCGGCGCGTTGGTGCTTGGAATCGAGGAAGGCCATGCGGAAGGGTAACGGAAAGCGGAGGGAGGGGTGAGGGGCAAAGGGGTCGCGGCCTGCGGCCGCTCAGGGGTCAGGGGGAAAACCGGGCCGATCTGGCAAGTCCACCTCGCTTGCTGGCCCAGTATTCCCCCTCACCCCCACCCGTATGTTCCCAAATGAAACTTCCCGCAATCCCATATCGTCAGCAACCTATGCTCACGCGCTCGATGACTATCGGGATTCGCTCCCTGACCGCTTCCCCGCTTCGCTCGCTCCTTGCGACCCTCGGCGTCACGATCGGGACCGGGGCGTTGGTCGCGGTCCTCGCGGTCGGCGACGGGGTCGAAGCCTTCGCCCGGGACCAGATCGCCGCCACCACCGACCTGCTCCAGATCGCGGTCGTCCCCAGCACCACGACGATGATGGACCAACTGATGCTCCCGCGGCGGGACACCGTCCAGTTGTCCACGGTCGACCGGGAGGCGCTGGGCGCCTTGCTGCCCACTGGGATTCAGTTGTCGCTCTCCCGCAACGGGAGCACATGGATCTCGGGGCTTGCAGGCGACTCACTCCGAGGCGCGACGGTCCAGACCGCGGACACCCCGCACCGTGGGGTCGCCGACTCCCTCGTGACGGGGCGATGGTTCACCCCGGAGGAGATCGCCAGCGGCGCTCGTGTCGCGGTCATCAGCCCCGGGCTCGCCCGACTGGCAGACGGTCCCGGCGCAACCGTCCCCGACACGGTGGTCTTCAATGGGACCACCTTCCGCGTGATCGGCGTGGCGACCCATCCGGATTCCCTGCGACTCAGTGCGCGCGTACCGCTGACTGCGTACCCCGAGGCGGTCCCCCCCCCAATGCGTCGGCCGGCGGTGCTGATCATCGAGGTGCCCGCGATCGAGGCAGTGCCTTCCACTCTTGCGGCGGTCAAGGGGTGGACAGCGACACGCGCGACGGACGGCGCGCTGATGGTGCAGAACCGCACCGACCGTGCCGATCAGGCCCGTCAGGCGATGCTGGTGTTCAAGCTGCTGATGGGGGCGATCACGGGGATCTCGCTCGTCGTCGGCGGGATCGGGATCATGAACACGCTGCTGGCGAGCGTGTTCGAGCGGACGCGCGAAATCGGGATCCGCCGCGCCACCGGAGCACGTCGACGTGATATCCTCGCCCAGTTCCTCGCCGAATCGGTGGCGATCACCGGAATGGGGAGCGGTGTCGGCGTGCTGATCGGGCTGGGATCGGCCTTCGGAATCTCCGCGCTGATCCGGGCCCGCAGCGAGGCACCCGTCTATGCGGCGGTGACACCAACCACGCTGATGGTCGCGGCCACCTCCGCGATCACGGTCGGACTGCTCTTCGGCGCGTATCCAGCGCTGCGAGCTGCGCGGCTTTCACCGATCGATGCGATCCGGACGGAGTGACGGGGCCAACGCCCGCCACACATTCTCGGCAACCCGCCGTGCCCCAGCGGGATTCGGATGAATGCCATCCGGTTGATTGAGCGAGTCCACGCCGGCCACACCATCAAGGAGAAACGGCAGCAGGAGGGCATTGCGTCGCTCCGCGACATCAGGATAGACCGCACGAAACCCCCGGCCATACTCCGCACCCAGGTTCGGCAAGGCCTCCATGGCCGCCACGAAGACGACCGGTCGTGGCTCGAGGGTATCGATCGTATCGAGGATCGCCTCGAGGTTCGCGCGCAGCGAGTCAATCGATTGCCCCCGCAGCCCATCGTTGGCTCCGGTTTCCACCACCACGACCGCCGGCGCACCCTGGCCGAGAAGCCAGCCGATACGACGTAGCGCACCGGCAGAGGTCTCGCCGCTGACCCCTGCATTCACGACGCGGTAGCCGAGGCCCGCCGAATCGACCCGTTCCTGAATCAGCGCAGGATAGGCCTGCTCCGGATCGAGTCCGAGCCCAGCAGTCAGGGAGGTCCCAACGAAGAGCACCACCGGCCGCGTATCTCCCCCAACAGCGATCGGCGCTGTCGCCGGAGGCGGGGTATCATTGACGGTTGCCTCCGGGGCGGGTGCTGGCGCACTGCACGCCACCAACGGACCCAGAAGCCATGCGCGACGGTATCCTGTTCGGATGCGTCCAGACAATGTCATTCCATTCCCCTGCTGTGGACCACGCGATGCTGTCATCTGATGCCCTCGGGCACGAATACCTCTCCGGCGGCCGACGCCTGACCGTCCTCAAGGATATCACCTTTCACCTTGAGCCCGGTGGCTTTCTCGCCATCGTCGGCCCGAGCGGCAGTGGCAAGACCACGCTGCTCGGGCTGCTGGCGGGGCTTGATCGTCCGACCCATGGCCGCGTCGTGCTTGATGGCACCGACCTCGGCGACCTCGACGAGGACGCGCGTGCCAAGCTCCGTCGCGAGAAGGTCGGCTTCATCTTTCAATCGTTCCAGCTGATTCCCACGCTGACCGCCCAGGAAAATGTGCAGGTGCCACTCGAGCTCGCGGGAGATCCGAAGGCCGCGGCCGTGGCAGAAGACCTGTTGCGTCGTGTCGGCCTCGGGGAACGCGGACATCACTACCCCACCCAACTCTCGGGTGGCGAACAACAGCGCGTGGCCGTCGCACGGGCCTTCAGCACGCGCCCCAAGATTCTCTTCGCCGACGAGCCGACCGGCAACCTCGACGGCAAGAATGGCGATACCGTCGTGCAGTTGATGACCGCGCTCAACGAGGAATTCGGCACGACGCTCGTCCTGGTGACACACGACCTTGAGCTTGCAGGCCTGGCCCGGCGCACGATCCGCCTCGCCGACGGCGCGATCGTTTCGGACACCACCCGGTGAGCAGCATCGGCTTCGTCGTCCGTCTGGCCTGGCGTGAGGCGCGCGCCGCGCGCCGTCGCCTCGCCCTGCTCACCGCCTCGATCACCGCCGGTGTCGCCGCACTCGTGGCGGTGAACTCCTTTACCGACAACCTCCGGATTTCCGTAGCGGAGCAGGCACAGGCCCTGCTCGGCGCCGACATCTCGTTCAGTTCATCGCAGGTGTCGGTGGACAGCGTCGTCACCGTGCAGGCACTGCTCGACTCCCTGACATCGGTTGGGGGGGGGGACGTGCGCATCGCGCGATCGTCCTCCTTTGCGGCGATGGCATATGTCGCCTCGAGCGGCACGGCGCGTCTGGTGCAGGCGCGCAGCGTCGATCCGGAATGGCCGTTCTATGGCACCATCGAAACCAGTCCGGCCGGCATCTGGGACGGCATCCAATCGGGCGGCGTCGTGGTGGATCCGTCCCTGCTTCCGGCGATCGGTGCAGCGGTCGGCGACACGCTGCTGGTGGGAGAAGCCCGGTATCCGATTCTCGGGACGGTGGTCAATGTTCCGGGCGATGTCGGCCTGCAAATGGCCTTCGGCGCACGGATTTTCATCGCGACCTCGACCCTCGAGGCAACCGGCCTGCTCGGCTTCGGTGCACGGGTGCAGCGCGAAACCTTTGTGCGAGTGCCCGCCACCATCGACGCACAAGCAGTGGCAGAGCAGGTCCGTCCCTCGCTGCGACGCGAGCGCGTGCGTGTCTCCACGGTGGCCGACGATCGCGATGATCTCACCGACGGCCTGACACGTCTCGGCAACTATCTCGGTCTGGTGGCCCTGATCGCCCTGCTTCTCGGTGGACTCGGCACCGCGAGTGCCGTCAACGTCTTCATTCGTCAGCAACTCGACACGATCGCCGTGCTCCGATGCCTCGGGGCGACCAGCGGGCAAGTCTTCGCGATTCACCTGCTGCAGGCGATCGGGATGGGCTTCCTCGGCGCGCTGATTGGTGCCGCCCTCGGCGTCGGCTTGCAGCAGTTGATGCCGCTGGTATTGGCGGATTTCCTGCCGGTGGACGTGCGCGTCTTGCCGTCGCCACGCGCGATCCTGCTCGGCATCGGCCTGGGCGTGTGGACTGCCGCCGTGTTCGCGCTGCTCCCGCTGCTCGGCATCCGCGAGGTATCCCCGCTCGCCACGCTTCGACGCAACACCGAGCCGCCTCGCGCCCGGTGGGATCTCCCGCGCATCGTGGCGGTGCTCCTGCTGATCACGAGCGTGGTCGGCCTGGCCGCGGTCCAGGTCGGGTCGCTGATCCAGGGCGCATGGTTCGCGGCCGGGATCGGTGCGGCATTGCTGGTGCTCTGGCTCGCGTCACTCGCACTGATTCGCGGCGCGCGGCGTTTCATGCCCGCGAGCTGGCCATATCTCTGGCGTCAGGGTCTCGCCAACCTGCACCGCCCCGGCAATCAGACTGTCACCGTTGTGCTGGCGCTCGGTTTCGGCGCCTTCCTGCTCACCACGCTGTTCACCGCGCAGCACAACCTGTTGCGCGAGTTCCAGCTCGATGCGGATCCTGATCGTGCCAACCTCGTGCTCATTGACATCCAACCCGATCAGCGGGAGATCGTCACCGAGATCATGCGGTCGGAAGGCGTCACCGTTGGCGAGTTCGTCCCGATTGTCCCGATGCGTCTCGCGGAAGTGGACGGGATGCGGGTCAGCGAGCTGCTCGCACGGAGCAGGAATCGCATGGAGTCCACCGATACCACCCCAGCCGACACCGCAGGCGGTGGTGAGGGTCGCGGTTCGATGTGGGCGTTCCGACGCGAATACCGCTCCACCTATCGTGCCGCGATGGGCAGCGCGGAAAGCGTCACCTTCGGTTCGTGGTACGGCGACACCGCCACCGGCACGGGGCGTACTCGCGAAGATCCGGTTCCGATCTCGGTCGAAGAGGGGCTCGCCGGCGAACTGGTCGTGGGGGTGGGCGATCGGCTGAGCTGGGATATCCAGGGGGTGGAGGTGCACTCGATCATCACCTCCCTGCGCGAGGTGAACTGGGCGCGATTCGAGCCGAATTTCTTCGTGGTCTTCGCCCCCGGCGCGCTGGAAAGCGCTCCCCACACCCTGGTGACCCTCGCCCGGGTGACCGACCCAGAAGCGCGTGGCCGCGTTCAACGGGCGCTCGCCGAGCAGGCGGCCAATGTCAGTTCGGTGGACCTGGGGGAAGTGCAGCGTGCGCTGGAGTCGGTGGTCAGCCGGATCGTTCTGGCCATCCGCTTCATGGCGCTCTTCTCCCTGGCCACCGGCGCGGTCGTCCTGATCGGGGCGATCGCCACGTCACGCTGGCAGCGGATCCGCGAAGGGACCCTCCTGCGGACGCTCGGCGCAACGCGTGGGCAGGTGCTGCGTATCCTATGTGTGGAGTATGCCACGCTCGGGCTGGCTGCCGCGCTCGTGGCGGCCTCGCTCGCGGGCGTGGCCGGGTGGGCCCTGGCCCACTTCGTCTTCAAGTCATCGTTCGTCTTGCCCGTGCTGCCGCTGGCGGTGCTGACCATTGCACTCGTCTCGCTGACCACGATCGTCGGGCTCTGGAGTTCCCTTGATGTGCTCGAGCGACCACCGCTCGAGGTGTTGCGCGCCGACTGACCTGGCGCGCGCTTACCCCAGCAGGAGAGGACCGCTCGTGAAGATGCCTCGTCCCGTCACGATGTCGCTGGTCACCCTCGTCGCCATTGGCGTCGCAGGGTGTGCCCGTGGCAGCGCCACCACGACCCCGGCAGCGCGTCCCGCCGCTGCCACAGGCGACAGCACGGCTCGCGCTGGAGCCGCCGCCCGCACCGGCCCCAAGCCCTACAAGGATGTCATCACCGCCAAGGCCACCTCCGATACCGGTGCGTTCACGGTGCACCAGGTCGCCGAGAAGTGGTTCTACGAGATTCCTCGTGAGATGCTCGGGCGGGAGTTCATCCTCATCACCCGCATCGCCCGCACTGCCGGTGGGCTCGGGTATGGCGGCGAGGTGAACGGGACCAACGTTGTCCGCTTCGTACGCGAGGGCAACAAGGTCTACATGCGCCAGGTCTCGTACAGCACCGTCGCCGACACGACGTTGCCGATTGCCCAGGCGGTGCGCAACTCGAACTTCGAGCCGATCGTCTTCGGCTTCGACGTGCAGGCCTACGGGGCGGATTCAAGCGTGGTGCTGGATGTCGGCCCCCTCTACACCGGCGACGTCCCGATGCTCGGCCTGCCAAGCGGACGCCGCACGCAGTACCAGGTCCGCCGGCTCGATCCGTCGCGGACCTTCCTCAACACGATTCGTTCGTATCCTCGCAACATCGAGACGCGGGCCACGCTCACCTACGAGGCCGGCTCGCCGCCCTCCGGGCAGGCCACGGGAGCGATCTCACTCGAGATGAATCACTCGATGCTGCTCCTCCCCGAAACGCCGATGATGCCGCGCCTGTACGATGAGCGCGTGGGCTACTTCGGTCTCACGCAGACGGACTACGGCGCCGACGTGCAGCGCACCGTGCAGAAGCGCTACATCTCGCGCTGGCGCCTCGAGCCCAAGGATACCGCCGCCTTCTTGCGCGGCGAGCTGGTCGAGCCCGTCAAGCCGATCATCTACTACATCGATCCGGCAACGCCTGAGAAGTGGCGCAAGTACCTGATTCAGG
Organism: Gemmatimonadota bacterium; assembly: GCA_011390645.1. Taxonomy (GTDB): domain Bacteria; phylum Gemmatimonadota; class Gemmatimonadetes; order Gemmatimonadales; family GWC2-71-9; genus Palsa-1233. Next base: position 32,030 of record JAABRY010000023.1, read on the forward strand.
GCGTCAACGACTGGCAAGTCGCCTTCGAGGCCGCCGGATTCAAGAACGCCATCATGGGCAAGCTCCCGCCCACGCCGGAGGAGGATCCGGAGTTCTCGACCGAAGACGCGCGCTACAGCGTCATCCGCTATTTCGCCTCGGACGTGCAGAACGCCTATGGCCCGCACGTGCCCGACCCGCGCTCCGGTGAAATTCTCGAGTCGCACATCGGTTGGTACCACAACGTCATGAATCTCCTGCGCAACTGGTATCTGATCCAGACCGCAGCGATCAACCCGAAGGCGCGGTCGGTCGAGTTCGATGACGAAGTGATGGGTGAGCTGATCCGCTTCGTCAGCGCGCACGAAGTCGGGCACACCCTCGGCCTGCCGCACAACATGAAGGCCAGCTCGTCATACCACGTGGATTCCCTCCGCTCGCCGAGCTTCACCAAGGCGATGGGGACCGCACCGTCGATCATGGACTACGCGCGCTTCAACTACGTCGCGCAGCCGGGCGATGGCGATGTTGGCCTGATGCCTGCCGTGGGTCCGTACGACAAGTATTCGATCATGTGGGGCTACCGTCCGATTCTCGACGCCCGGACGCCGGAGGCGGAGAAGGCCACGCTTGACCAGTGGATCCGCGAGCGGGAGAACGACCCTGTCTATCGCTTCGGCGATCCGTCGGGCACCGACCCCTCGTCGCAGACGGAAGATCTCGGACACGACGGCGTGGCGGCGAGCGAGTACGGCATCGCCAACCTCAAGCGGATCATGCCGCAGATCATGCAGTACAGCTACGAGCCGCGCGCCGACTTCTCACAGCTGCGCGAGATGTACACGCAGGTCGGCACGCAGTGGAACCGCTACATGGGCCATGTCCTGACGATTGTCGGCGGCATCGAGTACACGCGCAAGAACACCGACCAGACGGGTGCGGCCTACACTGCCGTCTCGCGGGAACGCCAGAAGGCGGCCGTGAACTTCCTCAGCGAGCAGGCCCTCACCACGCCGACCTGGATGTTCGAGGCGCCCGTGCTGGAGCGCATCGGCATTCAGGGCTCCAGCGAGCGGATTCGTGGCTACATGGTGAGCGTGCTCAACCGGATGCTCGACCCGTCGCGCATGGGCCGCATGGCGGAACTGCAGGCGGTCGCCGGTGGCGGGTATCCGCTCGCCGAGTATCTGGCTGATGTGCGCACCTCGGTGTGGACGGAGCTTGGTGCCGGGCGGAATGCCGACATCTACCGGCGCGCCCTGCAGCGTGCCTGGATCGAACGGATGGCGTTCCTGATGACCAACGACATCACGCCACCGACGGGGGCCTTCGCGGCCAACCTCCCACCGGTGCCCAGTGTCACGTTGTCCGATATCCGGCCGCTGGTGCGGCAGGAGCTCACGCAGATGCGGAGCCGCCTGCTTGCAGCCCGCAGCGGTGATGCAGTGACCCGCGCGCACTATGCCGATGCGGCGGCACGGATTCGGGACATTCTCGAGCCGAAGTAGGGGCTGATCCAATCCGGAGGCGAGATTTGTCGCCGGTCTGGTAAAAGGTGAAAGGTGAAAGGGGTTCGGGGTCCCGACTGGGGCTCCCCTTTCACCTTTCACGTTTCACCCCTTTTCTCGTTCCCCCCCCGGCCCCTCGCCCATTATCTTTCCCCCCGTCCTTTACCCGGAGTTCCGCTTGCTGCCAATCGACCTGCGTGGAAAGCGCGCCTTCATCGCCGGAGTGGCCGACGACGGCGGCTTCGGCTTCGCCATCGCCAAGGCCTTCGCGGAGGCCGGTGCCTCCATCTGCGTCGGGACCTGGCCGCCTGCGATGGGGATCTTCGAAGGGTTGCTGGAGCGCGGGAAGATCGCCGACTCGTTGAAGCTGTCGGACGGCAGCTCGATGTCGTTCGAGCGGATCTACCCGCTCGACGCCGCCTATGACACGATGGACGATGTCCCGCAGGAGATCCGCGAGCACAAGCGCTACAAGGAGCGCGGCGACTTCACGATTGCGGGGGTCAAGGCTCGGTTCATCGAGGAGTTCGGCCCACAGCCGCTCGACATCGTGGTGCACTCGCTCGCCAACGGCCCGGAGGTCAAGCACGCGCTGATCGACACCTCGCGGAAGGGCTACCTCGCCGCGGTATCGGTGTCCGCCTACTCGAACCTTGCCATGGTGCGCGAGTTCGGGCCGCTGATGCGTCCGGGTGGCAACTTCATGTCGCTCAGTTTCCTGGCCGGCGAGCGTGCGGTGCCTGGGTACGGTGGCGGGATGTCGGCGGCCAAGGCCGCGCTCGAGTCCGATACTCGCACGCTCTCGTGGGAAGCGTCACGCCGCTGGAACGTGCGCGTCAACACGATTTCCGCTGGGCCCTACGCCTCACGCGCGGCCAGCGCCATCGGCTTCATCGACACGATGCTGCGCTACTACAAGGAGAACACCCCGTTGGTGCGCGAGATGGAGGCATCCGACGTCGGCTACGCCGCGGCCTTCCTCGCCTCGCCGCTGGCCGCGGGGATCACCGGCACAACACTGTACGTGGACAACGGCTACCACGCGATGGCGATGGCGACCTCTCCCGCCGCCCTCCACCAGTGACCGCACGCCTCGCCGCCACCCTCGGCGCGCTCTACGGTGGCGTGGCCGTGGCGCTCGGTGCGTTTGGCGCGCACGCACTCCGGAGCCGGCTTGAGCCGCGCGACCTCGAGATCTTCGAGACGGGTGTGCGCTACCAGATGTATCACGCGATGGCGCTCCTTGCAGCCGCCTGGTTGCTCGACAAGGGGATCACGCAGGCCGGCGGGGCTGCGTGGGGCTTCACAGTCGGGACCCTGATCTTCTCCGGCTCGCTGTATGTGATGGTCTTCACCGGGCAACGTTGGCTCGGTGCGGTCACCCCGATCGGTGGCGTGGCATTCATCGTGGGGTGGGTGTTCCTGATGCTGGCGGCGAGGCGGCTCTAGCCTCTAGCAGCGAGCAGCGAACGGCGAACAGCGGTATAAGGTGAAAGGTGAAACGGGCTTCAGACGCCACCCCTTTCGCCTTTCACGTTTCACCTGGTTTCGCAGTTCCCCCTCACCCCTCACCCCATGACCTACGACTCTCTCCTGACAACCCTCGACCGTTGGTTCGCTCAGGGCCTCGCCGAGGCGGGCCCGGGGGTCGTGCCATGTCGAGAGGGATGCACGG
>JAABRY010000209.1 GCA_011390645.1 Gemmatimonadota bacterium
GGGCTCGTCGATGGTTGTGGACTCGACGAGCTCGTGCGATCGGGCATCCAGCTGCCGGTCGATGCGGTGCGTTGGGTGATCATGCAGGCCGCGCACGCGCTCTCGTACGCCAACGGCGAAGGCATCGTTCACCGCGACGTCAAGCCGGGCAACATTCTGCTGACGGTCAAGGGCGACGTGCTCGTCACCGACTTCGGCATCGCGAAGGTGATCGAGCACAACAGCACCCGCACGATGGGCGCCACGATCATTGGGACGCCGTTGTACATGAGCCCGGAGCAGGTCACCGGCCAGCGTGTATCGGAGGCGTCGGACCAATATTCGTTGGGGGTGACCGCGTATACGTTGCTTGCCGGCAGTCCCCCGTTCAGTGGCGACTTGAGCCTGTACGATTTGCAGACGGCGCACGTGCGCACGCGCCCGGTGCCGATCCAGACGCGACGACCGGACTGCCCGCCCGCGTTGGCTGCCGCGGTGATGCGCATGCTCGAGAAGCGTCCAACGGATCGATGGTCGTCGTTGCATGAGCTCAGCGGCGTACTCGCCGAGGGGCTGCCGCACGATGCCCGCACTATTCGCAAGGGACTCGCGGAAGTCGCTCTTCGGTTGCGCGACGGGAACGAGCAGCGAAGCCGGGCACTGGCCATTGAAACGCCTGTCACTCCACGCCCGGGCGCTCCGCCCCGCCCGAAGCCGGCGTTGATCGTGCTCTCGCCGCCGAGCGCTACGCTCTACGCCGACGCGGAGCTCGCCATGTCGGCTCGAGCGCTGACAAGTGCAGGCGAGGCGATCGATGGCGCAATCGTTGCCTGGACCTCGAGCGACGTCGAAGTGGTGACGGTGTCCCCCTCGGGCGACCTGCGTGCTGTGGGGCCTGGCACGGCTCGCATTCGCGCTGCGATTGGTGGCGTATACGAGGAAGCGCTCGTGACCGTCGTCCTGTCACCGATCACTCGCATCGAGCTGGAGTCGGAGTGGGTGACACTCATCGTTGGCGAACGTCACCGTCCCGTGATGCACGCCATCGATGCGCAAGGCAAGCCTCGCGTCGACGCGACGTCGTCGTGGCTGAGTCGCAGTCCGCGGGTTGTGCAGGTCGTCGGTGCGGGCGAGCTGCTCGGCGTGTCTTCCGGTGACGCCGCGGTGGAAATTGCGGTTGGCGCAGTGCGGACCACCCTGCACGTGCGCGTCGCTCCGCGCCCCGCGGTACGGGTGCAGGTACTGGCCGACGCGCCGATCATCGAGACTGGCGATGCCATCGCGCTGCGCGTGGAGGCGCTCGACGACCGTGGCACCGTCGTGATCGGCCCGCGCACCGTGTGGAGTTCCGATGCCCCCCATGTGGTACATGTGGACTCGGCCGGCACGGCGATCGGTCTCTCTCCTGGCGAGGCACAGGTGACGGCGGTGGTCGACGGAGTGAGCGGGCAGTGTACGATACAGGTGGTCGAATCACCGATCGGCACGATCGCGATGGCCGTCCACCCACCGATGCTGGAGCCGGGCGAGACCGCACAGATCGAGCTGGTGGTCACCGATGTCACCGGTCGCCCACGCTCGGATGCAGGCGTGACGATTACCTCCGAACACCCCGCGATCCTGGAGATGGGTGCGGATGGTCGCACGGTCACCGCCGTCGCGCCCGGGGATGCCCGCCTTACTGCGCGGATCCACGACGCACGGCCTGGCGCCGAAGTGTCGGCAAGCACGGTGTCGGTTTCGGTGCGACTGCCTCAGGTGGATCGCATTCAGCTCTCCTCCGACGCGCTCGATCTCGAGATAGGGGCGATGGTGGCGGTGACGGCTCGCTGTCTGGACGCTCGGCGGCGGATTCTGTCCGATGCCGTGCTCTCGTGGCAATCGCTCGATCCTGCGATCGTGACGGTGGACACGCGCGGACAGCTGCGCGCCGTCGAGGCTGGCAACACACGCATTCGCGTCACCGCCTTCGGCGCGCATGATTCTTCCGCCAGCGTCGAGCTGCCGGTGCGCGTGCACCGAGCGAGAGTAGCGTCGATTCGACTCGCATCGTCCGCCCCACGGCTCGAGGTGGGTAGCGCGCTCCAGATTGAGGCTACGCTGACAGATGGTGCCGGCGGCGCGGTCTCCGATCGAACGCCCGTGTGGAGCAGCTCTGATGTCCGCATCGCGGTCGTTGATCAGACCGGGCGCGTGGAGGCGTGTGCGCCCGGTCAGGTGACGATTGCGGCGCAGCTCGACGGGAAGCGGAGTGAACTGGTGTTGCGTGTCGATGCCGCCCCGTTGCAGGCCATACGGATCCAGGTGCCGACGTCGCCGTTGGTGGTGGGTAACGCGATGCGCTGCACGGTTGCGGCGACGGATGTGTACGGTTCGTCCCGCGACGTGGTGGTGCAGTGGTCCGTGACGCCCGCTGAGGCCGCCACGGTCGACGCGGAGGGTACCGTGCGCGCCGTTCGGGCAGGACGATTCATGCTCACGGCCGAGGCGTCCGGGCTTCGTGATGAGTGCATCATCGACGCCATCGGTCCGGCGGCGACAAGCACGGTGAAGCCGGCACGCGCCATGCGTGGGCGCCTCTGGCTGGCGGCGGCCGGCGTAGTGCTGCTGGGCGGGATCGGTGTCGTCGCGACCCGGTCCGAACCGGAGCCACCGCCGTCGCCGACCGAGTCGCCGCGCGCTCCGGAGGGGATCGTGATCGACTACCAGCTGCCACAGAGTGGCGGGCTCCGAGTGGGCAGCCAGTTGCCACTCCGCGCGCTGTCTCGTGCTGGCCGCGAAGTCGTCGCCGGTGTTCGCTGGAGCGTTTCTCCACCTGATGCTGCCGTGATCGATTCAGCGGGTTTGCTCAGGGCCAGACGTGCGGACACGGTACGCGTGACGGCGGTGTCAACAGCAGATTCGATCGCCGAGGCCACCATCGTGATTCTCGCGAACCGAGATTCGGTCATTCCCAATCGAACAACGGGCACACTCGTGATTGCCGGGTTGCCTTCAGGCGGGAGCGTGCGAGTCGATGGTCAGCGGATGAGCGGGTCTCGCCTCGACCTCGAGATGGGTCGACGCCAGGTGCAACTACGCGCCGATGGCTACCTGCCGATCGATACGGTGCTCGCTATCGCGACGGGGCAGACTCGAACTCTCCGATTTGCCGCCGCCCGCGTGGAGCCAGCACAGGCCGCAACTGGAGTGCTGAGGCTGCGCGTGAATCCGTGGGCGCGAGTGTTTGTCGATGGTCAGCTCCGTTCCGAGAACGGAGTGCTCGTGCGCTCGCTGCCTGAGGGGCGCCACCTGCTCCGATTCGAAAACCCGAACTTCGTGACGATCGACACGGCGGTCATTGTGCCCCGGGGCGACACGATCACGCTGCGCTTCACCCTCCAGCCACGAACGCCCTGATGTCGATACGCCATCTTCTTTCGGCACTCGCACTCGCGACCTTGTTGGCTGCGATGCGCGCACAGGCGCAGGGTACACGATCGGCAATGGTGGACACTGCGCAAGCGTTGATCAACGACTTTGAGGAACCTCGGTCGATTGTCGTGCTGCGGCGCGCGCTCGATCCGACACTTGGCGCTCCTGATGCTTCGTGGACACGAGCCGTTCAGCTGCTCGCGCAGACGCTGTTGCAGACCAATCAGCGTGATGAAGCGGTGGCGTGGCTCCGGTGGGCCCACCGCATGTCTCCGTCCCTGCCCGTCGACAGCATCAACTTCACACCAACGTTGGTGACGGCGCTGCTCGAGGCGCGCGCGTTCGTCGCAACCAATCGCGCGGAGCCCCGCGTCTCCGTGCAGTACACGTGGTCCACCGCGACACCGCCAGGCGGGTTCGGCGATGTGCAGGTGGTGCGAGGTGCGGGTGAGCGTGCGATTCCACTCCAGCTGTCCGTCAACGGCGAGTTGGTCGATGAGGGACAGACGCGCCGACTCGCGCCCGGGAGCTATCGGATTGTCGCTCGCGCTGCTGGTCAGCCGGACGTCGATCTGACCACCGAGGTGCTGCCAGGTGTCACGACCCTAATCACGGTCGGACTCGTGATCGCGACCGAAG
>JAABRY010000210.1 GCA_011390645.1 Gemmatimonadota bacterium
GTGGCATGCCAACGCCCGTCTACGCCGAGCGCACGCCGTCAGAAGCACTTCGCCCGTGGTTTCTTCGTATTTGGGGATTCAAGGTCGGTGCTGACAACGAGTTACTGGTTCCGCCCGACGGCTGCACCTCGCTCCTGGTGGTCCGTCACCCGGAGCTCCCGACGCACCTCTCGACCAGCGGGCCGTGGTTCAAGACACCGGCGATTGTCACCAGGCCCGGTGCGCAGATCTGGGGCTTCCGCATCCAGCCGCACGCCACTCGCGAAGTGCTCGGCGTCGACCCGGGGTTCCTCCACGACCAGCGTCACTCCGCGGATCGGTTCTTCGGAGCGCTAGCGCACCGCATCGCGGCCGGGCTGAACGCCGCCGCCACGGTCGACGAAGCTGCCGAAGTGCTGGAAGCGCACTTCACGCGGATCGTGCCTCGCCTGCCAGTCCCAGATCGTGTCGCCGCCGAGACGGTCTCGCGGATCGTCGCCCACGAGGGCGAGATCACTCTCGAGGAATTGGCGCAGGAGATGGATCGGGTCGGTCGCACCGTCTCGACCAAGTTCATCAAGGCCACGGGGATGCATCCGCGCGACTTCGCGAAGCTGCGTCGCGTCTTCTACGCCACGACCGGTGCCCTGCTGCATCGCCCCACCTGGCTCAACCAACTCGGGCTCACGCCGGACCCCACGCAGATGGAGCGCCTGCACGAGTTCATCGAGCTCACCGGCCGCACGCCGATGGAGTATCTGGAATTGGCGCGGGGTGTGGTGCCGGATGTGGTGAGGGTGGGGTAGTAGGTCGTAGGTCGTAGGTCGTAGGTCGTAGGTCGAGGATGCAATTGTCATCCTGAGCGAAGCGAGGGATCTCCGGGGTGTCCGGACGAGCAGAACAAGGCTCGTCGCGTCACAACTACTGGAGATCCCTCGCTTCGCTCAGGATGACGGATTTTTCTTACGACCTACGACCTACGACCTACGACCTCCGCCTAACGACTACCCGCCAACCGCCGAATCTCCGCCGCCATCGCCCGCACCCGGTCACCATCGGCGGCACCCTCGACATAGCCATCCACCTGCGTCGCCAGCGCGTTCAGCGCTGCGGTACGCCCCGGGCCCGCGTCCATCCGCTCGGTGGCATTGAGCGCCGCGCCGACCGCAGTGGTCCGACCGACCGACAGGCCGTTGCCGCGCACCAGTTGGTCGAGGTAGCTGCGCACGACCGGGAAGGCGGCCGGCCAGGTGATCCGCGGCTGGCTCTGCGGATTGAACTCATCCATCATCACCAGCTTGGCAGCGGCGAGTTCGTTGGCGGAGAGGTGCTCGTTGGGCACCATCTCGAGGACGTCGAGTCCACGCGCCATCTCGGACGAAATGACCAGCCCGTTGTACCAGTACGCGCCCCACGAGCCACCGATCGTCGGGGAGCGGCGGGGTGCGCCCTCTTCCAGCGGCGCGTCGATCGGCCCGCGGTCGAAGTAGGCCACTTCGAACGGCTTGTCGGGATCGGTGAAGTCGACCACGTTCACGCCACCCTGATACCACCCCTGCACCGCGATGTCGCGTCCCGGGACCGGAATGAGCGAGCCGTTGTGCGAGACGCAATTCTCGTTGGCGGCCTGCCCCGTGGGGATCTTGAAGTAGGCATGCTGCTTGAGCTTGCGATCGGCGCCGATCGTGAGCGTCGTGTTGCCACCCATCTCCATCATCGACGTCGCCTGGCACATCGGCCCGGTGCCGCCGCCCCACTCGTCGGTGAAGAGGACCTTCTTGCCGTCATTGCTGAAGACCGCGGTGTGCCAGAGCGAGAAGTTGGTGTCGGACACCGCATCGAGGCGGATCGGCTGCTCCGGATTCGAGACATCCACCAGAATCCCGTAGCTGCCGCACGCACCGGCCAGGAGCCCCATCTCCGGGTACGCGGTCACGTCATGGCAATTGCGCGGACCGGTCTGTGCCGCTTCCCGGCCACCACGCCGCGCCGCGCCGCCGAGTCCGGTGAAGATGCGGGCGCCGGTCACGACCTCCGCCTGCTCCGGATTCGCGAGCGGCACCTTGATCACGTCGAGACGGAACAGCGAGTTGGCGGGATCGGCCGGATCGGTCCCGCTCACGCAACCGGCCATCGCCTCACGCACGCCGCCGCTACCCGACACGTAGATGTAGATGACGCCCTTGTCGGTCGGGTGCGGAACCACCGTGTGGGTGTGGGAGCCCTTGCAGGTCTGCACGTTCTTCACCAGCCGCGGCGCGGCTGGATCCGAGACATCAAAGATCCGCACGCCCGCCATGTGATCTGCCGGATTCTCCACGCCGCCCTTGGCGCAGTCGTTCCGGTTGCCGCCCCCCTCTGCCGAGAGGAAGAGGAGGTTGCCGACGATCGAAGGATCACCCTGCGAGGTGATGCAGGGCACCGCTGACACCAGCGCAGGCTGCGACGGATTGCTCACGTCCCAGATCGAGAAGCCCGCGAAGTTGCCCTGGTAGACGAGGTTGCCACGGAAGGCGAGGTCGGAATTGACGAAGGTCAGTCCGCGCACCGAATCAAACGGCGCGGCCTTCGGCCCGGTGCCGATGAGGCGCATCCCGTGCATGGCCACGCCAGCACCGGTGAGGCCATGGCCGAGTCCGTCGCGCGGGTCGCCGCCCTGGGGATAGGTCTGGGCGGCGAGCGGTGCGGCTGCCACCATCACGGCGGCGGCAACGGCGAGGGTGCGCAACGATCGGATCATCGGGACTCTCCCTGAAGGTTGGCGAGCATCTGTCGCATCACATCAATTTCGGCGGTCTGTACGGCGTGGACTTCGTTGGCAAAGACGCTGACATCCACATCCTGTCCCGCTCGCGGGGTCGCGAACAGGTCGGCCACCATCGAGAGCGCGCCCTCGTGGTGGCGAATCATCAGCACGAGGAACTCGCGATCGAACGCCGTCCCCGTGACCTCTCCCAGCCCACGGAGCTCATCTGCGGTGAGCATCCCCGGCATCGTGATCGTGCGGTAGGCCGTCGAGTCCGGCACCACCTGATCGCGATCCGCGAGCCAGCCCTCCATCAGCGCGATCTCGGTCGCCTGGGAGTAGTCGATCTTCTGGGCGAAGCGGATCAGGCGCGGGTCGGCGCTGCGCGTGTCGGCGAGGCGCGACATGTGAATCGCCTGACCATGGTGCGCGATCATCCCCTGCATGAAGTGCACGTCGGCCGCGGTATGGATCGCACCCGGGGCAATCGGCTGCAGCGGCGGCATTCCCCCATGGTCCATCGCGTGACCGGCGTGGTCCTGGGCGGCCGCCGCGCCGAGAGGCGCGAGCGCGAGGAGCGAGAAGAGGGCGAATCGTGTGGTGGGCATCATGGTAACGTGCCGGTGGGTGGTGGGAGTCGCAAGGGGCACCAGCCGGTGGCGTCAGCCACCGGATCCGGCGGCTGACGCCGCCGGCTGGTCATCCGTCGAGTTGGCGCACCCCACCCGCCGGCGCGCAGCTCGTCGCCCACAGTTCGGCGAACTTCTCGCGGTTCGCGTCTTCTTCCACGAAGACGGTGAACGCACCGATATAGATGAAGCGCACGGGTGTGCTGCTGCCGCCGACGCCTGGACGGCCACCGATCCGGCCGCAGACCGCGCGCGCCGGGAGCCGCCCATCTGCCTCGGGGGGCTGCATGACGATCACGCTGTCGAAAGTGGCGGATGCAGGATCGTCGAGCAGCGTGGCCAGCCTGGCCTGCGCCGAATCCCGGAACGCCGGCGCACTCGCGACCGCGGCCGCCGCGATCGAATCTGCCCGCGCCGCCGCGGCAGCGGCCTCCGCCTCAGGGTCTGGTGCGGCTTCACCACCGCACGCGACGAGCGCGACCAGCGCGACCAGCGCGACCCACGCGAATCCTCTCATTCTGCTCCTCCGTTCCGGCGGTTGACACCGCCGGCTGGTTGCTTCGTGTTCCCCCTCACCGTTCACCGTTCACCGTTCACTCCGGCCGATATCGCTTCACCAAGCTCCGCTCGATCTCCGCCTCACTGAAGGCC
>JAABRY010000211.1 GCA_011390645.1 Gemmatimonadota bacterium
CGGCTTCGCCTTCGGCAGCGGCCTCGCAGCGCTCGACACCGTGCTCAAGCTCCTCAAGAGCGGCGATCATGTGGTCGTGGGTGAAAACGTCTACGGCGGCTCGCATCGCCTGATGGAGCGCGTCTACCGGGACTTCGGGCTCGACTTCACCTTCGTGGATACCCGCAATGTGGCAATGGTCGAGGCGGCGATCACGCCCGCCACCCGCATGGTGTACGTCGAGACGCCGACCAACCCGATGATGTTCCTCGCGGACCTTCGCGGGATTGGCGACCTCACCACCTCGCTCGGCCTGCTCTTCGTGGTGGACAACACCTTCGCCACCCCGGTGCTGCAGCAGCCGCTTGCCTTCGGCGCCGACATCGTCCTCCACTCCACCACCAAGTACCTCAACGGGCACTCCGACATGGTCGGGGGAGCACTCGTCACCGCGCGCGATGACCTCGCGGAGCGGATCGGCTTCCTGCAGAACGCGGCGGGTGGGATTCCTGGGCCGTTCGACTGCTGGCTCGCGTTGCGCGGCCTCAAGACGCTGCCGCTCCGGATGAAGCAGCACAACGAGGGCGCGATGCGAATTGCCACCTGGCTCGAGGCGCGCTCGGATGTGGTCCGGGTCTACTACCCTGGCCTCCCGAATCACCCGCAGCATGAGCTGGCCAAGCGCCAGATGCGCGGCTTCGGCGGGATGCTCTCGATCGAGATGGGCGATGTGGGCCGTGCCAAGCGGATGGTCGAGGCCGTACAGATCTTCGCCTTGGCCGAGTCGCTCGGCGGGGTGGAGTCGCTGATCGGCCACCCGGCCTCGATGACCCATGCCTCCGTCCCCGTGGCGATGCGGGAGGCGATGGGGCTGACCGAGTCCTTGGTCCGCCTCTCGGTGGGCATCGAGGACCCGGACGACCTGATCGCCGACCTCGACCAAGCGATGCGGTCCTCATGATGCAGGGTGAAACAGAATCCCCGCCCATGGCGTAGTATGAGGAATCCCTAACCGGTGAGCCACCGATGAGCAGTCTGCCAGCAGCCCGACCCCGCGTCACCCTCCCGGAGATCGCCGCCGTCTCGTGGGAGCATCCGGCCGACCGGGCCGCCCTTCAGGCCCTCCGCTCCGTGCCCGGGGTGGACGAGGTCATTCGCCGGATCCTTGGCATCCTGGGGGGCGAGCGCGGGATCCGGCTCCTCTTCCAGGGCAACGCCGTCCGGGTCGGCCCGACCCAGTTCCCACTCCTCTGGGGCCTCCACGTCGAGAACTGCGCCACTTTCGGGTGGGAGCGGATTCCGGAGCTCTACGTCACCCAGACGCCGATCTTCAACGCCGGCGCCTACGGCATTGACGACCCGTTCATCGTGATCAACTCCTCCGCGCTCGAGCTCCTCGACACCGATGAGCAGCGCGCCCTGCTGGCCCATGAGCTTGGTCATGTCATGAGCGGGCATTCGCTCTACCGCACGATCGCCGCGATCCTCTTCCTGATCTCGCTCGGCGCGTTGCCGATGCTCGCCGGCGTGGTGCTCCTCCCGGTCAAGTTCGCCTTCCT
>JAABRY010000212.1 GCA_011390645.1 Gemmatimonadota bacterium
GCCCGGGGGGGTGAGCGGTCCGCGCGTGGTCGCGGAAGTCGGAGCTGTCGGCCGACCGCGCCGCGCTGCTCGGCGCGCAGGACATCGCCGCGACGATGCGCCTCTTCATGAAGATGGCTGGGGGGGGGAACACCGCCAACATCCGTCCGGGCGACCTCAACCTCGAGCCGTTCCTCGAGCAGGCCAACGAGTATGCGGCCAGCAACGACGGCCTCGACATCGTCTACAAGATTCTCAGCACGCTGGCGCTCTCGCACCCGATGCACACGGTGCGCGCCGCGGAGGTGCAGCGCTGGATCCAGGCGGGCGACTACCAGCGGATCATTGATGGCGAGTACGTGCGCCGCGGCACGGAGCAGGCCGAGCGCTCGGTGGGTGATGACATGCGCGATGCGGGAGCCTACTACCGCGACGAGATCAAGGATGTGGCCAGCCACCTCAAGAACGCGGCGAAGCGCGCGGCCGATGCGGCGCGTGATGCGTTCGACGAGACCCGTCGCAAGGGCTCGGGATCGGGCGCCGCCACGTGAGGATACTGGTCGTCGGCGGCGGGGGCCGCGAACATGCACTCGTGATGGCCCTTGCCGCCGATGATCCGTCCCACCAGTTGCACGCCGCCCCCGGCAATCCGGGGATCGCGGCCCTCGCCACCTGTCATCCGATTCCAGCAGACGACATTGATCGTCTCGCCGACCTCGCGGACGCTCACGCGATCGACCTCGTGGTGGTCGGTCCCGAGGTCCCGCTCGCCTTGGGGCTCGCCGATCGGCTTCGCGCCGAGGGACGAACCGTGTTCGGGCCGAGTGCGGCCGCGGCGCAGATCGAAGCCTCCAAGGCATTCTCGAAGGATGTGATGGCAGCGGCGGGCGTGCCCACCGCAGCGAGCGCCACCTTCACCGAGCTGGAGGCCGCGCTCGCGTACATCGCGACGCATGCCGAGCCGCTGGTCGTGAAGGCGTCTGGCTTGGCGGCCGGCAAGGGCGCCGTAGTCTGCGAGACGCGCGCAGAGGCAGAGGCTGCCGTTCGCGACATGCTGGGTGACCGGCGCTTCGGACATGCGGGCGACGTGGTGGTGATCGAGGCGTTCCTGGTGGGCGAGGAGCTGTCGCTGTTCGCCGTGACCAACGGCCGCGAGGTGCGGGTGTTGCCGGCAGCACAGGACCACAAGCGGATCGGCGAGGGCGACACCGGCCCCAACACCGGTGGAATGGGGGCGTACACTCCCGTCGCGATCGCGACGCCGGAAGTACTGGCCCGCATCGAACGCGAGGTGTTGCTCCCGGTGCTGCAGGAAATGGAGCGGCGCGGTGCACCGTTCCGCGGACTGCTCTACGCCGGGCTGATGATGCACCCGGACGGCACCCCCAATGTGGTGGAGTTCAACTGCCGCTTTGGTGATCCGGAGACCGAGGCCGTGCTGCCGCTGCTGGGGAGGGGACTGACGGCGCTGCTCGATGCTGCCGCACGCGGTGAGCCGCTTCCCGAGATCACCGTGCGCCCAGGTGCGGCCGTCACCACCGTGCTCGCAAGCGCGGGCTATCCCGAGAGCAGCAGCAAGGGCGACCCGATCTCGATCCCCGATGACTTGCCGCTCGGTGTGACGGTGTATCACGCGGGCACGGCCCTCACGTCGCACGGCACGCTCGTGACCAATGGCGGGCGCGTGCTTGCGGTAACCGCGGTGGCCGAGTCGTTCGCGGCAGCCCAGGGGATGAGCCGGGATGCTGCGGCGGCGATCGAATTCAAGGGGAAGCAGTTCCGGCGGGATATCGGGTGGCGGGAGATTAGTCGTTAGTCGTTAGTCGTTAGGGGCAGAAGGTGAAAGGTGAAAGGTGAAACGGGGTTCCGATCAGAGACCCCTTTCACGTTTCACCTTTGACGTTTCACCACCTTGTAGCGACCTACGACCTACGACCTACGACTGTCAGCTCTCACTTCACACTCAGATACCCCACCCCCACCGCCGTCATCCCCCCCCCACGCACCACCACCCGCAGCCGATAGCGACCCGGTGGCACGTTGGTCAGGTCCAATGTCTGCCGCACCTCGATGGCGCGCTGCGTCGCTTCTTCGCGGACCGCCAGTGCGAGCACCGGCTCTCCGCCTTCGTCGTCGGGGCGGACGAGTTCGTAGCGTGTCTCGTAGCCCACGCCCACGGTCATTCCCAGTTGGTGGTACGTCAGTTCGATGGACCCACCCTGTGCGACCGCGCCGAGCGGATTGAGGGGGATGCTGTCGGTGCCGGACCACCAGGTGAGACCGCTCCCGGCCACGCCGAGGATCGGGTCGCTCACCTGCAGGCCGATGCGCGAGGGGAGGCGCACGGGATTGAGGGTCGCGACGGCTCCGCCGTCGGTCGTGTCGGTGATGCGTGCCGCCACGGCGTAGCTCCCCGCAGGGAGCGGCAACGTC
>JAABRY010000213.1 GCA_011390645.1 Gemmatimonadota bacterium
GTGTCCTGTTCACGCGCCCAACGATCGAGCGTGGCCATCTCGGCCTCGGGGGTGGTGGCGCCCGGAATCGGGCGATAGCCCCAGCGCACGGCGTACTTGTCGTACGGCCCGACCTGCGGCACCAGCAGGTGCGGCGGGATGCTGTCTTCGGGCTGCGCCACGTAGTTGAAGCGCGAGTAGTCCATCAGCGTGGCGACGTGACCGTCCATCCGCTCCAGGAACGAGCGCGAACGGAGCGAATCCACCGGGTACATCGCCGAGGCCTTCATGTTGTGCGGGA
>JAABRY010000214.1 GCA_011390645.1 Gemmatimonadota bacterium
CGCGTGCCCGATCTCGTGGGTCACGACATACTCCACAAGCCGGCCCATGAGCGAGTCGGGCATCGGGAGCTGCTGGGCCCGCGGGTCGAGCGGCGAGACCTGCACGAAGTACCACTCGCGCTGCAGCTCCATGATGTTGTGGTACATGTTCACTTCGCCCTTGAGGATCTCGCCAGTGCGCGGATCGACGGTCTGACCGCCGGTGGCGTTGGCCACCGTCGACGGGCGCCAGTAGATCGCCGAGCGACCGAGGGCGTAGATCGACCAGTCCGGATCATCGGCCGGGGCATATTCGCCACGGATCGCGTTCTTGAATCCGGCGTGCTCGAAGGCGACGTTCCACTTGTCCACGCCGACCTTGACCCACGGCTTCATCCACTCCGGCGTCGCCGGGTCAATCCAGTAGATGATCGGCTCGACCGGCTCGACCAGCTCGCCGCGCGCAAACGCCGCGGGATCCTTCGGCACCAGCTTGTGGCGATGGATGAAGCGCTTCTGCTCGGCCTCGTGCTCACGCGACGAGAAATCGAAGAAGGAGCTCGCGATGAAGCCGACACGGTTGTCGGCATACCGCGGCATCATCGGCGCGTCGGGGAGCTTCATGAAGCTCCAGTGCATCCGCGCCGTCTGCGTGCTCGGCGGGACCGTGGTGGGCACGCCGGCCGGGCGGGCGGAACCGGTCTGGGTCGCCTCGACCTCGATGTTGCGGTCGGACACAAAGGCGTGCTCGAACCAGCTGCGGTCCTTGGTGGTGCCCTGGACGCTGCCCATTTCCTGCTTGTAGGTCAGGAAGAGGTCGGTGACGTCGATGACCGCCGCGCTGTCGGCACTGTAGGCCGCAACCGGAAAGCGCGCGATGACCGGCTGATTCTGGAAGCCGCGGACCTGACGATAGAGGTTCTCCGTCGAGTCCATCTGCAGGCGGTAGCTCCGCTGACGGAGGATGATGAAGTCGCCATCGCGCTCCCAGCGCACCAGCCGCTGCGCGCCACCACCGAAGAAGCCACCCGGGTCCTGCATCGTGGATTCCACGGCGCGGGCGATCATCATCATTTCGGTGCCAAACTCACCCGTAGGGATCTCGAACATCAGCTTGTCATCAATCCGGTGGGTCTTGAAGATTCCGCTCCGGGTGACGGCCTTCGCCGTGACGACATCCTTGTAGGCCTTCGGGCCCGTGGCAGGGGTGCGGGCGCCGGCCCCACCTGCTGCTGGGGCGGCCCCACCAGCGGCCGGAGTCTGACCGCTGGGTGCCGGGGTGGTGCGTGGTGGGGTGGCGGTCGAAGAGGCGCAGGCGCCTAGGCCGAGAACGGCAAGCAGCGCGAGGCCGTGCCGGGCGTGCGAATGGACAGGTCGCATCGAAAATCCGGGTGAGAGTGGTGATGGTGGGAACCCTGAAAGATAATCAATCTTTCGATCCCTATCACCCGATGATGCAGGCGTGAAACGTTACTCCAACCACACCCCCCTCGCCACAATCCGCCCCTCGCCGCACAACCAGATCTCGGTGGCCATCCCGCCCTGCAATCGTGCACTCACGGTCAGCACTCGCCCACTCCCTGACTTGAAGCGCAATGGGAGCTGGTCCGCACCGGAGACCGCGAGCGCGAGAGCCGCGGCGACCGTGCCTGTCCCACAAGCGAGCGTCTCACCCTCGACGCCGCGCTCGTAGGTGCGGATCGCCCAGCTCGGCTCCGCGACATCGGCTGCACTTCCAGTTCCACTGGAAGGTGAGATCCGCGAGAGGAAGTTGGCGTTCGCGCCCTCGGGGCCGCAGGCCGCGTCGAATCGAAGCTTCCGACCCCGCCCCGCGATGTCCACCGCTGCCACATCATCGACCAGCGTGACCAGATGCGGCACACCCACGGTGGCGAGCCACGCGGAGTGCTCCCCAGCGCTGAGCGAGATGCCCAGGCGCGCGGGGACCGGCACATCGGGGAGATTGAGCTCGGCCATGTGTCCCTCGCCGATGCATCGAGAGGGGAATGTCCCCGCATCGGTGACCAGCGTCATCCCGGCTGGGTCGGCCATCTCGAGTGCTGCGGCAAACCGCGTGGTGCAGAGCGCCGCGTTGCCACACATCGCGGCGCGCGAACCGTCGGCGTTGTAATAGGTCATCCGCACGGTGTTGTCGCCGAGTGGAGTGACGATCACCAAGCCGTCGGCGCCGATCCCATCGCGGCGATTGCAGATCTGTGCAATTCGCTCCACAGTCCAGTCTGCCTCGGTGGTGGTGCGGCCATCGAACATCACGAAGTCGTTGCCCGAGCCGCTCACCTTGTGGAAGACGATGCTCACCCCAGCCTCCCGAGAATGCCCTGAATGCGAATCCACCAGACCATCCAGACTGCTTCCCGGACGATCTTCTTGTTCATCTTGCTTTGTCCCTCGACCCGATCCACGAAGACAATCGGGATCTCGCGCAGGACGAAGCCTTTCTGCCAGGCCCGGTAGCTCATCTCGATCTGGAACCCATAACCGTTGGAGCGCACTCGATCGAACGGGATCGCCTCGAGCACGGCGCGCTTGAAGCACTTGAAACCACCAGTCGCGTCGGTCAGCGGCATCCGGGTGATCCAGCGCACATACTTGTTGGCGAACCAGCTCAACAGCAGGCGTGACATTGGCCAGTTGATGACGTTCACCCCGCTGGCGTACCGCGACCCGAGCACGAGGTCCGCCCCCTGCCCCACCGTATCAAGGAAGACGGGCAAGTACTTCGGATCATGGGAGAAGTCGGCGTCCATTTCGAAGACGTACGCGAAGTCCCGCTCCAGCGCCCATGCAAAGCCTGCGAGGTAGGCGCGACCGAGTCCTTGCTTGGCCGGGCGGTGCAACACGTGCACTCGGGTGTCAGCCGCGGCCATCGCATCGGCGATCTTGCCGGTGCCATCCGGGGAACTGTCGTCGACGACCAGCACCTCGATCCGCGGATCCTGCGCGAGGATCAGCGGCACGATCTTCGGAAGGTTCTCGCTCTCGTTGTACGTCGGCACCACGACCAGGGCACGCTCAGGCATCGACCGTCTCCCGTCGCGTGCCGCGCATTCCCAGGCCGATCAAAGCGAGTGCCCCGAGCAACGAGACGATCGTGATGATCTTGCCGGTGGCATACCCCGGCGTGACGTAGCGCAACTGGATCTCGCGAGCCCCTGCGGGCACCACCACACTCAGCAATGCATGGTTCGCGCGATGCGTCGCAGCGGGCGTACCATCCACCACCGCCTCCCACCCCGGCGCCCAATTCTCGGCAACCAACAAGTACGTCGGCCGCGTATCGCTGCCGGCCAGCGCCACCGTCATCTCGCCGGCCTGCCAGCTGCTCAGCGTCGCGGTGACGGGGGTGCTCTCCGGGAGTGCCTCGGCGCTCGCGGTGCCTTCGACCGCGGAGGTGTCGGGATAGAGCACCACCTGACGCGTCGGGAACCGTGGGTCTACCACAGTCGGGATGATCTGCGCCTCGGGCACTTTCACCGCTGCGGGCACGACACGCACCCATGGAGCCGGTTCGTTCCGGGTATAGAGGAAGCCAGCCATCGCGCGTCGCCCGGTGAGTGACGGGAAGGCGACCGGACCCGCCGTCTTGGTGAA
>JAABRY010000215.1 GCA_011390645.1 Gemmatimonadota bacterium
GTGGCGACGTGACCTGGTACGCGAGCGGCTGGTCGCTGGTGCGCTGGACGCTCGATCATTTCGCGGCCGACGAGGGGGTCGCGCTGCGCGACCTCGTGCGTGGCACCCGCGGCACCGGCCTCGCGGCCCTCGCCGCGCTCGCCGGCCGGCCGGCCGAGGAGCTGCTGGCCGACTGGTCGCTGGCCAACCTGCTCGACGACCGCCCCGGCTTCGCACCGGCGCGGGCGGAACTCACCTTCCCGAGCTGGCATCTGCCGTCGCTCATGGCCGGCTTGGCCGACCTGCACGGCGCGCGCTACGACCGCCACCCGCTGCGCGCACGGTCGCTGGCCGGCGACCAGCAGGTGATCGTGCCGCAGCTACGGGCCTTCGCGGCGAGCTATTTCGAGGCCGTGCCGGCGGCGGGGGAGGCGCAGCTGCTCGAGCTGCGTGGCGCGCACGGCGGGGCCGTGGGCGGGGCGGTGCGGATGGCGGTGGTGCGGGTGGAGTAGGCGCTAGGCGCCGGCCTCTCGCGCCTTCACTCCGGAGCCGGAGGGGGCGAGCACTTGGTCTCCCGATACCATCCGCTTGCACTACGGTGGCGGTCGGCCTAGCCTCCCGTCAGACGTGATCATAAGCAGTCATTTTCCAACAAGGCTTGCGCTCTGACATCCATCGACCCGCTGCCGCCAGTACTCCCGGAACAATCACGGGTTCTCGTGTATCTCGGATTCCCTCCCGAGACCGGGTTCGCCATCACGCGACTTGCAGAAGCGCTTGGTACGGCCGCATCGATGGCCGTGGGCTCGGAGCGGGCCGTCATCACCGCGTGGGGCAAGCCGGGGGCCGCCCTGCAGGAAATCGGAGCTCGGCGCTTCTTGGTCGATTCCCGGCTCGACCGGGCGGGCAGCCGGCGTGAACTCGAGAAGTTCGTGCGGAGGGAGAGGGTTTGGGGTATGGTCGGACTCGACCTGCCGCTCCGCTCGTCGCACGTGGATGTCGCGAGACAGTGCGGTGTCGCGAGTGTCGTCTCTTATTGGGGTGCGCCCATGTGCAGTGAGCAGCCACGCTTCATGCGTATGCTGAAGCGGGCCCAGACGTCGCTCGCTCGAGGTCGTCCCGATCATTTCATCTTCGAGTCCGAAGCCATGCGCCGGACCGGCGTGGTGAGCCTCGGCATCCCAGCATCGGAAACGTCCGTCGTTCCCATCGGGATCGACATCCGGAAGTTCACGCGGACGAATGCAGTCGGTCACTGCGCGGCGGCCTTTCGCTTCCCGCCTGAGCGCAGGGTGATCGTCTACTCCGGCCACTTCGAGTCGCGGAAGGGCGTCGCCGTTCTGGTCGACGCGGCGATCGAACTCGTCGATGAACGCGGGCGCACAGACGTACAGTTCGTTCTCGCGGGTAATCGGACTGCTGACGAGGCCGCGCCGTACGCCGCAAAGCTGCTCGGAAGGAAGGCAAGAGAGCACGTCACATTCGCCGGCTACCGGGACGATCTGCCGCGCATCTTCTCCGATGCGTACTTGGGATGCATCGCCAGCACGGGGTGGGACTCGCTCACGGTGTCCGCGATCGAGATGCAGGCGGCAGGACTACCGGTCCTGGTCTCCGCCCTCCAGGGGCTGCCGGAGGCTATCCTGCCCGGCACGACCGGGGAAACGTTCCCTCCCGGTGACGCGCGGGCTCTGGCCGACCGTATAGTGCTCATGCTCGACTCACCCGAACGGCGTGACGCGATGGGTGAGGCAGCCGCGCGATACGCATCGAGGCACCTGACGCGGGAACACTACGAGGCGCGTCTCGCTGAAGTGATCAGGCAGCAGTTCCTTCGGAGTCGAGGTCGCTGGCGCCAGGTGAATGCGACAGGAGCCGTCGTCTAACAAGTTGAGGAAGAACCCGCCGATTCCTCTGGCGTGAATCACACGGAATGGAGTTGCCAGACTTTCGTGGAGTGCCAGCTGACGCTCTCACGCGCTCTTTCGGCGTCGTGCACGCTTGTGGCTGTCTTCAAACTGCTCGGGGCTGACACCACCAAGGTAGCTGTGCCGTCGAGTCCGGTCGTAGAACGTAACGTATCGATGTAGTCGGCGATGTCCGGCAGCGCGAGGTCACAGCGTGGATCGATCCGCTTCTTGATGCGTTCCTTCTTCAAACTGCTGAAGAACGAATCCGCCACGGCATTGACGCTCCTATGTCAAGACCGGTCCTCGGAGGGCACCCACGTCCGCAACGATCAGGGGGAACATCCCGGACGAGATACCGCTTCAGCAATCGCATGATCTCGTTGCGCGTCCGCCCCTCGGCCTGACGGCATTCGACGTTCTTCGTCAAGGGTGCGCCAGCGCGCGGGCGACCAGTGCGAATGTCGCAGCCAAGCAAGACGCGCGACAGCGCGCTCGATGCGTGCGTGACCCGACACGACGACCACGCTTGGAGCCAACGCAAGCGCAAAGCGATTGAGGGGGACTTCGGGTGGCTCGAGTTGGTGGCCGGCCTGCGAAGGCCGCGGCATCGCGACACGGCGCTCGTCGACTGGCTGGTCACCTTCGCGAGCGCGGCGTACCGTCCTCATGTGCATGCAACGACTGCTCTCCAAGTGAGGAGCGGGCTGGCCGGGTGCCAGCCCGCGGGACCGCCGCTGGCCGGCGCGCGGGAGCACGCAGACATCGACGCCCGGGCCACTATCACGCTTCGTTCTGCACCGCCGTTGCGTGGTCCCGCTGCACGCACGATCCCGTCGCCCGTTACACCCGGTTTCTTCGCCTCTCTAGCGCCCGCCCGCAACGACTGCGGGCTCGATCGGTGAAATGAGATCCTGCAGCATTGAGGTGAGCAGCGGCACCGAGCGCAATGCACCTGCGGCTGAGAGGTGGTCCGCATCGGCATACCATGAGGTCACAGTATCGCCTACCAGGCACCGCCACATGCCGCAGTAGGCCGCATCCAGCGAGACGCGATGCACCTCGCCCGACGATGCGGCGATCGCCGCGTCAAGCAGAGAGTCGGCCTCGGCTTGGAGCGCCCGATCGCGTGCCGGTGTCACGCTGTATGCCGCAAGATCGTGCGCCCGCTCGCTCGGCTGCATGCCCAGAAAGACGTGCGCGTAGATCTCGTCGGCGGGGGCGAGCTGCTGCGGCACCTGTTCCACCAGCACCACGCGCACGCCGAACTCCGCGTAGCGCGAGAGGGTGTGATCGAGCGCAAGGCGAAGCGCCGAATCGCTCGCGGCGCTCGTGGGCACGGCGCCTGTCGTCGTCGCAACGAACGCCTGGTTGTGCCCGCCGTAGTCGCCACTCGCGTAGTAGCTCCACCGTGCCACGAGGATGACGGTGCGGATCCCCGAGTCGCGCACGTACTCGAGGGTGCGCTGGGCGAGCGCGCGGCAGTCGGTCCAGCCGTGCTTGGGGCGATACACGTGCACGTCGAGCAGCGGCACGCAGCCGTTGCGCGCGACCAGTCGGCCGCTCCGCTTCGCGGAGTCCGCGGCCACCTCGACGGCGGGCAGCAGGGCGCGCGCGTGCGAATCGCCGGCCACGAGGAAGGTCGGGGCTCGCGCGCTGTCACCGAGCGCGCACTGCCAGGTGGACGGGGCGCCGTCCACCGGTTGATCGATGCACTGTCCGCCGCTCTGTGACGCATCGATGCTCGCGGTCACCGACGCGGGTACCGCGAGCCGCGCAGGCAATCCGTTGGTTGTGCTCCCGAGCACGGCGACCGCGGCGCAGAGCGTGAAGGCCGTACCCACGCGCCGGAGCAGCCTGGGTGTGGGCACGCGGGTGGCGTGGCGGTTGGGCTGCTCCACGAACCACCACGACAGCCAGGCGAGCACGAGGGTGAGCGCGACCAGCAATGCCGTGGTGAGCGCATCGGGTACATCGAGCGACCAGGCGCGGTAGAGCACGAACAGCGGCTGGTGCACGAGGTAGGCGCTGTAGC
>JAABRY010000216.1 GCA_011390645.1 Gemmatimonadota bacterium
AGACGGAAGAGACCGAGTTCTACACCATCTACGGGCTCGAGGTCGCGGTGATTCCGACCAATCGCCCGATCACGCGTCGTGACCTGGTGGACCGGATCTACCGGACGCGCCGTGAGAAGTACAACGCGGTGGTGGACGAGGTGGTGCGGATCCATGAGCAGGGTTGGCCGGTGCTCATTGGTACGACGAGCGTGGATGTCTCGGAGACGCTCTCGCGCCAGTTGAAGCGTCGTGGCCTGCCGCATGAGGTCCTCAACGCCAAGTACCACCAGCGCGAGGCGGAGATCGTCGCGAAGGCGGGGCACCGTGGCGCGATCACGATCGCGACCAACATGGCCGGCCGCGGGACCGACATCAAGCTCGACCCGACGCTCGACCTGAAGGATCCGGCGGCCGGGTTGTACATCGTCGGCACCGAGCGCCACGAGTCGCGGCGTATTGACCGGCAGTTGCGCGGACGCTCGGGTCGCCAGGGCGATCCGGGCGAGTCGCTCTTCTTCCTCTCCCTCGAAGACGACCTGATGCGGTTGTTCGGCGGGATGGACCGCATCGCCAAGATGATGGACAAGGGCGGGGCGGAAGAGGGCGAAGTCATCACCGGCAAGCTGATCACGGCCGCGATCGAAGGGGCACAGAAGCGTGTCGAGCTGCAGAACTTCCAGCAACGGAAGCGCGCGCTCGAATACGACGACGTCCTCAACCAGCAGCGCGACGTGGTCTACTCCACGCGCCTCTTCGCGCTCGAGCGTGGTGAGGAACTGAAGGCCGAAGCGCTGAAGATGATCACGGCGGGTGTGGACCGGTACGTGCGCGATCAGATCGGCGCGCTCCCGACCGAACAGTGGGACCGTGCCGTGCTCCGCGAGGGACTGATGATGCAGTTCCTGCTCGGGGTGGACGCGATCGAGGATGAGGCCGCCACACCGGATCTCGAGTCCGTGATTGCCGCGGCGCGCACGGAGGCCGAGGCGGCCTTCCAGCGCAAGCTCGAGTACCTGGAGGACTTCGGCACGCGCATCAATGTGCCCGATGTCGCGCTGCAGGTCCTCTCGCAGGTCACGCTCGGCGTGCTCGACGAGAAGTGGAAGGACCACCTCTACGACCTGGACCAGCTCCGCAACGCGATCCACTATCGCGCGTATGGACAGAAGGACCCACTCGTCGAGTACAAGAAGGAGGCCTTCGAGATGTTCGAGGATCTCCTGCGCGACATCCAGGCGACCTTCGCGGATCGCTTCCTCAAGGTGCAGGTGAATGTGGACGGTCCCCCGCCGCCGCCGCCGCCGCCCGTGATGCCCCCGCCGCCCTCGTCGGAGCCGTCGAGCGACGACCTCTTCCGGGGCGGGGCCGCGGCCCACACGCCTCCGGTCACACGGGCGCCCGCGGTCTCGGCGGCGGCACCGGGTGGCGGGGCGTTCGGGCAGACCGCACTCCCGGCGACCGAAACGATCGGCCGGAATGATCCGTGTCCGTGCGGCAGCGGGAAGAAGTACAAGAAGTGCCACGGAGCGGCGGCGTAAGGCTGGATCCCGACCGTTACCCTCGGGTTACACGCGGGGCTGGCTCGTTTCGGCATCCGGCCGTACCTTAGTCCGTTCGATCGACCCGGGGGACTAGTTCGCTCTCCCGGAATGCACGACCCGATGTGGCGGCTCCCCGCCCATCGGCGCCATTCACCTCCGGGAGAGCATCCCATGAAGAGATTGTTTACCGTTGTCACCCTGCTTGCCGCGATCGTGGCTGGCGGGGCGTCTTCGCTGACCGCGCAAGGTGTCACCACCTCGCAAATTCGCGGCGTCATCACGAGCCCCGCTGGCCCGCTGGCCGGCGCGCAGATCACCGCCGTCCATGAGCCGTCGGGCAGCCGCTACACCGCGACCTCGCGCGCGGATGGCCGCTACTCGATCCCGGGCATGCGCGTTGGCGGACCCTACACCGTCACTTCCATCGCGATCGGCTTCGAGCGCCAGTCGCGGGGCAATGTCTTCCTGACCCTTGGTCAGGCATCCGACGTCAACTTCGGCATGCGCGACGCTGTGGTGCAGTTGCAGGACATCACCGTGGCAGCGCAGGCGGGCGTCTTCTCCTCGACCCGTACGGGCGCGGCGACGACGATCTCGCAGGAACAGATTACCACCCTGCCCACGATCAACCGGTCGATCAACGACCTCACGCGGCTCACCCCGCAGGTCCGCGGCCAGAACTTCGTCGGCGCCGACTCGCGCCTGAACAACATCACGATCGACGGCTCGTACTTCAACAACTCGTTCGGTCTCGGCTCGGGTGCGACCCCGGGTGGCCGGACCGGTGTGGCCCCGATCTCGATCGACGCGATCGAGCAGGTTCAGGTCAACATCGCCCCGTATGACGTGCGCCAGGGCAACTTCGTCGGCGCCGGCATCAACGCGGTGACCAAGTCGGGCACGAACAGCTTCGAAGGCTCGCTCTACTACCAGTACCGCAACGAGAGCTTCGTCGGCAAGCAGGCCGGTCCGGTGCCGTTCAACCCGGGCACCTTCAAGTTCGACAACATCGGCGCGCGCCTCGGCGGCCCGATCATCAAGGACAAGCTCTTCTTCTTCGGCAGCTTCGAGAGCGACGCGATCACCGAGCCGGGGACGCTCTTCACGGCGAACACCGGCGGACAGACCGTCGAGGGCACCACGACCCGCGTGCTCAAGAGCGATCTCGACGAGCTCAGCAACTTCCTCTCGACCAACTTCGGCTACGAGACGGGCGCGTACGAGGGCTACGACCACGAAACGCCTTCGAAGCGCTACCTCGCGCGCCTCGACTGGAACATCAACGACCGCAACAAGTTCCAGATCCGCTACAACAAGCTCGATTCCAAGACGGACGTGCTCGCCTCGAGCTCGTCGTCGCTCGGCTTCGGCAATCGTTCGAACCGACTGGACGCGATCGCCTTCCAGAACACCAACTACCAGATTCTTGAAAACCTCTGGTCGGTGGTCGGCGAACTGAACTCGCAGATCGGCCCGAACATGGCCAACCAGGTGATCGCCGGTTACAACACCACCGACGAGAGCCGCACCACCCGTGGCGGGGCCTTCTTCCCGCTGGTCGACATCCTCAAGGATGGCCGGACCTACACGTCGTTTGGCTACGAGCCGTTCACGCCGAACAACGAGTTGCGCTACAACAGCTACCAGTTCCAGAACAACTTCACGATCTACGGCAACCGTCATGACCTGACGTTCGGCGTGAGCGTGGAGCGCTATGAGTCGGAGAACGTCTTCTTCCCGGGGTCACAGAGCGCGTACGTCTACAACTCGCTCGAGGACTTCTATGAGGACGCCAACGGCTTCCTGGCGAATCCGAACCGGACCACCTCGCCGGTGGAGCTGAACCGCTTCCAGGTGCGCTACTCGAACATCCCGGGCCTGGACAAGCCGGTGCAGCCGCTTGAAGTGCTGTACGCGGGTCTGTACATCCAGGACATCTGGCGTGCGACCGACAACCTCGAAGTCACTGCTGGTATCCGTGCTGACCGCCCGAGCTTCGGCGAGACGGGCTTCGTGAACGCCGAGGCCAACGGCTACACCTTCCGGAATGCGGCTGGCGAAGGGGTGCAGTACCGCACCGAGAACCTTCCCAACGCGAACGTGATCTTCTCGCCGCGCCTCGGTTTCAACTGGGACGTGAAGGGTGATCGCAGCACGCAGATCCGTGGCGGCACCGGTGTCTTCTCTGGTCGCCCCGCATACGTCTGGATCTCGAACCAGATCGGCGAAAACGGCACGTTGAGCGGCTTCGATCGTTTCGACGAAACCTTGGTGCGTCCGTTCAACCCCGATCCGGATGCCTACAAGCCGGCGTCGGTGGATGGTTCGCCTGCGCAGAGCTACGGTCTGGCGTTCACGGAACCGGACTT
>JAABRY010000217.1 GCA_011390645.1 Gemmatimonadota bacterium
GCCGAAGGAAACGTGGCCGGACGCCATGCCCGGGTCGAGGTCCGTTCGGTGAACCATCGGTGGTTCAATCTGGCCACCAGGCTGCCGCCTGAACTTGCTGGTGTCGAAGGGGAGTTGCGTGAGGCGGTTCGCCGGGGCCTCGATCGGGGCAGCGTGACCGTGACGGTCCGTTGGGTGGACGAGGTGGTGGCGGGTGAACTCGCAGTGGATTGGGCACGGGCGGATGCGGTCGTCGCCGCGCTTGAGGCCGTGCGGGAACGTTACCGGATCGATGGCGCGCTGACGATCGATACCGTCGCGCGGTACCTCGACCTCGGTGGCGCGCGCGATCGGAACGGCGCGGACCTGCCGTGGGCGGCAGTGGCCGGCGTCGTGACGGATGCGGTCACGGCATGCACTGAAAGCCGGCGACGCGAGGGTGACGCGCTGAGCACGGAACTGCGCTTGCGATTCGACCTGCTGGAGGCTGCGGCCGCTCGGATCGCTACGGCGGCCCCGGCGCGACTCCTCCGCGAGCGGGAGCGCCTTGGCGCCGCCGTGGCCGCCCTGATGGACGGGCGTCCGGTCGATGATGGCCGACTCGCGCAGGAAGTGGCGCACCACGCCGACCGCCTCGACATCACCGAGGAGCTGGTCCGGCTCCGGGCCCACCTCGTCGCGGCGCGCGCGGCGCTCGCGGACGGTGAGCCCGTCGGCAAGCGGCTCGGTTTTCTGGCCCAGGAGTTGGGGCGCGAGGTGAACACGATCGGCAGCAAGGCGAACGACGCCACCATCGCGCATGAGGTGATCGGGATGAAGAGCGAGCTCGAGAAGGTGCGCGAGCAGCTGGAGAATCTGGCGTGACGCCACTCGTGGTTGTGCTGTCCGCCCCATCCGGGGGGGGGAAGAGCACCATCGCGCGGCGCCTCATCGCGGAGCGGCACGATGCCGGCGTGTCGGTGTCGGCCACGACGCGGATGCCGCGTGAGGGCGAGCGAGATGGCGAGCACTACCACTTCCTCAGCGCGGCGGAGTTTGCCCAGCGGGTCGAGGCGGGAGACTTTGTCGAGCATGCGGAGTACGCTGGGGCGCGCTATGGCACGCTGGCCAGCGAACTTCGGCGCGTCACGCAGGGCGGGCGGCATGTCCTGCTGGAGATCGAGGTTGTCGGTGCCCGCCTGGTGCGGGAACGGTTCCCGGACGCCGTGCTGATCTTCGTGCTGCCACCCTCGGGGCATGTCCTCGCCGAACGGTTGCGGGGGCGGGGCACTGAAGACGCGGCGGTCGTGGGGCGTCGGCTGGAAACCGCGATGGCCGAGATCGCCGCTGCCGTCGAGTATGACTATGTGGTCGTCAACGACGACCTGGAGGACGCGATGCGCGCCGTGCATGCGATCCTCGACGCGGAAGCTCGGCGCACCACCCGGCAGCGGGACGTCACGTTCCTGCTCGACCGGCTTCGTATCGAGGTGGCGGCCGAATTGTCTCGGACCGAGCCATCTCGCTGACTCGCAGGAAAGGATTGACGCATGGAAGTCTTTACGCCGCATGAAGTCGCCAAGAGCACCGGGTCGAAGTACCGCGGCATTCTGGTGGCCGCGAAGTTCGCCCGGTATCTCAATGAGTTCCCCTCGTCGTCGGTCGACACCTGGGAGCAGACCGAAGGGTCGCGCAAGCTGACCACGCTCGCGCTGAAGAAGCTCACCACCGGTGAGCTGACCTTCCGCGAATTGCGTCGGCGCCGCACCGAGGCCTGAGCATGTGGCGTGGCCGTCGTGTCGTCCTCGGGGTGACCGGGGGGATCGCGGCCTACAAGAGCGTCCTCCTCGCCCGCGAGCTGTCGCTGCGCGGTGCGCTGGTGGACGTCGTGCTGACCCGCGGCGCCGGCGAGTTTGTCGGTGCCGTGACGTTCGAGTCCGTGACACGCCGCCCAGTGCACACCTCGCTCTGGGAGGCCGGCCGCGCGCTGGAGCACGTCTCACTCGGTCAGGATGCTGACCTGATCATCGTTGCGCCTGCGACCGCCAACCTGCTTGCCCGCGCGGCCGCCGGGATGGCCGACGATCTCCTTACCGCACTTCTCCTCGCGGGCACGGCCCCGGTCCTCCTCGCCCCCGCCATGAACGACGAGATGTATGCCGACCCCGCGACGTCGGCCAACCTCGCGCTCCTGCGTGATCGCGGCTGGCGCACCGTCGGCCCCAACATCGGCCCACTGGCTGAGGGCGCCTCGGATCGTCCGGGTCGCATGGCAGAGCCGGAGGAGATTCTCGCGCACGCCGAACGCGTGCTCGCCGGCGACGGGCCGTTGCAGGGTGCGAAGGTCCTCGTGACGGCTGGCCCCACGCGCGAAGCGATTGATCCCGTCCGGGTGGTCACCAATCGCTCCAGCGGCAAGATGGGCTATCGGATCGCCGAGGCCGCGTGGCGTCGAGGCGCGGATGTGGTGCTGGTGTCCGGGCCGACCCTGGAGCCGCCACCGGTCGGTGTGACCGTGCTGCGCGTCGAGAGCACGGCCGAGATGGCGGCGATGGTGCGCCGTCATCTTCCGGACAGCGATGTGCTGATCATGGCAGCCGCACCGGCGGATTACCGCCCTGCGGTGACCCGCGATGCCAAGCTGCCGCGTTCCGAAGGCGGCTTCACGCTGGCCTTCGAGTCGACCGAAGACATCCTCGTCGCGACGATGCCGGAACGGCACGCGCGGCTGACGACGGTCGGCTTCGCATTGGAGACCGGAGCCGCGGTGGAGAAGGGTCGCGCCAAGCTCTTGCGCAAGCAACTCGACATGATCGTCATCAACGATGCCCTGGAACCCGGTGCCGGCTTCGACGTCGACACCAATGCCGTCACGATTCTCGACTGCCACGGTGTTGAGCAACGCGTGACGTTGCGGTCGAAGGCCGAAGTGGCCGAATCGATCCTCGATGCGATCGAGGCATATCGTGGATGAACTCGCGCGTCGGTGGCTTGCGGTCCAACGCGACCTTGGTGGCGATGAGTTGATCGTGGACACGCCGATCGAGGTGTCCGCCAGCTCACCCGATGCACCGGTGGAGGCGACGAGTGAGCGGACACCGCCGCGTCGCTCCAAGCCCCTCCCCGGCGCACCGCGGGGCATCGAATCCGTGGTCCCGCAGGATCCCGAGCCGATTGCATCGGTGGGACCTGCGATCGTACCGAAGCGCTATGCTGAAGGCGACCTCCCGGCCTACCTGAAGGATGCCCCAGGCATTCCCCCCGCAGGGTTGGTCGTGACGCTGCCACCGCCACCTGCTGCTGCGTGGCCAACCCTTGAGGCCGTCGCAGAGACCGTCGCGGGGTGTCGTGCGTGCCCGCTCTGTGCTGACCGCACCAACACCGTGCCGGGCGAAGGCAATCCCACCGCCTCGCTGATGGTGGTGGGCGAGGGACCTGGCGAGCAGGAAGATCTTTCCGGTCGTCCATTTGTCGGGCGCGCAGGCGAGCTGCTCGACAAGATGTTGCTGGCCATCGAGACCCCTCGCCCGACGGTCTACATTGCGAATGTGGTGAAGTGCCGTCCGCCGCGAAATCGCACCCCATTGCCCGACGAACGCGCAGCATGCCTCCCGTACTTGCATCGGCAGATAGCCTTGGTACGTCCCAAGGTGCTGCTGGCCCTTGGCGCGACGGCTGCCGAGGCGCTACTGGGCGTGAAGAAGCCGCTCGGCGAGCTGCGGCTCAAGGTGCACCGACTCGATGGCATCCCGCTCGTGGTGACCTACCACCCGGCGGCTTTGCTCAGAAACCCCAATTGGAAGCGACCAGCCTGGGATGATGTCCGAATCGCCCGACAGCTCCTCGACGCCCTCGTCTGACCAGGTCGGGGGACGCAGTGTCCCCTGGAGT
>JAABRY010000218.1 GCA_011390645.1 Gemmatimonadota bacterium
AGACGTGAGCCGTTCGACGAGGTTGGAGCCGTCGGGTTGGCGCACCACGTACACCGCCGACCGACCGCTCGACACGCTCACCGTGTCGGCGAAGTTGAGGGGGTACGGCGCGGCAGGACACGCGATATCCGGGTCGCGGCCGACGGTCAGCACGAAGCGTCGAAGAAGCGAGTCCTGTCGCGTTGTGCGGTCGACCGTGACCGTACTCTGACACGCCGTCATCCAGCGATGCGCGACCACACGAAAGGCCCCGGCCGTCCCGAGCGGCGTGACCGTCAGGCTGTCGATGCTGAGGGGGGACGATGCGGGCTCGGTGGGGCCGCACGCCGTCAACACCGCCACGCCAACGGTGGCGGCGAGCACACGAGCGCTCCAGCGTGAGCGACCTCGCGTGGGCATCTCGTGCGAGGAAGGAAGGTTGCCTCGATCGTTCGTCATGTGCAGAAGCCCCCACAGAAGAGGTCCGCGTTCCACGGGTCGATGGTCATCAAGCGTCCCGTCTCCGCGGAAAACCGGCCCCGGCGGCGTCTGCGAACCGCGCCTGTGCATCATCAGCGTCGCCGCAGCGCATGTCGCACCGAGCCCGGCAAATAGCAGGAGTTGCTGCACGACGTAGCCCATCAGGCTCGGCGGAACGATGAACTTCACAGTGGCGAGCGACGCGAGCGGGATCGCCAACGAGGCCACTACCCCCCACACGGCGATGCGGCGAAACGTGAGCGCGGCGAAGCGACGCGGTCCGCGCATCGCGATGATCCCGGCGAACACGCCGCCCATCAGTGCGCCGACCACGCCCATGTGGACGGCGGTCGACGTCACCATCGAGAGCGATGGGAACAACCCGGACTCCGTTGGCGCGATCACGCGATAGAGCGCGCCCACGAGTCCCCACGGGATGCTCCACGTAAGCGCTGTGCCGAGAATGCCGCGGAGAACGCGAAGGGGGGTCGTCATGATCATCCACGTGATTGGTCTGACGCTCGCGATCGGCGGCAGACTCTGGCGCCGTGCCGCTGGTACGTTCTCTACCATGGCGACGTCCGGCACCGCGATGCCAGCAGCCCTGTCGCCGCACTCAGGTCCACGTCGGCCAGCAGCAGCCTTCCTCACGCCCGATCTCGAGTTCTACCACGACACGGGCGGTTTACTCACCTGGGCACAGGCGCTGGCCGGCCTCACGGCCTTACGGCTTCCGAACGCGGAACACCGGATGCTTCTCCCGCTGGTACGCCTTCATCGCTTCCACGATGTTCGCGGCGTCCTCATTGCGTCCGGCCTCCACGGCCACCTTCAGGCTGTCTACCGTCACGAGCAGCCCCTTGATGCCTTCCTGAAAGTCCGTCACGAACTTTTCCTGCTCGCCCTCGGCCACCTGCGCCATCTTCTCCGGCTTGAAGGTCATGGCCTCCGTGGCATTGGTCTGGAAGATCACAACCTGCTCGAGGGTGCTCGCGTTCTTCGACGGGTCCGCGACCTGCGCAGTGATCTGCCGGAGCGCCGCATTCATGGCGGTCATGCGCATGCCGAGCGGGGTCTTGTCCTCGTCCGACTGCGCGGCGGCCGTGCGGGTGAGGGTGAGGGCGAGGACGACGAGAGTGCCGAGATGGCGGAAGCGGAGGCGCATGGCGAATGGTGCTGAGGGTGGGGCGGCTGTTGACCGGGATCGAGCAGAGAATCTCAACGTGAAATTCTACGCTGCAGGGCGGAGCCCGCAAGGGAATACGCGGCGGGGCCGTCACCCGCCACGCTTCCCCAGCAGGTACAAACACCTGCGCGCGCGCCTGGTGAGCCGCTTCTCGAAGTCACTGGCAAAGTCGGGGGGCGCTCCCTCCTCTCGGGCAGCGGTGCACACCGTGGGCGCGGCGTCGTGGATCGCCTGCACGGTGGTGCCGACCGTGTCGTACACGCGGGCCCACGCCAGAGCGCACTGCTCCGCGAGCGCGCGCCACGCGATGGCATCGATGCTGGCGGCGTGTCGAGTGGGGCCAATGAGCATCGACAGATTGATCGTGTGCTCCTTGATGTGTCGGTACGGCAGCGCGCTGATGAGGTCGTAGAGTGGGGCAAGCTGCATGCGACCAGACGCTCCAAGGATGATCGAGTAGTTGCGGCCGTGGGCGTCCGTCCCGTAGGCCACCCAATTCAGCGCCAGCGCCGCAAGGAACGTGTCGATATCGCCCTGCGCGTTGGTGGAGCGATCGCGCAGCAGCGTGATGATCTGCCGGGGCGACGGCCCGCCCCGATGTTCGTACTTCTGCTCCGGCGCGATCCCCAGCGCCTGACAGCAATCTTCCTGATGGAGGCGCGCGATGGTGCCGTCGTTGAGACGGGCGCGGTCGAAGCGGGCAACGACCAGCGTGTTTCCCTCGGGATCACGCCGCACCGTGGCACGCGCCGCGGGCAGCCCAACGTGGGCCGCCAGCACGAGGCAGAGGTGCTCATTGTCGGCGCGGAGCGGATCGTCACGTGGTGCGGGCTTGAGGATATGGGTCGTGGGGACGCGGCCGGACGGCACGCCCCACCGATCCGCGTTCGGGTCGTACAGCAGCGCGGTTTTGGCCTGCGCGCCGGCCAGGCTGAACTGTCCCGCGTCGCCCGCCCGTTCCTCCTCGATGCCCTTGGATCGTAGCCCTGCGAGCCGTGCGCGAACCGCCGCCGGCCGAAGCCACTCGACCCGGTCCATCTCCCCACGCAGCACGGCCTCGAGGCGCTCGGGGCGCACGCATTGAATCGCGCCCGGACAATCCTCGCCGAGGGCCGCGAGCAACCCGAACGTATCCGAGGCCGCCACCTGATGGCGTTGGGCGAACGCCTCGCGGATCGTGGGATTGTCCGGGAGCAGGGCGCCGAAGAATCGCGCCGGTAGCGCTCCGTCGTGGACGGAGTCGACGAGTGGCAGACTGAGGGACAGGGGAAAGGCGTCGGGTCGCGCCTGCCACGCGGGATCGTATCGAAAGCGCAGCGCGTCGGCTGAGGCGCCCTGCTCCAGCGTCCCCATTGACTCACCGTCGGCGAGCACATGCAGTGCGTCTGGTGTCCTCATGGCCCACGCGACCGGGGGCGGCTCGGCGGTTCACGCGTCGGATCGTGACCCGACGCCGGTTGGCTGCGTGGCGCGACGGCGTTTGTGTGCGCCCGCACGATCACCGCCGGGTCAGCGGCACCCGACGCTCGCACCGTGAGGATCTCCGGCACGCGCGCAGGACGTTTCGCAGGGCGGACCCGCGTCGCCGCGTCGTCGGGCGAAGACGGCGCGCGCAGGATCGCGGGATCGGCTCGGGTGCCGTGCAGCAGTCGGGGCGCGGAAACACGCGATCCCCGTTCGACAGCCGGAACGCCTGCGTGCTCGGTCTGTGCCGGCGGCATCGCCAGCTCCACGCCCAATCCGAGCGTTGTCATCGCACGCAGCGTCAACCCGAGTTCCAGACGGGGACTGCCGCGCTCGAGGGCGATCACCCATTGGCGGGTCACGCCGATGCGCGTCGCCAGTTCGCTCTGTGTCCAGCCAAGCCGTTGACGCTGCTGTTTGGCAACGCGGGCGAACTCGTTGGGGGTGTGCACCCGCATCACGCGCTCCAGAAAGAGGGCCGGTCTCGACCAGGGCCAGTCTGTTAATGATCGCTAACATACTGGACCATGTCAATGATCGGCAACATATCGGAGCATGTTATTGATCGCTAACCTCGCCCACCCCTCACGGCACAAACCGCCGCTCCGCACCATCCGTGCGGATCGCCCCGATCCCCAGATCGAACAGCCGCCGGTTGAGCGCGGGAATCGCCGTCTGCCGCATGGCCTCCGACCGCGCGCGCAG
>JAABRY010000219.1 GCA_011390645.1 Gemmatimonadota bacterium
GTTCGTGACTCGCCCCTCAAGAAGCATGGTGAATTGCGCAGCATGCTGATGGAGAAGTTCGGGCTGGGGCACGGGCATGCCAACATGGTGGTGCATATGGCGCTCAACAACGATGACGCCGGCCCGGCCACCGATACCAGCAAGTCATCGGACGACGCGCTCGACGCGATCTACACCGGCAAGAAGGCGGGACTGCGCCCGATCCACGACGCGGTGCTCGATGTCCTCGCGACGCTGGGTGACGTCGAGACCGCGCCGAAGAAGGACTACGTCTCCTACCGTCGGAAGAAGCAGTTCCTGATGGTGGGGCCCAAGACCGCGACGGCGGTCGAGCTGGGCTTCAGTGCCAAAGCACTTCCGGCCAATGCGCGGCTGAAGGAGATGCCGCCCAACAGCATGTGCCGCTTCACTACGCGGGTCAGTGAACCCTCGGAGGTTGACGCCATGGTGCGGAAGTGGATCAAGCAGTCGTACGACGAGGCGGGATGACGAGCGTGGTCACGTCGGCAGGCGCGGGAATGGCAGATGGCGAAACGTGAAAGGTGAGCGGGACCAGAACGCCCTTTCACCTTTCACGTTTCACCTGTCAATTCTTCACTTCCCCATCTTCCGCATGATGTCATCCAGTGGATTCCCGTCGCCATCGGCGTCGAGCATCGCCATCAGCCCACCCATGCCGCCCCCGCTGCTCGCGCCCTTGCCGCCGAGGATACCGCCCAGGAGGCCGCCAAGTCCGCCGGCTGCCGGTGCCTCGGCGGTGGACGTGTCGTTCGACGCCGTCTTGGCCATGAAGCCGGTGACCAGCATCGCCACCATCGGCAGCATCTTGCGCAGGAGCGCCGGGTCGATGCCTGAGGTGCCTGACGCCTCCTGCGCGACGGCGCGACTCACATCCTTCGAGCCAAAGATCTGGCCGAGGACATCGTTGCCGGGCGCGACGTTCGTCGGCGCTGGTGCGAGAACCTCATCGAGCAGGCCGCCGCCGCCGAGTTTGCCAAGCAGGCCGCCGAGTCCGGTGAGTCCGTCAGCCTTCTCACCCTGCGCCTGCTTCCTGAGCCCACCGAGGATCGCTGGCATCAAGGCATCCACGCCGTTCGCCGCGTCGGCCTCGCTCATCCCGAGTTCTCGTGCCATCGACTTGAGCCCGCCCACCTGAGCGAGCATCTCCGTGATCTGCATGGTGCTGCTCCGATACGTTCGTGTAGTGATGTATGGCTACTTCAACAGGTGTTCGGGGATGTTGCCGCCGTTGTAGGCGATCCGCTCGAGCACCGTCTTGTGCAGCCACATGTTCATCTTGGCGGAATCGTTGCGCAATTCCATCGGACATCCCATCTCGTTCGCCAGTTCCTTGCGCTCGGCGAGGCTGCTGTCCATGTCGAGCAGCTTGAGCAGATCCACGATCGACGTCTCCCAGTTCAGCTTCTGGGGATTCGCGGCGGCGCGCTTGCGCAACTCGGCGACGACATCCACCACCTCGATCGGCTTCGGTTGCGCGGGAGTGGCGGGAGCAGATGTCGTGATCGGCTCCGCGACGGGAGCGGTACTGGGAGGAGGCGTCTCGTCCTTGCCGAGGCCGAGTTTGCCGAGGATCGTGCCGAGGATTCCCATGATGTTCTCCTGCGTTGAGGAAGCACCGCGGAAGCGCCGCAGCGGGCCAGTTCAATCAGGTGGAACCGGATAGGCGAAAGGTACCCGGTTGTCGCCGGTGAAGTGATCCAGCATTTCCCCATGATCCCTTCTTGCCCTCCATGACGCGTAACCCCTCAGAGGCACCAGACCAGCGCCGACCCCCGGCGCTGCGTCCTGCAAGCCGTTTCCCTGAGGTGTTCCCATGCCTGTCTCCATCCGTTGGTCGAGTATCCTCCTGGTGGCCGGACTTGTTGGCTGTGGCGGTGAGAGTGGTCCCACCACACCGGCACCGCCGCCACCACCGCCGCCACCACCGCCAGTTGTTGTGGGGAGCGTGACCGTGGCGCCGAGCTCGCCCGCGGCACTCGTTCCGGGCCAGACCGTGGCACTCACGGCCACCGTCCGCGATGAGCAGGGCAATACCCTCACCGGGAAGACGGTGACGTGGAGTAGTGGCACGCAGGCGACCGCGACCGTGAGCGGGACCGGGGTCGTGACGGCGGAGGGGCCGGGCTCGACCCAGATCACCGGCACCGTTGAGGGGAAGAGTGGGAGTGCGACGGTGACGGTGGATGACGGTGGGTTCATCACCGCGTCCGGGGGATCGCTCACCGCCGCCGGCGGCGCGATCATGTTGCAGGTGCCTGCTCAAGGGGTGACGACCGCGACAGCGATTCGGGTCACGCCGGTTGCCTCGCCCGCGCCGCATCCGCGACTGGTGTCTGGCACCGCGTTCGATATCGGAGCGCAGGGCACCACCCTCGCTGGGGGGGGGACACTGCGGATCGCGTTCGGAACCTTGCCGGCCGGGGTCGTGGCCGGTGCGCTCCGGGTGCATCGGTGGGACGGGATTGCATGGCAGCCGCTGCCGGGCACGGTCAATGCGACGGGCATGACGGTCTCAGGTGAGGTGACCACCCTGGGGCGGTTTGCGCTGATCGGTCTGGTCCCGGTGGCGGAGGTGCTGGTGAGTCCCCTCACCCTTCAGCTCGAGCCGACGGGGACGGCGCAGCTCACGGTCGACCCGCGTGGCCCGGCCAACGAGCAACTCGACGGCCGCGTCGTGGACTGGAAGTCAAGCAACACCGCGGTGGCAACGGTCAGCGCGACAGGGCTCGTCACCGCCGTCGCCATCGGGAATCCCGTCACCATTACCGCGACGGTCGAGGAGATGGAAGCGACGGCCATCGTCAATGTCATCGACGAGGTGGCGTTCGTATCGTTCCGGACCGCATGGGACAACACGTGTGCGCTTACTGCAGAGGGGCAAGCGTGGTGCTGGGGCGACAACGGGGATGGTGAGGTTGGCAACGGGAGCGTGACCGATGACGCCACCACACCCGTTCCGGTCTTCACCGACCTGCGCTTCGCGGAGATGGTGGCATCGCAGGATGCGACGTGCGCCCGGACCGCACCGGGTGCCGTCTGGTGCTGGGGTGACAACGAATACGGCATTTTCGGGAATGCCGGTGTGGTCCGCTCGCTCGTGCCGGTGCAGGCACAGGGCGGTCACAGTTTCAGTCGAGTGATCGCCGGACCCTACCATGCCTGCGGTCTCACGCAGGCAGGTGTCGCGCTGTGCTGGGGTGACAACAGCGACAACCAGATCGGCGACGGCACCGCCATCTTCCGTGCAACTCCAACGCCCGTGGCCGGCGGCCACACCTTTGTCGATCTCGCCGTGGGCACCGAGCACAGTTGTGGCCTGACTGCGGCTGGTGCCGTCTGGTGCTGGGGGGAGAACATCGACGGCGAATTGGGCGATGGAACCTTCACGGATCGCGCCTCGCCGGTCGAGGTCGTGGGTGGGCATGTTTTCGAGGAGCTTGCATCAGGTGAGTGGCACACCTGCGGACTGAAGGCGTCGGGTGAGGCCTGGTGTTGGGGTTGGAACGGGCGGGGACAGATCGGCGACGGTACACTGGTGAACCGCAACACGCCGACGAAGGTGACTGGCGCTGATGTCTGGCGCAGCATTCATCCGTCCGGGTGGTCCACCTGTGGCCTCCTCCAGAACGGCCTCGCGAAATGCTGGGGCGAGAACAACGAAGGGACGCTGGGCAACGGCGGCACTGCCGACGCATCGACGCCCACCCCGGTCAGCGGAGGCCACAGCTTCCAGTCGCTCACCAGCGGCGTCGGGTACCACTACTGCGGTGTGCGAACTGATGGCCTG
>JAABRY010000220.1 GCA_011390645.1 Gemmatimonadota bacterium
CGCTTCCGGGGCCTCGTCGGCGCCGTCCGCGCTCGCGCCGTCGGCCTGGGCCTCGGTCTTGGCGTCGTCCTTGGCGTCGTCCTTCGCGTCGTCCTTCGCGTCGCTCAGACCGAACTGCGCGAACAGGTCGGCGTAGACGTCACCGAGCTTGGTGGTCGCCTTGCCGCCACCGGCTTCGGTCGCCGCGTAGCTGTAGTCGTAGTCGATGCCCTTGCTGCGACGGCCACCGCGACGGCCGCCCTGACGGTTGGCCGCGCCGGCACGGGCCGCAGGGCCCCCGGTGCCCATTTCGTCGTACCCGCCCGGACCCGCCGTGAACGGCAGGAGGCGCTTGCGCGACAGGCTCGCGCGCTGCTCGACGGGGTCGATGTTGAGGATGACGGCGGTGATCTCGTCGCCGCGCTTGAAGTGCTCGTTGATGTCCTCGATGTGCTCGTGGGCGAGCTCCGAGATGTGCACGAGCCCTTCGATGCCCTCTTCGATCTCCATGAACACACCGAACTCGGTGATGCCGGTGATCGGGCCGGTGATCTCGGTGCCCGGCGGGTACCGGTCGGGCAGGCTGCTCCACGGATCGGGCTGGGTCTGGCGAAGACCGAGCGAGATCCGCTGCTGCTGCGTGTCGATCTTCAGGATCATCGTCTCGACTTCGTCGCCCTCGGTCACGATCTCCTTGGGATGGCGGACGCGCTTGGTCCAGCTCATCTCGGAGACGTGGATGAGGCCTTCGAGGCCGGGTTCGATCTCGACGAACGCGCCGAAGGGGGTCAGGTTGGTGACCTTGCCCGTGACGCGCTGACCGATGACGTAGTTGGTCAGGACGTCCTGCCACGGGTTCGGCATGAGCGACTTCATCGACAGGTTGATGCGCTCGCGCTCGAGGTCCATGTCGAGGATCTCGACCTTGACCTTGTCGCCGACCTTGACGACGTCGCGCGGGTGGTTGAAGCGCCCGTGCGTCAGTTCGGAGCGGTGCACCAGACCGTCGATGCCGCCGAGGTTGACGAAGACACCGAAGTCGGTGATCTCGACGACCTCGCCGTCGCTGCGGTAGCCGGGCTCGAGGAGCTTGAGGGTCTCGTGCTTCTGCTCGGCGATCTCGGACTCGAGGATCGCGCGCCGCGAGATGATCACGCGGTTGCGGCGACGGTTGAGTTCGATGATCTTGACCTTCATGCGCTGACCCACGTACGGGTCGAGCTCGTTCACGCGCCGGATGTCGACCTGGCTGGCCGGGAGGAACGCGCGCACGCCGAGGCTGGCGACGAGGCCGCCGCGCACCTTCTCGACGATCTCGACCTCGACCGGCTTCTCCTTCTCGAAGACCTCTTGGAGGAGGTTCCACGCGCGCTCGGCGTCGGCCCGGCGCTTCGAGAGGATGATCGTGTTGTTGGGGACATCGGAGCGAACGACGTACACCTGGATCGGGTCGCCCGACTTGAAGTACTGGGCGGCCTCTTCCTGGTTGCTGTCGTGCTCGAAGATCTGGTTGTACGGCAGCAGACCTTCGATCTTGGCGCCCACGTCGACGACGATGCCGTCCTGGGCCAGCATGATCACTTCACCTTGCGTGATCATGCCGCGGTGCACCGGCTTGCGAGCGAGCTGCTCGTCGGACGCCGCGAGCACGTCTTCCATCGTGATCTCGTCATCGGCGAGGTCGTCGATGGACGAGCCGTGGGCGGCTTCGGGCGCGGCGGCCTCGGGCGCGGCTTCGGGCGCGGCGGCCTCGGGCGCGGCTTCGGCAGCCGGCTCCGGAGCGGCTTCGCTGGCCGGTTCGGCGGCGGCTTCGGCCGGGGTCTCGCCCGGGGTCTCGGCGGCGGCCTCCACGGACGTCTCGGCCGTGGCTTCGGTCACAGGTTCTTCAGGCGCAGCAGCGGGGGAGGACGACTCGGTGGGGGTCGGTTCCGCTGCAGCGCCGTTGCCCTGCTCAGCTGCCGCAGTGGGGGCTTGGGAGACGTTCGTCTCGGGGGTGGGGTCGGTGGCCGGGGCAGGGTTGTCCACGGCCGGGTTCGACTTCTGATCCATGAAAGGGGGGTCCTCCTAGAGAGCCTGCGTCGTGACGCAACGTGCCATTACAGCATGAAGTCGGCACCGAACGCAAGGCGACGCGTGCTCAACGCGTTCCATCGACGGTGCTGGACCCCGGCGTGGTCGCTGGCCACGGACGGCGCCCTAGCCCGCGGCCGCGGACGACGGTCGGCGGCGATCGCCGGTGCGCCGGCAGCCAGCATCGGGCACCAGCGCACCGCGACGCGGGGCCACGCCTCGGGAGTGACGCAGCGGGATCCGTCCCTAGGATGCGGCGTTGGCGCAGGCAGCGAACCCGCGGCCCCGGCAATTGCCTAGCACCTCTAGGCCGCTTCCCCGCGGGCGCTCCGAGCCGATCGTCCGAAGTCGCGGCCCAACCGTTCGATCAGGGTTCGTCCGTCCGGTAGCGCTCGAGCGCGTGGTCGAGCATGAGCGCCCAATCGTTCCCCGAACCGGGCAAGAAGGGCCCCATCTGCGCCACCCGGCGACCGGCCCGCATCTCCGCCACGTCCCACAAGATGTCGACCTCCGACTTGAGCCGGTACAGCTTCGCCTCGCGATCGAACTCGATCTCCAGCCCTTCGACGTGCTCCTTGAGCTGGTGCCGCACCTGATGGAAGTACGACTTGGCCGATCGCGGCTTCTCGTCGGGGAAGATGTCGGTCATCAGCTGGTCGAGGCTGACGGCCTTGTGCTCGAGGAAGTACGCGAGGACCTCGGGCGCCTTCTTCAGCGGGATGCGAACCGTGTCTCCGGCGAGGACGATCCGCTCTTCGCCTAGGGTGTGGAGTTCGAGAAGGGAATCGGTAGTGCCAACAAGCTCGGCGTGAGACCGACGTGCAAGGCGTTGTAGCTCGGGGAATGCAAGCCACTCCCGAGCGAGAAAGGCTCTACTCTGCAAAGTCACCGTCAATGCCTGCAGATCATCGAGCACGCGCAGGTACCCGTCTTGCGATGCTCGAAGGAGCAGACCGGCCCGATGGAGCTTGACGTAGGCTTGTTCCTGAAGCAGCCCCATCTCCATGAACTCTTCATCCAACGCATTCAGTTCATGCTCAGCATGGGCGACTGAATATGATCCCGTAGCAAGTAGATACTGAACCTCGCGAAACCGAAAGTTGAGACGGTCTGTCTTGTCAGAGACGAGCTCTTGCGCCCTTTGTAGTAAGGCGCCTGCTTCCTCCAGGGACCCCCCAATGAGCGCCAATCCAATTAGTGAGAGGCTGGCAAGGAACTCCTCGTACGCGAGTTGAAGCCTACGACTGACATCAATGGCTGACCTGAAGGCAAGTTCGGCCGCATGCGTGTTCCGTGCAGCCCACTCGAGTTCGCCTTGATAGAACTTGAGTTCAGGTAGGAAAGCCTCCGGGATGCCCTGTCGGCGGAGGGCCTCGAGTTCCGTGCTTGCTTCGTGATGTCGGCCAAGCATTTG
Source organism: Gemmatimonadota bacterium (assembly GCA_011390645.1). Lineage (GTDB taxonomy): Bacteria > Gemmatimonadota > Gemmatimonadetes > Gemmatimonadales > GWC2-71-9 > Palsa-1233. Next base: position 3,464 of record JAABRY010000220.1, read on the forward strand.
AAGGACGAGGGTTCTTCTGAGTCTCGTTTTCAGATGTTCAGTACCGTCAGTAATTTGAAGAGCTCGTTCAAGAAACCAGAGTGACCTCTGTGCGCGCCCGATACGGCTGTGCAACAACCCAAGTTGAGCGAGAATCGATGGCGCAAGGATTCCGTATTCTGGAATTGCCTGAACGCGCTTCCAAGCCTCTTCCGCGGCTCTTAGCGCCTCTCGCAAGTTTCCGTTGTTCTCTTCATCCATGCTGACAATGCGGTAGAAGAAGACCCGATCGTACTCGCTGAGGGTATCGAGATTGACGTGACGAAGTTGATCGGCAGCTTCCTCAGACCGTTCTAGAAATCT
>JAABRY010000024.1 GCA_011390645.1 Gemmatimonadota bacterium
CGCCAGGCTCGGTTTCACCGCCCGGCGCGCGCCGGGCTGCTGGATCCGGCTCTTCCTCGCGGCCGGCATTGCGATGCTCGGCCTCGTGCTCGGCAGCACGGCCGTCGTGATCGGTGCGATGCTTGTGTCGCCGTTGATGGGGCCGATCGTCGAGCTCGGGATGGGCTTCGCCGTGGGCAGTGCGTTCCTCGTCATCCGCTCCTCGCTGCGCGTCATCCTGAGCGTGATCACCGTCGTGCTGGGCACGGCCGTGGTCACCATGCTGCTCCCGTTTCATGAAGTCACCAGTGAGATCGCGGCCCGCACGGTGCCCACCGCACTCGACCTCCTCGTGGCGGTGTTCTGCGCGCTCACGGCCGCGTACACCACCGTGCGGCAGACGTCGGACACGACGTCCGCCGCGGCGGGCACGGCCATCGGCATCGCCCTGGTGCCGCCGCTCTGCGTCATAGGCTACGGTGTGGGCACGCTGTCGGTCGAGGTCGCTGGCGGGGCGGCGCTGCTCTTCGTCGCGAACCTCTCCGCCATTCTCCTCTTCGCGGTGCTCAGCTTCCTGTTGCTGGGGTACAACGAGGTGGACGCGGAGCAGCTCGCCGCCGATCACCTTGGGGGGGGGAACACCCGCACCGATCAACTGGCCGGGCGCGTGCAACACTGGGTGACCACGGCGTTCGGGTCGCGCTACGGCCTGGGGATGCGCCTGGTGGTCCCGTTGCTCTTTCTGGCCTCGGTCTATTTCCCGCTCCGCAAGGCGCTCGATGAGGTCGCGTGGCAGGTCCGGACGCGTACGGCGGTCGCGCGGATCCTGGAGGCAGAGGCGACCTCGTCGGTCCAGCAGCAAGTGGCGGTGGAACGCGGCGCGGTGGCGGTGCAACTGCTGCAGGTGGGCGATACCGAAGGCGCGGAGACCCTCGAACGACGCCTGGAAACAGCGATTGCCGCTGCGACCGGGGTAACGCCATCGATCCGCGTCCTGGCGGTACCTGACGCACAGTCGTTGACGGCGCTCGCCCGCGCACCGGCCCAGGCGGCACCTCCCCCGGAGACGCCGCCCGTCGATGCGGTGCGCGCGCGCCTTGGCGGGGCGATCCAGCGGGTCTGGCCACGCGAGGCCTCGGGCCCCCTCGCCGGCTGGTCGCTGGAGGTCGCGGTCACGGGGCAGCCGGTGCTCGTCGCACGCCACTTCGGCGCCCCCCTCGGTCCTGCGGGCGAGGCCCTCCTTGCGGCAGCCTTGGCGACGCCGCTTGGTACCGCGCCGCGGGTTCGGGACGAACCGCTCGACTCCACGCCCATCCTCCCCGGGGCCAACCTGATGGTGTGGCTCGATGGACTCGCACCTCAGTTCACCCTGGCCCCGCGCCTCGATGGGGCCACGGCATGCGTGATTCGTCCTGCCAGTGATTCCACCTCGGCGTTCCTCGCCGAACTGCGGCGACGAGCGACGGCCGCAGGCCCGAGGGTGCGCGTGATGACAGGTGAGAACTGGAGCTTCCGCTGGACCACCGGCGTGTGCCAGCCGCCGGCACCGTCGCGGGAACCCTGACCGACCACTGACGTTCTATCTTTGGCGCGCTGCGCTTCGCATCGACTTCTTTCGACAGGACACACGACGTGCAGGACTCGACCCACGAAACGCTGGTCATCATCGGTTCCGGCCCAGCGGCCTGGACCGCCGCGATCTACGCGGCACGCGCGAACCTCAACCCCGTCGTGTACGAAGGCGAGCCGACGCCTGAGATGATTCCGGGCGGCCAGCTGATGTGGACGACTGACATCGACAACTTCCCGGGCTTTCCGGAGGGGATTGGCGGTCAGGAGTTCATGGACCTGCTGAAGAAGCAGGCCCAGCGGTTCGACACGCGGGTGGTGGGCGAGGCCATTACGTCGGTGGACTTTTCCCAGCGCCCCTTCACGTTGCGCCCCAGTTGGAGTCCCCCCATCACGGCGGACGCCGTCATCGTGGCGACCGGCGCACGGGCGATCTGGCTTGACCTTCCCAATGAACGACGGCTGGCGCAATCGGGCGGCGGTGTCTCGGCGTGCGCGGTGTGCGATGGCGCGTTGCCGTTCTTCCGCGACAAGGTGCTCGCGGTCGTTGGCGGTGGCGACTCTGCGATGGAGGAAGCGACCTACCTCACCAAGTTCGCGAAGGAAGTGGTGATCATCCATCGACGCGACGAGTTCCGGGCCTCCAAGGTGATGGCCCAGCGGGCGCTCACCCATCCGAAGATTCGCGTCGAGTGGAACACCACGGTCACCGACGTCATCGGGGACGATTTCATCACCGGGCTCCGGCTGCAGAACACTGTGACAGGGGAAGAGTCCGAGCTCGAGGCCGGTGGACTCTTCGTCGCGATCGGCCACACGCCGAACACCGCGTTTCTCGGCGGGCAGGTGACGATCAACGAGGCAGGCTACATCGTGCCGACGGTCCCCTTCCGGACCATCACCAACATCGAGGGCGTCTTCGCAGCCGGCGACGTCATCGACGATTACTACCGCCAGGCGATCACCTCCGCGGGTACGGGCTGCATGGCCGCCATTGATGCCGAGCGGTGGTTGGCCCATCAGGGCGACGCGTGAGCGGCAACGCTCCCGAGGTCCTCTGCATCACGACTGGGGCGTTCATCCAGAACAGCTGGCTGGTGTGGGACGCGGCGTCACGGGATGCGGTGCTGGTGGATGCGGGGGAAGGGCACGAGGAGATTCTTGCTGAGGTCGCGGCTCGCAATCTGGTGGTGCGCGGCATCTGGTTGACCCACGCCCACATCGATCATGTCCTCGGTCTCACGGCGCTGCGCCGGGCGACCGGTGCCCCGGTCTGGTTGCATCCCGATGACTTGCGTTGGTACAACGTGCTCCCGGAGCAGGGAAGAATGTTCGGCGTCGACGGGCTCGAACGCCTCGCCCCGCCCGAGCATGCGTTGCAGGCCGGACAACAGCTCCAGGTGGGGCAGTACACCTTCGAGGTACGACACGTCCCGGGACACTCCCCCGGGCATGTGGCCTTTCTGGGATATGGGTTGGCGCTCTCGGGCGACGTCCTCTTCGAGGATTCGATCGGTCGCACCGATCTGGCTGGCGGGAGTCTGCCGACGCTCATCGACAGCATTCGGCGCGAATTGTTGACCCTGCCCGATGCCACGCGGGTCCTGCCGGGGCACGGCGCGGAAACCACGATCGGCCGGGAACGCTCCCACAATCCTTTCCTGCTGGGCAACTGATCGGCTGGGCCACCAAGCGACTACCCCTTGACATGACAAATGTTCACTAGTAAATTGTTGTCATGCGCTGGATGGGCGCAGGCCAGTTCCTTTTCACGACGACCCGGGAGCACACCATGACGAGCACTGCCATCGCACCCAAGACCTGGACAATTGACCCGACGCACTCGCAGGTGGAGTTCGCCGCCAAGCACATGATGATCACGACGGTGAAGGGCAGCCTGACCGAGATGGAAGGGGTGATTGCCCTCGATCCCACCGATCCCTCGGCAAGCACCACCGAAGTCACGTTCCAGGCGGCGTCCATCACGACCCGCGTCGCGGATCGGGATACCCACCTGAAGAGTGGTGACTTCCTCGATGTCGAGCAGTTTCCGACGATCACCTTCAGCTCCACATCCGTCGAGGGTGCGGTGGATGGGGCCTTCAAGCTGGTCGGCGATCTGACGATCAAGGGCGTCACGAAGTCGGTGGTGCTCGACGCCCGCTTCGAGGGACAGGGGAAGGATCCGTGGGGGGGGGAGCGTGTCTCCTTTCTCGCCACCGGGAAGATCGACCGTCGCGACTTCGGCCTCACCTGGAATGCCGCGCTCGAGACCGGTGGGGTGCTGGTCAGCAATGAGATCAAGCTGACGCTCGACGTGCAGGCGGTGGGGTAACAGCGAGCGGCGATTGGTGATTGGCGATTGGTGATTGGTGTCTTGCGGGCGGGAGTCGCACGATTCCTCGGAATCGCCAATCGCCAATCGCGAATCGTCAGTCGCCAGTTTACCCCTCTTGCCCTCGCGACTAGGTTCCCCCCGGCCTCCGGGCCGGAACCCTGAACCAGGACGCGAGCACGCCATGACTTTCCGCACCGAGAAGGACCCGCTGGGCGAGAAGCAGGTCCCTGCTGAGGCGCTGTACGGGATTCAGACCCTCCGCGCCGTCGAGAACTACCCCATTTCCGGCCTTCATCCGCTGCCCGGCTTCGTCGAGGCGGTCGTGATGATCAAGCGCTCCGCCGCCGTGACGCACAAGCAGACCGGTCGTCTCGAAGCGCCATACGCCGACGCCATCATCCAGGCCGCCGACGAAGTGCTGGCTGGTCAGCACCGTGAACATTTCGTGGTCGATCCGTACCAGGCAGGTGCGGGCACGTCGCACAACATGAATTGCAACGAGATTCTCGCCAATCGCGCGAATGAAATTCTCGGCGCGGCACGCGGGGCCTACGCTCCGGTGCACCCCAACGACCACGTCAACATGGCGCAGTCGACCAATGACGTGATCCCCACCGCCATGCGTCTGGGGACGTTGCGCGCGCTGCCGAAGTTGCTGGCCGAGCTCGATGGCTTGGCGGATGCGTTTCTGGCGAAGGGGAAGCAGTTCGACCACGTGATGAAGTCGGGGCGGACCCACCTGCAAGACGCCACGCCGATTCGTCTGGGCCAGGAGTTCGCAGCCTATGGCCGCACCGTCGCGCGCCATCGCGCCAAACTTGCCCAGGCCGCCGAGTGGCTGCGTCCGATGAACATCGGTGGCAGCGCCGTCGGCACGGGGCTCAACGTGGAGCGGGAGTACCCGGCGCTGATGGTGGAGCACCTCACCGCACTGACCGGTCTGCCGTTGGAGGTGGCGGAGGATCGCATTCAGCTGATGCAATCGATGGGCGACATCGCCACGTTCAGCGGTGCGTTCCGCGCCTTCGTGCTCGACCTCTGCAAGATCGCCGACGACATCCGCTTGCTGGCGTCGGGGCCGCGCACCGGCCTCGCCGAGATCATTCTGCCGGCTGTGCAGCCGGGCTCATCGATCATGCCGGGCAAGATCAATCCGTCGATCGCCGAGATGGTCAACCAGGTCTGCTATCAGGCGATCGGGCTCGACACCACCATCGCGATGGCTGCGAAGGCCGGTGAGCTGGAGCTCAACGTGATGATGCCGGTGATCACCCACAACATCCTCTTCGGGATGCAGATCGTCGGCAACGCGGTGCGCATGTTCGACGAGAAGTGCATTCGCGGGATCGAAGCGGATGAGGCGATGTGTGCGCACTGGCTGGAGCGCTCGCCGGCACTCGTCACCGCATTGATGCCGAAGATCGGCTACGCGGAATCCGCGAAGCTGTCGAAGGAGGCGCTGGCGACCGGCAAGACGATCAAGCAACTCGTGACCGACAAGAAGGTGCTTGAAGGGAAGGAACTCGAGGAGATCCTCGACCTCCGTGCCATGACCGAACTCGGCGTGCCCGGTGGTGGGAAGGGCGTGCCGGTCAGCGGGTGACTGACGCCGCGGCAGGGCGATGGGGTCGGCTGATCCTCCTCGCCCTGGCGATGGTCGGCGGCATGTCCCCCTGGCTCGCGGGGAGTGCCGCCGCGCCAGTGCTCGCCGCCGACCTCGGCCTGATGCCAGGCGAGATCGGCTGGCTCACCTCCGCCACGCAGCTCGGCTTCGTGGCGGGGACCCTCACGCTCGCGATGCTCAACCTGGCCGACATCCTCCCCGGACGTCGTCTCTTTGCGTTGGCGGCCACGGCCACCGCGGTCGCGAATGCGACGATGTTGCTCGCCGATGGGATCGCACCGCTCCTCGCCTCGCGCTTCATCACCGGGTTGGCGATGGCGGGTGTCTATCCGCCCGCGATGAAGATGGCCGCGACCTGGTTCGTCGCACGTCGCGGACTCGCGATCGGCAGCATCGTGGGGGCACTCACGCTCGGCAAGGCCTTCCCGTATCTCCTGCATGGCGTGGACGAGCTCGCCCTCGCCCCGATTGTGCTCATCCCGTCGGCGGCCGCGCTGCTCGGCGCGATCGCGGTGGGCACCACCTGGCACGATGGCCCGCATGCGTTTCCCTCGCGGCCGTTCTCGTGGGGGCTCGTGGGCGAAGTGGTGCGTGAGCGCGAGCTTCGCCGGGTGACGGGCGGCTACCTCGGTCACATGTGGGAGCTGTATGCCTTCTGGGCGTGGGTCCCCGGCTTCCTGGGCGCGGCGCTGGCTGCACGCGGTGCGCCGGGCGGCGGCGAGTGGACCATCGCGTTTGCGGTGGTCGCCATCGGCGCGGTGGGCTGCATCGGGGGTGGCTGGCTCGCGGATCGGTATGGGCGCCGCACGGTCGCCAACGGCGCGATGATCACGAGCGGGACGCTTGCGCTGCTCTCACCGGCGCTCTTCGTGCTGCCGACCTGGATCCTGGTGGCGGCGCTCCTGCTCTGGGGCGTTGCCGTGATCGCCGATTCGGCCCAGTTCTCTGCACTCGCCACGGAAGTGGCACCCTCGCACGCTGTGGGCACGGCACTCGCGCTGCAGACGTCGCTGGGCTTCCTGCTCACGATCGCGAGCATCCAGCTCGTGCCCGTGCTGGTTGACGGGGTCGGCTGGCGGTGGGCGCTGGCGATGCTTGCCCTCGGGCCAGCGCTGGGGGTGGCGTCATTGGGGTGGGGGCGAAGGCATGTAGGTCGCAGGTCATAGGGGCCGACAGGTGAAACGTCAAAGGTGAAACGGGAGGCGGTGACCGCCTGTATTCCGTTTCACCTTTCACCTTTCACCACTCCACGACCTCCGACCTACGACTGACGACTTCCTCCCCCACTCAGCCCCTGCAAGAAGAACCCCGCCAATGCCGCCCGTCCGTCCAGCCCGGACTTGTCGTAGATGCTGACGGCATGCTGCCGGACCGTGCGTTCGCTGCGGCCCGTCCGCTCGGCGATTTGCCGATGTCCGACGCCCTGCAGGAGGAGGAACGCAATCTCCCGTTCGGTTGGGGTCAGGGCCCAACGCTCCATCTGGGCCTCGACAGCCGTTCGCATGCTCTGAAGCGCGTCCTCAGCCGTGGTCTGCCACTCTCGTCGTTCGGTCTCTCGGGCCTCCAGGCTCCGGCGCGCACCGCGCAGCTCGGCCGACACGTCGCGCCAGCGAAGCCAGAGGGTGCTTGCCAAGGTGATACTGGTCGCGACGAGTGCCAGCTCGAGCACAACGTGAGCTGACAACCAACTCGTCGGTTCGTCGAGCAACAGATCGACGATCCCGCCGACCCCGACCAAGGCGAGGACGACCATCACGACCCGGTCGAGGGGGCGGACATCGGCGTCGCGATCGTCGGGGACTGATGATTCTGGCATCCGGCAAATGTCGGAGTGTCACCCCGCCACCACAAGCGGACAGATGTCGGATGGTGTGCTGCGGGGAAAGGCCCGACCTTGTCCCCACCAATCGGAACCGCTGATGCCACGCTGGCATGAGGCCGACGTTCCGCACAAGGAGGCCGACATGTGGTCCACTCTATTGCCCGAACCCCTTCATGCGGCTGTCGTGCATCTGCCGATGGCGCTGGCTGTCCTGCTCCCACTTGCTGCCGTGCTCGCCTTGGCCGCGATCAAGCGCGGCGCCGCTCCCAGGCCGACCTGGGGTGTGATGGTCCTGCTGGTCGCGATGCTGATCGGCTCTGGCCTGGTCGCCAAGGAGACGGGGGAAGACGGTGAGGACCGTGTGGAACAGCTCGTACCAGAGGGTGCTCTCGAAGCCCACGAGGAGGCCGCGGATCGCTTCCTTGTGGTCGGGGCAGTGGTGCTGCTGGTGAGTCTGCTCGGATTGCGACGTGACCGGCTCGGCGGCGGCGCGCGCATCGCGACGACCCTCGGAACGCTTGCCGTGCTGGCAGCGGGTTGGTCGGTCGGTCATGCCGGCGGCGAGCTGGTGTACCGCTACGGCGGGGCGGCGGCGTACGCCGGGCCTGCCGCGGCGCAGGGGACGCTGGAGCGGGGGGAGGATTGATATAGGGTCGTAGGTCGTCGGTCGTAGGTCGTAGGCCGTAAGTCGTGGGTCGTATGGGCTGTTGGATACTGGATGCCGGATGCTGGGGGTCGCCGAACAACGATCGGCCCCCTCACCCCTAGCCCAACACAGGGTGGCCAACTACGACCTACGACCTACGACCTTCCACCCCGTGACAATCCAGACCAAACCAGTCATATTTCTCGAATGCGGGTAACCACCTGGACTGAATACTCCCTGATCATCTCACTCCACCTCGCCAAGCGGCGCCGCGAAGGCGCGGGCGCCATCGCGGCGCGCGAGCTGGCGGAGGTGGAGCGCCTGCCGGGCGACTACGCGGAGCAGATCCTGTTGCGACTGCGTCGGAGCGGCCTCGTCGAGGCGCTGCGCGGGGCCAAGGGCGGTTATCTCCTCGCGCGGGATCCGGAAGACATCAGCGTCCATGACGTGATGACCGCGGCCGAGCACCAGACCTTCGAGCTCAACTGCGACACGCACACCATCGATTCGCATCGCTGTGCCCCTGGCGCCAACTGCTCGATCCGCCCCATGTGGCACGCGCTGCAGCAGCGCATTGACGGCTTCCTCCAAGGCGTTTCGTTGGCCGACCTGATGCTCGATGAGCCCCAGGTGCGCGACCTCGTCTCGCTCGACCGGGCTTGACGCCGGCGGCGCGCATGGCCGCATCCCCCCCCCTCACATCCGACGAACTGCTGCGCTACGCGCGCCATCTCACCTTGCCCGAGGTGGGGCTGGCGGGTCAGGAAAGATTGCGCGCCGCGCGCGTCCTCCTCGTCGGCGCGGGGGGGCTCGGGTCGCCGGCCGCATTGTATCTGGCCGCTGCAGGCATCGGGACTCTCGGCGTGGTGGACGCCGATGTGGTCGATGCCTCCAACCTGCAGCGTCAGGTGCTGCATGACACACCGTCGATCGGCACGCGCAAGGTCGAGTCGGCGAAGGCCCGCCTGGAGGCACTGAATCCGTTCGTGCGGGTCGAGCCGATCGCTCTGCGACTCACGGCCGCCAATGCTCGCGAGGTGCTCCGCGGGTGGGACCTCGTGCTCGACGGCTCCGACAACTTCCCCACGCGCTATCTCGTCAATGATGCCTGCGTCCTGGAGGGCATCCCCTTCGTCTACGGCAGCATCTTCCGCTTCGAGGGCCAGCTCTCGCTCTTCGGTGCGCCGGGCGGTCCGTGCTACCGCTGCCTCTTCGCCGATCCCCCCCCCCCGGAGCTGGTGCCGAGTTGTGTGGAGGCGGGTGTGCTCGGCGTATTGCCGGGCCTCATCGGGACGCTGCAGGCGCTGGAGGCGGTGAAGTGGATCCTCGGCATCGGGCAGTCCGCCGTCGGACGGTTGATCGTGGTGGACGCGCTCGCGCTGCGCGTGCGGGAAGTGACCGTGCGTCGTGATCCGGCCTGCGTGATCTGCGGCGAGGCGCCGACGATCACCGAGCTGGTGGACTACGACGCGTTCTGTGGCATCGGACCGCTCAGCGCCGATCCGACCGCTTCGGAGATCACCACCGCCGAACTCGCCGTGGGGATCGGCGCGAGTCAGCCGCCGCTCCTGCTCGACGTGCGCGAGCACTGGGAAACTGAAATTGCGGTGTTGCCGGGATCGCAGGTGATCCCGCTCGGCGAATTGCCCGGGCGGCTGGCGGAGGTCCCGACCGACCGGGAGATCGTCACCGTGTGCCACCATGGGATGCGCAGCGAGACCGCGCGCGCGCTGCTGGTGCGGGCGGGCTTTGCGCGGGTGCGCAGTCTGGCTGGTGGGGTGGATGCCTGGGCGCGGGAGCGCGACCCGGCGATGCGGCGGTACTGAATGCCGCACTGTCCTGCGGAAGGTCATGCCGAAGGGGGGACTCGAACCCCCACGGGCTATCGCCCACTGCACCCTGAATGCAGCGCGTCTACCAATTCCACCACTTCGGCGTGGGCGGCAAACCTACCCCCCTCCCTCCCCGAGCGTCAAGCGACTGCGGTTATTTTGCGCTGATGGCTGCCAAACCCGTCGATCCCTCTGAAGAGGGGCGCCTCTCGATCGCCCGCAACCCCAAGGCGACCTACGACTTCTTCGTCCTCGACACGATGGAGGCGGGGCTCGTGCTGACCGGCACCGAGGTGAAGTCCCTGCGCCGCAAGGGGGCCTCGATCAAGGAGGCGTTTGCCCGGGTGGCGCGGGGCGAGGTCTTCCTCGAGGGGATGAATATCACCCCCTACGAGCAGGGCAACCGCTGGAACCACAACCCGGTGCGCTCGCGGAAGCTGTTGCTGCACCGGCGGGAGATCGAGAAGCTGATCGGCTCCATCGAGCGCGAGGGGCTGACGCTGGTCCCCCTCGAGCTGTACTTCGTCCGTGGCAAGGCGAAGATCACGCTCGCCCTGGCGCGCGGAAAGAAAGCCCACGACAAGCGTGAGACCATCAAGCGCAAGCTGGCTGACCGCGAGACTGCGCGGGCGATGGCATGGCGGGGCCGCCAGTGATTCTGGCGATGGCCCTTCTGCTGCTCGGTCAGGGCCCTGAACGCCTCCAGGTGACCAGTGCCCGTGGCACCACCGCGGTCGAGCTGCGACAGCATCCGGCGGCCGGCGCGCTGGTGCCGCTCGGTACCTTGGCGCGGGCTCTCGGCGGCACCGTCGAGATCAGCGATGAGTGGGTGGTGCTACGAACCGGCACTGGTCGCTTCCGCTTTCTGCCGGGGACACCGTTGGTCGAGGACGGCACGGCGATGCAGATGATGCCGGCCGACACGCGTCGATCTGGCGACACGACGTGGGTGCCGCTGGCCTTTGTGTCACAGGTGCTGGCCGATCCCGGACGCCGTGGCTGGACCTACAGCGCCGCCTCCGCCACCCTCGCGGAGGGGCCACCGATTGATGTGCTCGTCACGCGACCGGCCACCACGAGCGTCGGTGCGGAAGCGCGGGCGCGACTGCCCTCGGGGTTGCGGCCCGGTCACCGTGTCACGATCGATCCCGGACATGGCGGGACCGACCCCGGCAATCCGGGCCGCTTCTTCCCGTCGGGGATGACGGAGAAGCACGTGACCCTGGCGGTCGGGCTCCTCGTGCGCGACGAGCTCGAGCGCCGCGGGGTGAAGGTCACCATGACCCGGACGACAGACACGCTGATCAATCTCGGACATCGCGCGCCACGGTACTGCCGCGATGATTGCGACCTCTTCGTCTCGATTCACGTCAACGCTCTCGACCCGCGCCCCGGCTACGACAAGGCGCGCGGCTTCGAGACCTTCTTTCTCGCTGAAGCACGCACCGCCGACGCCGCCCGTGTGGCGGCGATGGAAAACGAGGCGCTGCGCTACGAAGTCGAGGAGGAGGCCGAGGTGGTGCAGGGCCTCGACTTCATCCTGAAGGACCTGCAGGTGAATGAGTTCCTTCGCGAATCGGCTCGCGCCGCCCAACTGGTGCAGTCGCACCTGCGCGAGGTCCACGACGGACTCGATCGCGGGGTGAAGCAGGCGAACTTCGCTGTCCTTGGCACCGCGCGACGTCCCGCGATTCTGGTCGAGCTCGGTTTTGGTACCAACCGCCAGGACGCCCAGCTGATGACCACCCCGTCCGGTCAGCGTGCGCTGGCGACGTCACTGGCGGATGCGGTCATCGCCTATCTCCGGGAACATGAGCGCAAGACCGGCACTGGTGAGGGGGGGGGATGATGCGACGCGCGTGGCTGACGCTGCTGCTCCTCGTGGGGGGCTGTGCCTGGTCGAATTCCTTGTACCATGCTCGGCGCCTCACCAATGCGGCGGAGCGGGCGGATCGTGAGGACCGCTCGTTCGAGGCCGGAGGGTTGTGGGGTCAGGTGGTGACCAAGGCGGATTCGGCGTACGCCCGCGAGCCGGACGGCGAGCGCGGCGCGGAGGCCCTCTGGTTGCGGGGGCGCGCGCTGGTTCGCATGGGTGATTGCACGCAGGCGATCGGGTCGCTGGAGCGGGCAGGCATCCTTGCGCCCTCGGCGCCCTGGCGTGACGCGCTCCGACTGGACCTGGGCCGGTGCCTCGATCGGCTTGGCGATCCGCGCGCGGCAGACATCTATCGACCGTTGCTGCAGAGCACCGACTCCTCGGTGCAGCTCGAGGCGCGCCGCGGGGCGGGCCGCGCGTTGGTCACGGCGGGGCGCTGGGATGAGGCACTCGACGCGCTGCAGAATGTCCCGGGTCCGGCGGCGAGGATCGAGCGCGGGATTGCCATGGCGGCCACCGGTCGCACCGATGATGCCGTGACTGAACTCGAGCCAGTGATTGTCGCGGCGGATACCACGGTTGCGTGGCACCGCATCCTGGGGTACATGGCGGATCGCGATGGCCCGGATGCCGAGGCGCTGCTGGCACGCCTGCTGAAGTTCCCGGGGCGTACGCCGCCGCTTGAGGCGCGGTGGCGGCTCGCGGTGGCGCGCGGCACGGCCGTCGCGCCCGAGGTGCAGCTGCGTCACCTGGAGTCTGCCGCAATGCTCACCGGGTCGGCCGCTGCTGCAGAGGCGCGGGTGGCGCTGGCCGAACGATACCTTGCGAAGGTCCGCTCGCCAGAGGGTTTGACCGACGTCGTCGAAGGCTTCGATCGACTCACCGAAGGCGACGCCACCACCCTGCTCGTGTTGCAGCGCTACGAAAAGCTGGCCGACGCGCTGCTCGAAGACGCCGACACCGTACGCACGGGTGCCCCGCTGGGGGACCTGGCGTTCTTCCATCAGGCAGAGATTGCGCGCGACTCGTTGCGGGCGCCCGCGCTGGCGTTGTGGTTCTTCCGTCGCATCGAGACGGAGTGGGCGGCGTCGCCCTATGTGCCGAAGGTGTTGCTGGCGCGTGTGATGTTGGAGCCCGATTCCTCGGCGGCGCTGCGCGCCCGCTTGGTGGGGTTCAGTGAGAGCCCCTACCTCCGCTTCGTGCGCGGCGAGGTCACACCGGCGTTCCGCGCCCTCGAGGATTCCCTCGGATTCTATCTCGGCGATCGCGCTGCGGCGGCGGCCAATCGCCAGATGCGCGGTACCGAGGCGACGGTCTTCGAATGACGCTGGCGTGCACGGTGGCCGGGATCTCCTTCGCCAATCCGATTCTGCTCGCCTCGGGGACCGCTGGCTACGGCGTCGAGTTGCTCGGTGTCTGCGACCTCGAGCGCCTGGGTGGCATTGTCACCAAAGCGGTCTCGCTGGCACCGCGTGCGGGCAATCGCGCGCCGCGCGTGGCAGAATTCCGCGGCGGAATGCTCAACTCGGTTGGCCTGGCGAACCCGGGTGTTGAGGCGGTGCGCACGACCGCGCTCCCGCAGTTGGCGGCGGCCGTTCGGCGTCCCCAGGTGCTGGTGAATGTCGTCGGCTTCACGCTCGATGAATACGCTGCGGTGATTGCGCGCCTCGACGACCTCGACACCCATGCGGGGTATGAGCTCAACCTGTCGTGCCCGAACACCTCCGCTGGTGGCGTGGAATTCGGGGCTGACCCTACGAGCGTTGCGGCGGTGGTGTCGCGGGCACGCGCCGTGACGCGTCGACCGCTCTTCGCGAAGCTCTCACCTGCGCTACCCGACATCCCCGGCATCGCGCGCGCGGCACAGGAGGCGGGTGCCGATGGCGTCACGGTCGTGAACACCATGCCGGGCATGGTCTTCGAGGGTGCCGAGCCCCGGCTGGGCAATGGCTTCGGAGGCGTGAGTGGCCCGGCGCTCTTCGCGACCGGGCTCCTGGCAGTTCAACGCGTTGCCGACCGTGTCCCCGGGTTGGCGATCATCGGTGTGGGCGGCGTCCGCTCTGCCGATGATGCGCGCCAGTATCTGCGCGCCGGGGCTTCGTTGGTCGGCATCGGAACGGCCGGGCTCGCCGATCCGCGACGGCCGGAGCGCATCGTCCGTGACCTGGAGTCGACCCGTGGCTGAATTGATTGTGGCGCTGGACCTCCCCGATGCGCAGAGTGCCGTGGCGTTGCTCGACCAGTTGCCGGAAGGGTGCCCGGTCAAGATCGGCTCGGTCTTGATGACCCAAGCGGGAAGTGGCTTCGTGCGAACCCTTGTGGCCCATGGCCACCCGGTCTTCCTCGACCTCAAGTGGCACGACATTCCGAACACCGTTCGCGGGGCCGTGAGTGCCGCGGCTGACCTCGGGGTGGAGATGGCGACCATCCATGCCCTCGGGGGTGCTGCGATGGTCGAGGCGGCCGTTCAGGCCGCCGCGGGACGACTGAAGCTCGTCGCGGTGACGGTCCTGACCTCGCACGACCCGGCAGGCTTCGCCGCTGCCACGGGCCATGCCACGGTAGATCTCGGGGACGCCGTCTCCCGTCTCGCGCGCCTGGCGATGGCGGCCGGCGCGGATGGGGTGGTGTGCTCGGCCGCCGAGCTGCCCATCGTCGGGCCAATCGTTGGTGCAGGCCGCATTGTGGTGCCCGGCATTCGACGGGCGGATGACGGGGCAGGGGACCAGCACCGGGTGGCCACTCCGGAGGCCGCCGCGTCGGCTGGGGCGACGCATCTGGTGGTCGGACGCCCGATTCTCGAGGCCCCAGACCCCTCCGCGGCCTGGGCGGCGTTCCGGCAGGCGGCCGGCTGAAGCCGTGTGCGCGCGCGGGCTTGCGTCAGGGGCGCCCCTCCAGTATCATTCCCTGCTGTCCCGAAAACCCGGGTTCCGGAGAGATTGCCGTGAAGGTTCGTTCAAGTGTCAAGCCAATTTGTGAGAACTGCAAGGTCGTCAAGCGCCGCGGCGTGACACGCATCATTTGCAGTCGCACTCCCAAGCACAAGCAGCGGCAGGGCTGATATGGCGCGTATTGCAGGTGTCGACCTTCCGCGCGACAAGCGCGTCGAAATCGGTCTGACGTACATCTACGGCATTGGTCGGGTCACGAGCCAGAAGTTGCTGGTCGAGACCGGCATCAGCCCCGCCACCCGAGTTCGCGATCTCTCGGACGTCGAAGTCGGACGCCTCCGCCAGAGCATCGAGCGACTCGTCAAGACCGAAGGTGCCCTGCGCACCGAGGTCGCGATGAACATCAAGCGTCTGATGGACATTGGCAGCTACCGTGGCGTGCGCCACCGTCGTGGCTTGCCGGTCCGTGGTCAGCGCACTCATACGAACGCCCGGACGAAGAAGGGCCCGCGTCGGGCCATCGCCGGCAAGAAGAAGGCGACGAAGAAGTAAGCCATGACTGCACCCACTGCTGGCCGGACGGGCGGAAAGCGCTCGAAGAAGATCGTCGAGTCGGAGGGGATGGTTCACATCTCCGCGACCTTCAACAACGTGATGATCACCATCACCGACCTTCGGGGAAACACGATCACCTGGGGCACCGCCGGCAAGGCGGGGTTCAAGGGATCGAAGAAGTCCACCCCGTTTGCGGCGACCGTGGCCTCCGAGAACTGCGCCCGCGAGGCCCTGAACATGGGGCTGCGCAAGGTGCACGTTCGCGTGCAGGGTCCCGGCAGCGGCCGCGAGTCGGCGATCCAGGCGCTGGCGTCGGTCGGGCTGAAGGTCGCCTCGATTCGCGACGTCACCCCGATTCCTCACAATGGGTGCCGCCCCCCCAAGAAGCGGCGGGTCTGAGCCATGTCACGTTATTCTGGTCCGGTCTGCCGCCTGTGCCGGCGCGAAGGCACCAAGCTGTTCCTGAAGGGCACCCGTTGCCTCACCGAGAAGTGCGCGGTCGAGCGCCGGGCGTATCCCCCCGGCCAGCACGGCAACACGGGTGGCCGCATCAAGAAGATGTCGGAGTACGCCAAGCAGCTGCGTGAGAAGCAGAAGGTGAAGCGGATCTATGGTCTCACCGAGACCCAGTTCCGCACCACTTATACCAAGGCGTCTCACCTCCCGGGCGTGAAGGGCACCAACCTGCTCGTCGCCCTCGAGACCCGACTGGACAACATCGTCTACCGGATGGGCTTTGCCTCGTCACGTCCTGCCGCGCGTCAGCTGGTGCGCCATGGCCATGTCGAGGTCAACGGCAATCGCGTGGACATCCCGAGCTACAAGGTGCTCCCGGGGATGGAAGTCCGGGTGGTGCCGGCCGATCGCGAGATGCTCGCGGTGAAGGTCGCGCTCGATACGGCGTCGCGCGGCGCGTCCGTCGCTTGGTTGTCGATCGACACCGAGAAGGTGGCCGGTCGTCTCCTTGAGCTGCCGACCCGGGATGCGATCCCGTTGGCCGCCCAGGAGCAGCTGATCGTCGAGCTCTACTCCAAGTAACCTGAAGGAAGCGGCTGCGATGAGCATCGATTTGAACGGTTTGGTTCGTCCCCAGGTAGTCGAGATGACCCGCCTGGAAGGGAACCCCAACATTGCCGAGTTCCGGCTGCAGCCGCTCGAGCGTGGCTTCGGCCACACGCTCGGCAACGCCTTGCGTCGGATGCTCCTCTCCTCGCTGCGCGGCAGTGCGGTGTGGGGCTTCCGTCTCGACGGTGTCGTCCACGAGCATCAGACGGTGCAGGGAGTTCTCGAGGACGTGCACCAGATTGTCCAGCGCCTCAAGGCACTGACGTTGGTGCTCGCCGAGGACGTCGACGAGACGATCCTCCGCATTCAGAAGAAGGGCCCAGGCCCGGTGACTGCCGCGGACATCCTCGACAATGGTCAGGCGACGGTTACCGACCCGTCCCACGTCCTCTTTCACATCCAGGATGACCGCGAGGTCTCCATGGAGCTGTACGTGAACAAGGGCCGCGGTTACGTCGAGAGCGAGATGCACCCGATGGACCGGTCGTTCCCGGTGGATCTCGTGCGCATCGACGCGATCTACAACCCGGTGCGTCGCGCCAACTTCACCGTCAGCGAGACCCGTGTCGGGCAGCGCACCGACTATGACCGCCTGGCGGTTTCGGTCGAGACGGACGGCACGATTTCGCCCGAAGATGCGATCGCCTACGCGGCGGCGCTGGCGCAGGAGCATTTCCGCTACTTCGTCGAGTTCGGCAAGGTGCCGCAGGTCGCCGATGTGGTGCCCGCGCCGGCCGCAGGGTCGCAGCCCGCTGCGCCAGTGACCGGTCTCGCCGCCACGCTCGCCCGCTCCATCGACGACGTCGGCTTGTCGGTACGGTCGCTCAACTCGCTGAAGAACTCCTCGATCCGGTCGCTGCGCGATCTCGTCGAGCAGTCGGTGGACGAGCTGCTCAAGGTGAAGAACGTTGGAGACAAGGCACTCCAGGAAATTGCCGAGTTGCTGGCCAAGCAAGGGCTCGGCTTCGGCATGACCTTCGAGGAGGTTGATGGTGACCTCCGCATCGTGAATCAGGGCCAGTCGCCGTTGACGGTGGCCGGCAACGGAGAGGACGCGTAAGCAATGCGGCACCGGGTCAAGGGACGTCAGCTATCGCGCACGGCCGCCCACAAGCGGGCGCTGATGCGCAACATGGCGGCGTCGCTGTTCCAGCATGAAGGCATCACCACGACGGTTGCCAAGGCGAAGGAGCTGCGGCCGTACGCCGAGAAGCTCGTGACGCTGGCGCGTCGTGGCGACCTGCATGCCATTCGTCAGGTCGAGCGCAAGATCAAGGATCGCGAGATCCTCTCGAAGCTCTTCAAGCAGATCGGTCCGCGGTTTGCCGCGCGCCCGGGGGGCTATATCCGCATCCTGAAGCTGGGGCATCGCCCTGGTGACGGCGCCGAGATGGCCCGCATCGAGCTCCTCTCGGAGTGACGAGCGTGCTCGTGGTCGGGACCGTGGTACAGCGGGGGACTCTCGGGTCCCCCGTTTTTGTACCCGCTACCTTCAGTGGCACCAACGCAAACGGGCGGCATCCCGTGGGAATGCCGCCCGTGCAGTACAGCGCTGGTGCCCCGTCAGACCGTGGCGATCGCCTTGGTGGCCTTGACCACCTTGCCGGGCGTCTTCAGGCAGGAGGTGCAGACACGAACGCGCCGGGGCGCCTCGTCAATCACCACCCGAACCGTCTGAAGGTTGGGGTACCAGCGGCGCTTCCGCCGGTTGTTCGCGTGGCTGACATGGTTGCCGGTGGTCGGCCCCTTGCCGCACATGGTGCAGACGCGCGCCATGACTTCCTCGATCAGTTAAGTCTGAATGCAAAACCCAATTTCACTACAGACCGCCAAATCTATCGGGTGGGGCGCCTGTTGACAACTCCCCAGGGGGGACCATGCCCAGGGCCGTGATTACCGGGATCACCGGACAAGATGGATCGTATCTCGCCGAGTTCCTGCTGGCGAAGGGATATGAGGTGGTTGGCGTGGTCCGTCGGACCTCCCACCACTCCTATGAGCGGATCGAGCACCTCGTCCCCCGGGTGCGGATCGAGGCGGCCGACCTCCTCGACCAGCACTCGCTGACGACGGTGATTCGCGATGTCCAGCCGGATGAGGTCTACAACCTCGCCGCGCAGTCGTTTGTGCCGACGTCATTCTCGCAGCCGGTACTCACGGGCGAGTTCACGGCGCTGGGGGTGACCCGTCTCCTGGAGGCGGTGCGGCTCGCCTGCCCGACGGCGCGATTCTATCAGGCGTCGTCGTCGGAGATGTTCGGCAAGGTGCAGGAGACTCCGCAGAGCGAGGGCACGCCGTTCTATCCGCGCTCGCCCTATGGCGTGGCCAAGCTGTACGGGCACTGGATCACGGTGAATTACCGCGAGTCGTACAATCTCTTCGCGGTCAGTGGGATCCTCTTCAATCACGAATCGCCACGGCGCGGGATCGAGTTCGTGACGCGGAAGGTGACCGATGGTGTCGCGCGCATCAAGCATGGCCTGACCACGACCCTCGCCCTCGGCAACCTCGAGGCGCGTCGCGACTGGGGCTTCGCGGGGGATTACGTCGATGCGATGTGGCGCATGCTCCAGCAACCTGAGCCGGTCGACTACGTGATCGGCACCGGGGTCACGCACAGCGTGGGCGATCTGGTGCGCGTGGCCTTCGAGCGCGTCGGGTTGAATTGGCGCGATCACGTGGTGATCGACGAGCGCTACTACCGGCCGGCCGAAGTGGATCTCCTCCTGGCCGATCCCTCGAAGGCGAATCGCGAACTCGGGTGGACGCCGGCCACCACCTTCGAGCAACTCGTGCACATGATGGTGGACGCCGATGTTGAGCGGCTCAACCCCAAGCATGCCCGGCCCAGCGGAGCGCTGGCGGGGTGAAGCGGCTGCTGATCACCGGGGCCGATGGCTTCGTGGGCCGCTGGATGACGCGAGAGGCCCTCGCGGAGGGCTGGCACGTCGTGGCCGCGATTGGTCCTGGCGGTGCCCCCCCCAGTGCGTGGCTCGCGCCGGCGGAGCAGGGACGCGTGACCCGCGTCGATGGCGATCTGACCCTCGCGGCCGATCGTTTGCGCATCGCCGCCGAGCCGGTGGATGCCGTGGTGCACCTGGCCGCAGTGGCCTCGGGGGCCGATGCCTTGCGCGATCCGTCGCATGCCATGGAGGTCAACCTGACGGCCGCCACCGGGCTCCTCGACGCACTCGTGGCAGCAGGTCAGCGACCGCAGCTGCTCTTCGTGTCCACTGGCGAGGTCTACGGTGGCGGACACGATGGGCCGATTCCCGAGACCGCACCTGTCAGGCCGCTCTCACCCTACGCCGAAAGCAAAGCCTCCGCGGAGGCCGCGGTCTTTGAAATGGGGGAGCGGCTGAACCTGCCCGTGCTGGTCGCCCGAGCCTTTCCCCATACGGGGCCCGGGCAGGACACCCGCTTTGTCTTGCCAGCGTTCGCCGCCCGAATTCGGGACGCGGGTGTCACCATGCGTCACGAAGTCCCCGTGGGCAACCTGGACGTCATTCGCGACTTCCTCGACGTCCGCGACGTCGTCCGGGCGTACCTGCTGCTCATTGCCATGGGTACCGCCGGGACCGCCTACAACGTCTCGAGCGGGATCGGGCAGCATCTTGCCACCTGCTTTGCCGAACTGGCCGCGCTCCTCGGCGTCCCCGCCGTGGCGGTGCCTGATGCATCCCTCGTCCGACCCGCCGATATTCCCGTCTTGATCGGGGATCCCTCCCGGTTGCATGCCGCGACCGGCTGGACCCCCGCAATCCCCTTTGACCAGACCCTTCAGGATCTCGTGAATGCCCAAGCGCACTGACCTCAAGTCCATCCTCATCGTCGGTTCCGGCCCCATCGTCATCGGACAGGGAGCGGAGTTCGATTACTCGGGCACGCAGGCGGTGCGCGCGCTGCGGGAGGAGGGGTACCGCGTCATCCTCGTCAACTCGAATCCTGCCACGATCATGACGGACCCCGAGCTGGCCGATGCGACTTACATCGAGCCCGTCACGCCGGAGTGGGTGGCGAAGGTGATCGAGCGCGAACGCCCCGATGCGCTGCTGCCGACGCTCGGTGGTCAGACGGCCCTGAACGTGGCCATGGCGCTGGTGAAGGACGGTACGCTGGAGAAATTCGGCGTGGAGTTGATCGGTGCCAACGAACGGGCGATCCGGATCGCGGAGGATCGCTATGAGTTTGCGCAGGCGATGGTGCGGCTCGGGCTGGGGTCGCCGACGGGCACCGTGGTGACCACGCTCGAGGACGGGCTCGCCGCCGTCGCCGACACCGGCTATCCCGCCATCATGCGGCCCTCCTTCACGCTCGGCGGTTCTGGGGGGGGGATCGCCTACAACCGCGACGAATTCGTCACGATGCTCACCCGCGGCCTCGACCTGTCGCCCGTCACCTCGGTGCTCGTGGAGCGCTCGCTGATCGGCTGGAAGGAGTTCGAGCTCGAGGTGATGCGCGACGCGGCCGACAACGTCGTGATTGTCTGCTCGATCGAGAACATCGACCCGATGGGGGTGCACACGGGTGACTCGATCACCTGTGCGCCGATCATGACGCTGACCGATCGCGAATACCAGCAGATGCGCGACGCCTCGATCCGGATCATCCGTGAAGTGGGGGTCGCGGCTGGTGGGTGCAACATCCAGTTCGCGGTGAATCCCGATACCGGCGAGCAGCTGGTGATCGAGATGAATCCGCGGGTGTCGCGGTCGTCGGCGCTGGCCTCGAAGGCGACGGGCTTCCCGATTGCACGCATCGCAGCGAAGCTCGCGGTGGGCTACACGCTCGATGAGCTGCCCAACGACATCACCAAGGTCACGCCGGCATCCTTCGAGCCGGTCCTCGACTACGTCGTGGTGAAGATTCCGCGCTTCGCGTTCGAGAAGTTCCCCGCCGCCTCACCGGTGCTCACCACCCAGATGAAGTCGGTCGGCGAGGCGATGGCGATCGGGCGCACCTTCAAGGAAGCATTCCAGAAGGGATTCCGTGGGCTCGAGATCGGTCGCGCCGGGTGGGTGATCGGGGAAGGCCCGATCGACGACCGCCTCGGTGACACCCAGCGCGCCACGCTGCTCGCCGCCATTCGCACACCCACGCCCGAGCGGCTCTTCCAGGTCAAGCGCGCCTTGATCGCTGGCGTGTCGGTGGAGGAGCTCCACGAGGTCTCCAACATCGATCCCTGGTTCCTGCACCAACTCGCCGAACTGGTCGCGATGGAGGAGGAGTGGATCACGCACCCGCTTGGTGAGGACGATGCGGCCGACCGGGGGATCCTCCTGCAGATGAAGCGCGCGGGATTCTCCGACTGGCAGCTCGCCGATCTGAAGGATCGCACCGAAACCGAGCTGCGTGCCATGCGACACCGCCTCGGGTTGCGCCCCGCCTACAAGACGGTGGACACCTGCGCGGGCGAGTTTCCGTCAAGCACGCCGTATCTCTATTCCTCGTGGGACGAGGAAAATGAGGCGGGACCCGGCGAGGACACGCGCGAAACGGTAATCATCCTCGGATCAGGTCCCAACAGGATCGGGCAGGGGGTGGAGTTCGATTACTGCTGCGTCCGGGCCACCCTCGCCTTCCGCGAACTCGGGTATCGCACCGTGATGGTGAACTCGAATCCCGAGACCGTCTCGACGGACTTCGACATCTCCGATGTCCTGTACTTCGAGCCGCTGACGCTTGAAGACGTGCTCGAAATCGTGCACGTCGAAAAGCCGATCGGTGTCGTGGTCCAGTTGGGCGGTCAGACCCCGCTCAAGTTGGCACGCGGACTGGAGGCCGCCGGTGTCCCGATCCTCGGCACCTCTCCGGAGTCCATCGATCTCGCAGAGGATCGTCGCCGCTTCGAGGCGTTGACCCGTGAGCTGGGGGTCCAACAGCCCCCGGCCGGGACCGCCGAGTCGCTGCCGGAAGCGCTCGTGGTGGCCGAACGGATCGGCTATCCCGTGTTGGTGCGTCCGAGTTATGTCCTCGGTGGACGCGCGATGCGCATCGTGTACGACGTCGAGGAGCTGTCGGAGTTCTTCGCGGAGGCACAGCGTGTGGCCCCGGGCCATCCGGTGCTGATCGACTCGTTCCTCGAGGATGCCTACGAAGCGGACGTGGACGCGATCTGCGACGGGACGCAGGTGATCATCGGTGGCGTGATGCAGCACATCGAGGATGCGGGCATCCATTCCGGCGATTCCGCCTGCGTGATGCCGCCGTACGTGCTCACCGAGCCGCAAGTCGAGCAGATGCGCGCGCATACGCGTGCCTTCGCGCTCGCACTTGGCGTCGTCGGTCTGATCAATGTGCAGTACGCCGTGAAGGACGGTGTGGTGTACGTGATCGAGGTGAACCCGCGCGCGTCGCGTACGATACCGTTCGTGTCCAAGACGACCGGCGTCCCGCTGGCCAAGCTTGCGGCGGCGGTGATGACCGGTCGCAAGCTGGCCGACATGGGATTGACGGACGATCCGCATCCGCCGTATGTCTCCGTGAAGGAAGCGGTCTTCCCCTTTGCCAAGTTCCCCGGCGTGGACGTCCGCCTCGGCCCCGAGATGCGCTCGACAGGTGAAGTCATGGGCATCGCCGATTCGTTCGGGATGGCGTTCGCGAAGGCGCAGGCCAGCGTGGACGGCGCCCTGCCGCTGAGCGGACGGGTGTTCATCACGGTGAACAACCACGACAAGGACGCGGTGGTGCCGATTGCGCGCCGCTTCCAGGAACTCGGCTTCGACCTGGTGGCGACGACCGGCACGGCGGCGCACCTCAAGCAGCGTGGCATTCCCGTGGAGCGCGTGCTCAAGGTGCACGAGGGGCGGCCCAACGGCATTGACCTCATTCTGTCAGGGCAGGTGCATCTCCTCATCAACACGCCCCTCGGCAAGTTGACGCAACAGGATGACTACTCGATGCGCCGCGCGGCGCTGCAACACGGGGTGCCGTACACCACGACACTCTCGGCGGCGTCCGCCGCGTGCGATGCGATCATCGCGCTGAAGAGTCGGCCGGGCGAGGTGCGCTCGCTCCAGGAGTGGCACGCGATGGCGCGTGCAACGGCTCCGAGCGCGTGACCAACGCGCGCGACACCGCGTTCGCTGCGGCACTGCGCGCGGCCATACGGGGTGAGGTGCGCGAGGACGAGTCGCTCGCGCGCCACTCCACGTATCGCATCGGCGGCACGGCGACCGTCGTGCTGCCGGGCACTGCGGAGGATGTCGCGATCGCGTTGCAGCACGCCACCGCCGCCGGGGTGCCGTGGTTCGCGCTTGGCCTGGGGAGCAATCTCCTCTTTCCCGATGCCGGGCTGGAGGCGTTGGTGATCAGGATGGGGAAGGGGCTCGACCAGGCGACGCAGGCGGGCGACCGCTGGACTCTCGGGGCTGGTCTGCCGGCGCCCTTGGCTGCGCGGCGCACTGCGGCGGCCGGCTACGGTGGCATCCACAAGATGGTCGGGGTCCCGGGCACGGTGGGGGGGGGGATCGTCATGAACGCCGGTTGCCACGGTGCCGAATGGCGCGACACGGTGGTCTCGGTCCTCGTGGTGGCGCCCGACGGCACCGATCGGGTGGTGCCCGCCGCCGAGGCCGGCTTCTCCTATCGACGGAGTGCGCTGGGGCAGGTGGTGGTGCTCGAGACCACGGTGGCGCTGCACGAGGCGGACCCGAAGTTGCTCGAAGAGGAGACCGAGGCGCTGTACCGGTGGCGGCGTGATGGCACCCCCTTCAATCAGCCGTGCTGCGGCAGCGTCTTCCAGAACCCGGTGCTCCCAGCCGATTGGCCGGAGGGCGATCCGCGCACGAGCGGTCAGTTCATCGAGGCGACTGGCCTCAAGGGACTCCGCGAGGGGGCGATCGAGGTCTCGCCGATGCATGCGAACTACTTCGTGAATACCGGGGGAGGCACCGCGACGGAGGTCACCACCCTGATGTCCACGGTACAGAGTCGCGTGGCCGCGCGGTGGGGGGTGGCGCTGGTCCCGGAGGTCAAGCTGATTCGACCTGATGGTACCGTGGGCACCCCGTAGTCCGTTCACTTCTCGCCAAGGACGTGCCGTGTCCGATCATTTCGTCCACGAATCCAGCTATGTCGATGCGGGAGCCATCATCGGCCCCGGGACCAAAATCTGGCACTTTTCGCATGTGATGGCTGGAGCGGTGATTGGTGCGCGCTGCAATCTGGGCCAGAACGTGGTCGTCATGGACGGCGCGCGCCTGGGCGACAATGTGAAGGTCCAGAACAATGTGTCGATCTACGAGGGCGTCGAGCTGGGCGATGATGTCTTTTGTGGCCCAAGCTGTGTCTTCACCAACGTGATCAATCCGCGCAGTCACGTCTCGCGGAAGCACGAGTACCAGATCACCCAGGTGGGGCGGGGCACTTCGATCGGTGCCAATGCCACCATCGTCTGTGGGGTCACGCTTGGTGAGTACGCCTTCGTGGGCGCGGGTGCGGTGGTGACCACCGACGTGCCAGCCTATGGGCTGGTCGTGGGGGTGCCCGCCCGTCGGGTCGGTTGGGCGTGCCAGTGTGGGGAGCGTCTGCAGGTCGAGGCGGGGCACGCGACCTGCGGAGACTGCGGGACGTCGTATCGCGAGGCAGAGGGGCGCCTCGAGCGCGTTGCCCCGACTTCGGACGGGGTCTAACTTACGGGATTGACGGCAGTTAGGTCCCCCACCCAGGAAAGCAGATGCCGGTACCGCTTCTCGACCTTGTTGCCCAGTACCAGACCATTCGTGACGAGATCGAACCCGCGCTGCGCTCGGTGATCGAGCGGCAGGGATTCGTGATGGGACCCGAGGTCGCCGAACTCGAGGCCGCGATCGCCGCACTCACTGGTGTCCCGCACGCGATTGCCTGTGCCAGCGGGACCGATGCGCTCCTCCTTCCGCTCCGCGCGCTGGCGCTGCAACCGGGCGACGAGGTGATTGCACCCGCCTTCACCTTTTTCGCGACGGCGGGCGCGATTCACAACGCAGGTGGCACCCCGGTCTTCGCGGATATCGATCCGGTCACGTTCAACATCACCCCTGAGGCGATTGAAGCGGCGATCACCCCGCGCACGCGCGCCATCGTGGTCGTGCACCTCTTCGGGCAGATGGCGCCGATGGAGCGGATCGCTCCGATCGCCGCCCGCCACGGGCTGGCGGTCATCGAAGATGGGGCGCAGACGATCGGTGCCCGTCGCTTGATCGACGGCACGTGGACGCATCCCGGACAGCTCGGCACCGTCGCGACGCTGTCGTTCTTCCCCACCAAGAACCTGGGCGGCTGGGGCGACGGCGGGATGATGCTGACGACCGATGCCGAGCTTGGGGCACGGTTGGGCCGGCTCCGGCTGCATGGAGGGGCGAAGCAGTACCATCACGACGAGGTCGGCTTCAACTCGCGCCTGGACTCGCTGCAGGCCGCCGTGCTTCTGGTCAAGCTCCGCCACCTGAGTGCGTGGAACGATGCCCGCCGTGCCCATGCCGCCTACTACCAGGATGCCTTCGCGGACATGCCGGCAGTATGCCCCCCCCGCGTCGATGACGCCAACGAGCACATCTGGCACCAGTACACCATTCGTGTCGAGCGTCGCGATGCGCTGATGGCGCACCTCAAGGACCGTGGGATCGGGTGCGCGATCTACTACCCGCTGCCGCTCCACTTGCAGCCGTGCTTCGCGCATCTCGGCTACGCGCCGGGCGCGCTCCCCGTGACGGAGGCCGCCATGCGCACCGTGCTGTCACTCCCGGTGTATCCGGAGCTCACCGAGGCACACCAGGCCGAGGTGGTGGGCGCCATCCGTGAGTTCTGCGGATGAGCGGACACACGCCACGCGGTCTCGTGGGGGCGCCCCCGATCATCGATCGCAAGGTGCGTGTCGCGGTGGTCGGTTGTGGCCGCATCGCCGCGAATCACTTCGAAGCCTTCGACGCCCACGCGGCGCATTGTGAAGTCGTTGCCGTGTGCGACACGGATCCGACCGCCCTGGCACAGGCCGAGGCACGGACCGGGGCGCCGGGCTTTCGGACGCTGGACGCGCTGCTCGCCGGCTCTGACGCCGACCTCGTCGTGTTGGCCACCCCGAGCGGGCTGCACGCCGGGCAGGCGATCCGCTGTGCCGAGGCCGGGCGCCACGTGGTCACGGAGAAGCCGATGGCCACGCGCTGGCAGGATGGCAAGGCGATGGTGGCTGCGTGCGATCGAGCCGACGTGCACCTCTTCGTGGTCAAGCAGAATCGCCGCAACGAGACGGTGCAACTGGTCAAACGTGCCATCGATGCCGGGCGCTTCGGTCGGATTCACATGGTGTCGGTCAATGTCTTCTGGAGTCGACCGCAGTCGTACTACGATTCCGCCGCGTGGCGCGGGACATGGGAGTTCGACGGCGGTGCGTTCATGAACCAGGCGAGTCATTATGTCGACTTGCTCGACTGGCTCATCGGTCCCGTCGAGAGCGTGCAGGCGTTCACGGCCACGTTGGCGCGACGCATCGAGGTCGAGGATACCGGCGTGCTCGCGATCCGCTGGCGCAGCGGGGCCCTCGGCACGATGGCGG
This sequence comes from Gemmatimonadota bacterium, assembly GCA_011390645.1. GTDB lineage: Bacteria > Gemmatimonadota > Gemmatimonadetes > Gemmatimonadales > GWC2-71-9 > Palsa-1233. The sequence continues at coordinate 26,729 of JAABRY010000024.1, forward strand.
TGACGATGCTGACGCATCCGAAGAACTTCGAAGGCTCGATCACCATCCTCGGGGAGCACGGCACCGTGCGGCTCGGGGGAGTGGCGGTCAACACGGTGGAGCATTGGGAGTTCGCCGAACCGCACCCCGATGATGCGAAGGTGGCTGATGCCAGCTACGCGACCACCTCGGTGTATGGCCACGGGCACCGTGGGTATTACGACAACGTCTTCGCGACCCTGCGCGGCGACGCCACACCGGACACTGACGGGCGCGAGGGATTGCACTCCCTCGAACTGCTTGTTGCCACGTACCTCGCCGCCCGCGATGGGCGTCGGGTTGCTCTCCCCTTGGAGTACTGACGATGTCGCTCGCCAATGAACTGATTGCCCGCGCCGAACGCCGTGACATCACCTTCGGAATCGTCGGGCTGGGCTATGTCGGCCTCCCGCTCGCCGTCGAGCTCGCACGCGCGGGATTCCGCGTCCTCGGCTACGACATCTCCGAAAAGGTGTGCGACGGACTCAACGCGGGGCATTCCCACATCAAGGACATCAGCGACGCCGAAGTCGCCGAACTGCGCGCCACCGGTCGCTTCGAGGCCACCCCCGACGGCCAGCGCCTCGGTGAGACCGATACGATCTCGATCTGCGTCCCGACGCCGCTGTCGAAGTACAAGGACCCTGATGTCTCGTTCATCGTGGCGGCCACGGAGTCGATCAAGTCCACGCTCCGCCGGGGGCAGGTGATCGTGCTCGAGAGCACCACCTATCCCGGCACCACGCGCGAGATCATGCTGCCGGCGCTCGAGAGCACTGGCCTGAAGGTTGGTGAGGACTTCTTCCTCGCGTTCTCTCCGGAGCGGGTCGATCCGGGCAATCCGACCTACCAGACCAAGAACACCCCGAAGGTCGTGGGCGGGATCACGCCGGACTGTTCGCGCGTGGCGTGCGCCATGTACGCTCCCGCCATCGATACCCTCGTGCCGGTGAGCACCACCGAGGCGGCGGAGCTGGTGAAGCTGCTGGAGAACACCTTCCGCAGCGTCAATATCGGTCTCGTCAACGAGATGGCGATTGTCTGCGACAAGCTGGGCGTCGACGTCTGGGAAGTGATCGATGCCGCCGCCACGAAGCCGTTCGGTTTCATGAAGTTCACGCCGGGCCCCGGGCTCGGTGGGCACTGCATTCCGATCGACCCGCACTACCTCGCGTGGAAGATGCGGGGTCTCAACTACAAGACCCGCTTCATCGACCTCGCGGGCGAACTCAACAGCGAGATGCCGCTCTTCTGGGTGCGCAAGTTGATGGAGGAACTCAACCAGCAGGGGAAGGCCATCAAGGGCGCCAAGGTGCTGGTGCTCGGCGTCGCCTACAAGAAGGACATTGACGACCTGCGTGAGTCGCCCGCCCTCGACATTCTCGGCCTGCTCCACCAGTACGGAGCAGATGTGAGCTACCACGATCCCTATGTGGCGCACTTTTCGGAGGCAGGCTTTGACTACAAGTCAGTGCCGTTGACGGAAGCCGCCGTGCAGGCTGCCGATGCGATTCTGGTGGTGACCGACCACTCCAGCATCGACTGGCCGATGGTCAAGCGCCACGCGAAACTCGCGGTGGACACCCGCCACGTCCTGGCCAAGCTGCCCGCATGAAGGTGACCGTCATCGGGTCGGGATATGTCGGACTCGTCGCCGGGGCGTGCTTCGCGGAGACGGGCAATGACGTGATCTGCGCCGACCGCGATGCGGACAAGGTGGCTCGGCTCAACGCTGGGCAGTTGCCCATCTATGAGCCCGGACTCGAGCCGCTCGTCGAGCGCAACGCCAGCGCGGGTCGCCTCCAGTTCACGACCGACCTCGCCGCAGCGATTCGCCACGGCGACGTGGTCTTCATTGCCGTGGGGACGCCGCCGGGCGAGGATGGCTCCGCCGACTTGAAGCACGTGCTCGAGGTGGCGACCACCATCGGCGAGCATCTGGACCGCTTCAAGGTCGTGGTCACCAAGTCCACCGTGCCGGTGGGGACCGCGGCGAAGGTGCGCAGCGCCATCCGGGCCGTGACCGACGCGGATGTTGCAGTGGCATCCAATCCGGAGTTCCTCAAGGAAGGCGCCGCCATCGACGACTTCATGAAGCCGGATCGTGTCGTGCTGGGCACCGATGATGCGCGTGCGGAGTCGTTGCTGCGCGAGCTGTATTCGCCGTACGTGCGCAGCGGAGCACCGATCCTCTTCATGGACATCCCGTCGGCCGAAGTCACCAAGTACGCTGCGAATGCCATGCTGGCGACGCGGATCTCGTTCATGAACCAGATTGCGGAGCTGTGCGAGCGCGTCGGCGCCGATGTCTTTGCGGTGCGGCAGGGCATCGGATCGGATGCCCGGATCGGCTCGGCGTTCCTCTACCCTGGGCCCGGCTATGGAGGGAGTTGTTTCCCGAAAGACGTCCAGGCATTGGTGCACACCGCGCGGCAGGTCGGGATGGAACCCTCGGTCTGGGAAGCGGTCGAGGCGGTGAATGCGCGGCAGAAACAGGTGCTCTTTACCAAGCTCGAGGGCCTCCTCGGCTCGGTCGCCGGTCGCACGGTCGGCATCTGGGGCCTCGCCTTCAAGGCGGGCACCGATGACATGCGCGAGTCGCCCGCGATCACGCTCATCGACGCGTTGCTCGCTGGTGGTGCCACGATCCAGGCGCACGATCCGGAGGCGATGGATGTGGCGCGTGGCATCTGGGGTGATCGGATCACCTTCGCCAACGATCCGTACGACGCCGTGAATGGGGCCGACGCCCTGGTCGTGGTCACGGAATGGCTGGTGTATCGCACGCCTGACTTCGCGCGGGTGCGCCGCGGTCTCCGCGCACCGATCCTGGTGGATGGACGAAACCTCTATGACCCGGCCCGCATGCGTGCGCTGGGCTTTGCGTACACCGGCATCGGCCGGAAGGTGGCCTGATGCGTCTCGTGATCACCGGAGCCGCGGGGTTTCTCGCCTCGCATCTCACCGACCGCTTCCTCGAGGCGGGCGATGAGGTCATCGGCATCGACAATCTCCTCACCGGCCGGATGGAGAACCTCGCGCATCTCGAGGGGCACCACGGGTTTCGCTTCATTCGCCACGACGTCAGTGCCGCGTTCGACATCGAGGGGACCGTCGATGGCGTGCTCCACTTCGCCTCGGCCGCCTCGCCGCCGGACTATCAGGCGCACCCGATCGAGACGCTTCGCGTGGGATCCGAAGGGACGCGTCACGGCCTCGAGCTTGCGCGTCAGAAGGGCGCCCGTTTCTTCCTCGCCAGCACGAGTGAGGTGTACGGGGATCCGCAGGTCAATCCACAACCCGAGACCTACTGGGGCCACGTCAACTCCATCGGACCGCGCTCGATGTACGACGAGGCGAAGCGGTTCGCCGAAGCGATGACGATGGCCTATCATCGGACGCACGGGGTGGACACCCGCATCGTGCGGATCTTCAACACCTACGGACCGCGCATGCGACCGCAGGATGGGCGCGTGGTGTCGAACTTCCTCGTGCAAGCGCTGCGTGGTGAACCGCTGACCGTGTACGGAGACGGCAGCCAGACCCGCTCGTTCTGCTACGTGTCGGATGAAGTGGAAGGGATCTACCGCCTCTTCAACTCCGATCGCACCTTGCCGACCAACATCGGCAATCCCGTCGAGTTCACGATGCTTGAACTCGCCGAGGCCGTGCTGGCGGAGACGGGCTCGTCGTCCCCCATTGAATACCGTGCCTTGCCGGGTGATGATCCGAAGGTCCGGCAACCCGACATTACCGTGGCGCGGGAAATTCTCGGATGGGAGCCGAAGGTGCCGTTGCGCGAGGGACTGGCCCGCAGCATTCCGTACTTCCGCACGGCGGTCGCCTGATGCGCCTGAGCATTCGTGAATTGCTTGGCACGGCGCGTGAGCGCTTCGCGTCTCGTGATTACTACGGCGCGTTGCTCTGCCTTGAGGACGCCGACGGATCCGAGCGTGCCTACGCCGATGTACACCACTTGCGTGGGCTCTGTCTCACGATGCTGGATCGCCCGGAGGATGCCCTCGCGTCGTTCGGGCAGGCCGTCACCCTCAATCCGCGCTATCTCGAGGCCCACCTGCACATGGGGTTGGTGCTCAACCAACTGGGGCGAGCGGCTGAGGCCGCCGTGGCCTTCGAGGCCGCGTCCGCCTCGGAAGGACCGCCGGTCGCGGGCTTGAGTGGCCCCCTCGCCTCCCGCCTGGCCAACGAGCATGCTCGCCTCGGCGAGCTGTATGCCGAAGCCGGAGCGTTGAGCGAAGCGGTGTTGGAATATCGCCGGGCTGTCGAGCTCGGTCCGTTGTTCCATGATCTGCGGCTCAGGTTGGCGCGCCTCCTCGTCGAGGCCGGCAATCCGCTCCAGGCGCGGGAGGAGCTGGAGCTGATTCTCGCGGCACGCCCGGATTGGACCGAGGCGCGCATGCAGCTCGGTCTCTGTCGTTACCTCGCGGGTGACGTCGCGGGCGCCCGGGATGTCTGGCTGGCGTGCCGGGCCGCACGGCCGGATCTCGAGCGCGTGGACGCCTACCTCGCCATGCTGGAACGCATTCCCGAATGAGGTGGTGGCCGCTGGCGGCGCTGGTGCTGGCGGCATGCGGGGGCGGGCCACCTGATCCCGAGCGCGTCGGAGACGCGGCCTGGGTCGAGGGCCGCGTGACCGATGCACTGGCGGAGTGGCGACGTGGGGGCGGGTCGCCCCGAGTGCTCGCGAAGCGCGCAGAGGCCGCCCTGGCTGCTGGACAGTTGCCCGAGGCGGCGGAGTCGTGGGCGCGACTCGCGCGGGCCGATTCGGCCCGCATCGGTGATGCTGCGGCCGGACTGGCGCGCACCGCGCTCGCGGCCGAGCGTAGCGGCGACGAGTTGGCCCTGCGCCATGCGCTCATCGGGCTCCGTGAGGTGGCACCCCGCTGGCCCGTGGGACGACTTGCATTGCGGGTGGCGTTGGGCGATGATCTCGCGGCCGCTGACGTGGTGCGCCTGGTTCCGGCCGTGCTGGCCACGAGTCCCGGACCCCGGCGCACCGATGCGGCCTTGGTGCGCTTGGCCTCGGCGGAGCGATTGCAGGGGCGTTGCGACCTCGCAGTCCCCGTGTACATCATGGTGGCACGGCGGAGCCAGAGCGGGCTCGACGCCGGGATGACCGAAGAGTGGGCGAGTTGCGAGACCCGGTTGGGGCTCGAGGCGATGCTTGCTGATCGGGTGGATGACGCCAAGGAATGGTTGGAGCAGGCCGCTGGCCGCGCACCCGATGGCCCAGCAGGCCGCCGAGCCCTGGTCGCCCTCGGCGATCTGCACCTCATCGAGGGTGACCCGTTCTCGGCGATGTTGGCATGGCAGTCGGTGGCAGCGGCTCGCGCGAGCCCCGACACGATTACTGCCCTCGCGTTGGACCGCCTGCGCTCGCAGCCGGCCCTGCCCGTGGCACCAGACAGTTCTGAAAGGCCCTGATGCGGAACGTTGTGCTTGTGCTGTCCCTTGCGGTGGTCGCCTGCGGCGGCGGGAATCGTCCGTCCACCACCCCGACCGCGGCGGTGGCGCTGACGCCAGGGCAGATCGACTCCCTCTGGACCAACGCCGAAGGGTTGCTTGCTAACCGGAAGTGGACCAATGCGATCATCGCGTTCGAGCGGCTGCAGTTGGAGTTGCCGACACGCGATCCGCGACGTCCCGCCGCGCGCTTCATGATCGCCGAGGCGCGCTTGGGTGAAGGCAGCAATCTGCAGGCGGTGCGGGAGTTCCGCCGGGTGGCCGACGACTTCGCTTCGGATTCCCTGGCTCCCGAGGCACTCAAGCGAGCCGCCGACGCCTATTCCCGCCTCTGGCGCCGGGCAGAACTGGACCCGACCTACGGGATGCAGGCGATGGCGACGTACCAGGAGGTGCAGAGCCGGTTCCCCGGCACCCCCGCTGCGAGCGCCTCGGGCGTGCGCATCCGTGAGCTTGAGGACATGTTCGCGCTCAAGACCTACAAGGCGGCCCAGTTCTACATCCGGTACAAGGCACTCGACTCCGCCATCCTGTACCTCAAGGACCTCGTCGCGACCTATCCGCAGGCGGCCATTGTGCCGGAGGCGCTTGAGCGCTTGGTCGAGACGTATCAGACTCTCGGGTACGTCGAGGAGGTCTCGGAGGCGTGCGCCTACTTCCGCCGCACCCATCCTCAGGCGCCCAATCTCGAGGCGACGTGCCCGAGTGCTGATGCCGGAGCGAAGGACGGCGGCTGAGATGCGTCTGGGGATCCTCGGCGGGTCCTTCGATCCGATTCATCACGGGCACCTCATTGTGGCCCAGCTGGCACGCGAGCAGCTGGGCCTCGATCGTGTCCTGCTCATGGTAGCCGCCAGTCAGCCGCTGAAAGTCGAGCACGGCGCCACTCCCGAGGATCGTGCGCGGATGGTGGAGCTCGCAGTCGCGGAGGTCCTTGGGCTCGAGGTCGACCGCCGGGAACTGGGGCGATCGGGCCCGTCGTACACCGTGGACACCCTGCGCGAGGTGGCGACCGAACACCCCGGAGCGGAGCTGGTGCTCCTTCTGGGGGGTGATGCGGCACGGCAGTTTCCGCGCTGGCGCGCCCCCGACGAGATCCGGGATCTCGCTCGGCTCGCGACCTTCGTGCGGGGCGGGGAAGATCCCCCGGAGGGGATGGGAGATCTGGTGCAGGTACCCCGCCTGGAACTCTCCAGTACCGCGATTCGTACGCGTGCGGCGGCCGGGTTGTCACTGGCCGGATGGGTTCCAGCGGCCGTGGCGGGTTACATTTCCGGGTTGCGATTGTACGGGACCCCAAGCGAGGGTACATGATCAAGAAGGTGGTAGAATCGATCTTCGGATCGCGTCAGGCACGGGAAGTCAAGAAGCTGCAGCCGCTGCTGCAGTCCATTCATGCGCATGAAGCCGAGTTGGCGGGCCTGGACGAGGAGGCCCTCAAGGGGCAGACCGCGAAATTTCGCGGCATCCTCGCTGAGCGCACCGACGCCCTGCGGGCCGAGGTGGATCGGATCCGGGCGGCCAAGCACGACTGTGCCGACCCCATCGAGCGCGATGCGCTCGAGGGCCAACTGGTCGAGGCCGAGACCGCGTGGAAGCAGGGGGTCACCGATGTCCTCGACGACCTGCTTCCGGAGGCCTTTGCGACGGTTCGTGAGGCGTGTCGCCGCCTGGTGGGCACGACGGTCGATGTGACCGGGCAGCCAACCGAGTGGAACATGGTCCCGTACGACGTCCAGTTGATCGGTGGCGTGAACCTCCACCGCGGCCGGATCGCCGAGATGGCGACCGGCGAGGGCAAGACGCTGGTGGCCACCCTGCCACTCTACCTCAACGGACTCACCGGGCGTGGCGCACACCTGGTCACCGTCAACAACTACCTCGCCCGCCGCGACTCGCAGTGGATGGGACACCTCTACAACTATCTCGGGCTCACCGTCTCCTGCCTCGACGACACGATGCCGTCGTCGCCGGAACGTCGCGAGGCCTATCGCGCCGACATCACCTACGGCACGAACAACGAGTTCGGCTTCGACTATCTCCGCGACAACATGGTCTTCGCGCTCGAGCAGCGGGTGCAGCGTGACCACGTCTTCGCGATCATCGACGAGGTGGACTCGATCCTGATCGACGAGGCGCGCACCCCGCTGATCATCTCGGGACCCGTCGGCGATGAGGACAGCACCGTCTACCGCGCCAACAACGCCCGGGTGGCCGAGGTGGTGCGCAAGCAGACCGAGGTCGTCAACACCTTGCTGGCCGAGGCCGAGAAGCTGCTCGCGGACGAGGCAACGAAGAAGGACGCCGCGATCAAGCTCTATCAGGCGCGCCTCGGGATGCCGAAGAACAAGAAGCTCGGCAAGATGGTGAACGAGACCGGCGTGCAGCAGCTGCTGCACCGTGCCGAACTCGATGCGATCGCCGACCGCAAGCTCCCGATCAAGCAGCAGTCGATGCGCGGCGTGGAGGATGACCTCTACTTCGTCCTCGACGAGAAGGGCCACTCGGTCCACCTGACGGATCGTGGTGCGGCCGCGCTCTCGCCGGGCGACCCGGCGCTCTTCCTCGTGCCGGACATCTCGCAGGACATTCACGCGGTCGAGACCGACGAGTCGCTGGAGGCGCACGAGAAGCTGGAGCGCCGCAACGCGATCGAGGCGGCGTACGCGCAGAAGAGCGAGCAGCTGCACATCATCCACAAGCTGCTGCAGGCGCACGCCCTCTACGAGCGCGAGGTGGAGTACATCGTCCAGGAGGGCCAGGTCCTGATCGTGGACGAGTTCACCGGCCGCATCATGGTCGGGCGTCGCTGGTCGGACGGACTGCACCAGGCGGTGGAGGCGAAGGAGGGCGTGACGGTCAAGGGAGAGACGCAGACCTTCGCGACCATCACGATTCAGAACTACTTCCGCATGTACGAGAAGCTCGCGGGCATGACCGGCACCGCCGAGACGGA